>CAYRHD010000001.1:0-100893 GCA_964424065.1 uncultured Alphaproteobacteria bacterium
TAGATGTCATCGGGTCCAGGCAAATAGTTAGCCTCTGGAGATCTCAAAAAAGCAAACCCATCTTGTAAGATCTCAACAACCCCACCCCCAAAAATAGCGTCACCCTTTTCAGCCATCCTTTTGAGGATTGCAAACATCATATCTTGCTTACGAAGGGTATTTGCGTTTTCAATTTCTTGTTCTTCGGCCAACGCCAAAAGCTCAACAGGTGATTTTAATTTCAGAGTTTTTAGATTCATAAATTTTCAATGGGATATATTTTAGAATTCGCTCAAGATGACAAAAATTTTCTCAAATGGCAAGTTTTATTTTAAAATGGTTTCATGACGGCAAGAAAAACAATTACGATCGCAAGCAAAAATGGAAGTTCATTCAAAAGAATAAGAGCTTTCTTGGAGAGAGAGGGAAGTACCCCTACTTCAAAGCCCTTTGCCAGCTTACTTAAATATCCGTGATAGGCAGCAAGAGCGATGACAAACAAGAGCTTTGCATGAAACCATCCATCCGACCAAGCCTGTATGGAAAATGCCAAAAGAACACCCAAACCAAATGTTAACAAGATTGATGGCAGCATGATCATTTTCAGAAGTCTTTTCTCCATTCGACAAAACGTCAGGTAAGGTTTTGATCCAACATCAAAATCTAAGTGATAAATGAACAGACGCGGAAGGTAGAGCAACCCAGCCATCCAAGCAATAACAGCAAGGATATGGAGAGATTTCAGGATTAAATAATAGTCAGTCAGCATACTCATTCCAATGTTTGTAAATGGGGCCCTTTGACAAGATCCGCAAGACCTTGAATAAAAGCAGGATGGGTTTGCACGGTAGAAACCCTGATATAAAAGGGACAACCCCTTTCTTCAGCAAGCTCACGATACATCATATCTAATTCAACGAGTGTCTCGGAGTGTTCAGAAACGAATGAAACAGGCAAGACAACAAGGGGTCTGCCTTGTTGAGATGCTTTTGTAATTTCGTCGTCCGTATAGGGACCAATCCATTTCAAAGGCCCCACCCGACTTTGATAACACAACGTAAAATCCAGCTCATCAATCTCCAGCTGATTTACAAGTGATTTAACGGTTTCCTCAACTTGATTTTGATAGGGATCTCCCTGACGAATTGTTTTTTCAGGAAGACCGTGGGCTGTGAAGAGAACGCGGGGCTTACCATAATCTCGCGCTTTTTCATAACAAGGAAGTGTCAGTTCTTTCATGGCCTTAATAAATCCAACCTGAGTGGGATACTCTGAAACATAGTGTATTGGTATATTTTTCAAGTTCGCTTTCTTTATCCACTCATCAAGTGCGGACCCTGTGGTGGTGGTTGAGTATTGAGGATAGAGAGGAAGAAGAACAATTTCATCTGGCTCAAAAGATTTAATGTCTTTGATCGTCTCTTGAAGACGTGGATCGGCATGGCGCATGAGAACAAAAACGGATGTGTGTTTACCAAGAACGGACGACAACGCTTTGGCTTGATGTCTGGTGTTTTCTAAGAGAGGAGACCCTCCCCCTAAAAGACTGTAAATATGGCGTGCTTCTTTAAGCCGTCTTTTAGAGATCACTTTTGCCAATAGAAATCGAAACGGAGCAGGAAGAGTTATAATGGCCGGATCATTAAAAAGGCTAAAAAGAAAAGGCTCAACTTCCTCAAGAGATGAAGGTCCGCCCAAATTTAACAAAACAACAGCCGTTTTTTTCATCGTAATTCTTTTACCCATTGTACACAACTTTCGACATGTGCTGGAGGTGTCTGAGGCAAAATACCATGACCGAGATTAAAAATATAGGGTCTGTCCCTCATTTCTGTATGGATGGTATGAATTGCTTCTCTCAAAGGATCCCCTCCCGCAACCAAAAGAAGCGGATCAAGATTTCCCTGAAAAACAATGGGTTGTTGAATGTTCTGGTATACCCACACTCGTGAGACATGACTATCTAGACTGAGACCCGAAACCTTGGTCTGTTTCACAAAGTCAGCCAACAGAGTTCCTCCTCCTCGTGGAAAACCAATAATCGGGACATCTGGATGCTTTTCTTGAACTCGCTCAACGATCATTCGGGTGGGTTCAATAACCCATCTTTGAAAGTGGGTTGATGGGCAAAGGCCTGCCCACGAATCGAACAATTGGATAGCCCCTGCGCCGCTCTGAATTTGACACTCCACATGAAGAACGATCATGTCCACAAGAAAGTGTAAGAATTTTGAAAAAGCGGCTTCGTTGAGAAAAGCCTCTTCTTTGGCTTTCGAAAAATCGCAACTTCCTCTACCTTCTAACATATATAGGGCCAGGGTCCAAGGCGCACCCGCAAACCCCATCAGGGTCTTTGTTGGGGAAAGTTTGGATTTGACAAGAGAAAGTGCCTCATAGACCTGTTGCGCTTTTTCTAAAAACTGGGTTTTGGATAGGTGATGTGAATATGAGGTCAAGGAAAGAGGGGCAAGTCTGGGGCCCTCAGATTCAACAAATATAACCTTTTGTCCCAGACAGTCAGGAATGACAAGGATATCAGAAAAAATAATGGCAACATCTAAATCAAAGCGTTCAAGGGGTTGCAAGGTTACACAAGCTGCATCTTCTGGGGTGTAACAAAGACTAAGGAAAGATTTGTGTTGGTTACGGAGATGCCTGTATTCTGGTAAATAACGTCCAGCTTGACGCATAAACCAAACAGGGGGAGATCTCTCTAGTTTTCCTCGAAAGGTGTTTATGAAGGGTGACACAATTTATCTCCTTACAAATCTTAATTTTAATAATATATTTGTTGTAGTAGTATAACCTATGAATCGTGGGGATAAATCTTTATCTCTGTTTTATCCACACCTTTGTCTTTTTCACACAGAGAAAAAAAGATATATGTGAATTTTGGGGAAAATTAATAATAGAATGGCAAAATCATGTACTTTCTTGTGTATAAAAATGTATACAAGAGGGGAGAGTGATTTCATTCACATCCGTGGAAAAGAAATTCAACAAGAGGAAAAAAGTGAGAATAGATCTGACTTATCCAGAGGATGAGAAAAAATATAAAGATGCTCGAATTTTCTCCCGCTTTTATCCACAGGCTATCCCCAGGGGGAATGTTATATGAAAATTATTGGAATCACGGGTGCGATTGGAGCTGGGAAGTCTACGCTTTCAAATCATTTGCATCGAGAGGGAATCCCTATTTTATCTTCAGACGAAGTTGTTCATCGTTTAAAAGATAATGATGCTGATGTTATAAATAAAATAAAACATATTTTTCCTGAAGTTGTTGTCAATGAAAAAATAGATAGAACTCGGCTTAGAAATACTGTTTTAATGAAAAAAAGTGCTTTGTCGCAACTTGAAGAAATATACTTTCCCAAACTTTTAGAACATCAGAAGGCCTTTTTGGAAGATAACCAAAGAAGGAACACAAAGATTGTTGTTTTGGATGTACCTCTATTATTCGAAACAGAATTAAATCGGTACTGTGACTATAGCATTCTCGCAACGGCACCCCGTTTTTTAAGAAAGTTGAGGGTACTTAAAAGAAAGGGTATGAGCGCGGCTTTATTTCAATTTTTTGAAGAGCATCAAATGGATGATGATGAACGGAAAAAATTAGCTGATTTTATAATTCCTTGTGGCATTGATAAGGGAAGTGCATTAAGAAAGTTAAAAGAGGCTTTGAAACAAATTTCTGAATTGCCAGAAAAACAGTGGCATGGAAAATGGCCAACAAAATTAAAAAGGATTTATAATGGCAAGAGAGATCGTTTTAGATACTGAAACAACGGGTTTTGAACCAAGTCAAGGACACAGGCTTGTTGAAATTGGCTGTTTAGAGCTGATTAATAGTGTTCCTTCTGGACGTGTTTTTCATACTTATATTAATCCAGAAAGGGATGTTCCACAGGAAGCGTTTGCAGTCCATGGTCTATCTCATGATTTTCTCAAAGACCATCCTCCCTTTAAGGACGTTGCCCCTCTTTTTATGGATTTCATTCAAGAAGATCCTCTCGTCATCCATAATGCGAAGTTTGATATGAAGTTTCTTAATGCTGAACTCAAATGGCTCTCTTTTCCAGAAATTCCTTTTAGTCGTTCTATAGATACTCTTATCATGGCGCGCCAAAAATTTCCTGGCTCCCCTGCAAGCCTTGATGCGTTATGCAAGCGCTTTAACGTTGATATCAGTTCCCGGGAAAAACACGGCGCTTTGATTGATGCTGAGCTTCTCGCGCAAGTTTATCTAGAGCTTATTGGTGGAAAACAACCAGGTTTGACCCTTGCTTTTTCGCGAGAAACGAATCCAGAAAAAGAAATTCAGACTCAAGAAAAAAAGATTCGTGAACAGCGTCACTTTAAGCTCCACGAAGATGAGCTAAGTGCTCATGAAAGTCTTGTAAGTCAACTTAAGAATCCTCTTTGGGCGGATTTAAAAAAGTAAAACTTTCTTCCTTTAAAGCTTGTACAAAATGAGACAACCCAGATTGACGTCGGCGCTTTAATCGTTCCGCTTGAAGAATAGACCTGACAGCTTGAATGCTGGCGCCAAGATCTTGATTAATAATTACGTAATCATACTCAGCCCAATGGCTAATTTCGTTATTCGCTTTTTCCATACGACTCATCACAATCTCTTTGGAATCTTCACCTCGTTTTAATAGCCTTTCTTGCAAATCTCTAAATGTGGGTGGAAGAAGGAAAATACTCACAAGGTCGCTCATGGCCATTTCTTTAAGTTGCTGCGTTCCCTGCCAATCAATATCAAAAAGAACGTCGATTCCTTTTGAAAGTTTTTCTTCGACATGAGACTTAGGGGATCCATAATAGTGTCCATATACTTCAGCGTGTTCTAAGAAATCCTTCTTTTCGATCATTTGAGAAAATGTGCTTACATCAACAAAGTTATAATCTTTTCCTTCAGCTTCCGATTCACGTTTGGGGCGGGTTGTTGTTGAAATAGAAAGATCAATGTCTTTTTCCTTTGAAAGGACTTCTCTTGCAATGGTTGTTTTTCCTACTCCTGAAGGAGAAGATAGAACAAGCATAAATCCTCGACGGGTGATATGAGAAAGAAAGGAATCGTGAGTCATCTTTTGTTTACCTTTTGTGTGAATTTTATGGTAAAATCATTGTGGAGGAAAGAGTATGACGTCAGTTCGAATTTATCAACCATCTAAAACAGTGATGCAGTCAGGAAAGAGAAAAACGAATAAATGGCTTATCGAGTTTGAAACACAAAAAGATAAGTTTATTGAGCCTCTGATGGGGTGGACAGCTTCTTCTAATACGCGAGGACAATTACGACTTTTCTTTCCAACACTTGAAGAAGCTCTCCATTTTGTTCAGTCAAAAGGCTTTTCTTACAAGATCATTAACCCATCTCGCATTGTGCAAAAACCTAAAAACTATGGAACAAATTTTACATGTTCTCGCGTACGAGGCGTCTAAATTTCTTGCACCACCAAAAAAACATGTGTATATGACAATAATACCTATCAGGGCGTATAGCTCAGCGGGAGAGCGCTACGTTGACATCGTAGAGGTCACTGGTTCAATCCCAGTTACGCCCACCATCAATTTTCCTTTCAAGAGTTAAATCTTCTCTTTCCAAGAGCAATAGGGGTGGTAATAAAGGTAAGAATTATAATATCGCTTGTCATAGGTGACTTCTTCTCCGATCCATGGTGGAATTTGAAAAGACTGTTTGGGATCCCTTAATTCTAACTCGGCTATAATAAGTCCCTCGTTTTGTCCCTCAAAAATATCGATTTCCCAAAGTGTGTCAAAGTATTTCACTCGATAGCGCTTTTTTTTCATTTTCGGTTCAGGACAGGCTCGATCTAAAAGTTGGAGGGCTTCTTCTTTGGAAATAGGAATATCTACCCGCTTGCGCCTATTTTCATCAATGCTGAGTTTTATGGACAGCATTCCACGATTCTCATAAGCTCTGACTTTTATTTCTTCATTTTCTTTTGAACATAAAAATCCTTGGCATATTAATTCCCCATTCTTGAGTTCAGGAAGAGGCTCTTTCACCAAAAATTTTTTTTCAATTTCAATGAACCACTTTATCAATATCTATCCCCTCACTGTCTATATCTTCAATTTATCATAATTGGATTAACTTAAAGTAAACCTAGGGGTAATAAATTATGACAACACGTTGGTAATCCAACCGCCTCCCAAGACGCGCGTATCTTGGTAGAACACACAAGCTTGTCCCCCCGCTACACCATATTCAGGTTTGACAAAGATAACTTTGGCGGTGTTGTTCTCAAGAAGGTAAACATCTGCTTTAACGGGCGGGCGGGTTGATCGCACTTTCACTTCACAGCGGATGGGGTTTTTTCCGATTTCACCCAACCAATTGACCTCTTTTACAGGAATTTCTTTACAAGCCAAAGCCTCATAGGGTCCAACAATAACTTGATGGGTGACAGGATCTAGCTTGGTAACATAAAGAGGGTCTCCTCCGCCGATACCCAAGCCCTTCCTTTGACCAATGGTATAGTGAATGATTCCCTTGTGTCTTCCAAGAACACATCCATCCACATGAACGATGTTACCCTCTTCAAGGGCGCCGGGGCGTAGTTTTTCAACAATATTGACATAAGATCCATTAGGAACGAAACAAATATCTTGGCTATCCGGCTTGTCGGCAATCTCAAGCCCAAAGCGAGCAGCATGTGTGCGTGTCTCACTTTTCGGCATATGACCAAGGGGAAAGCGCAAAAAATCAAGCTGATCTTGAGTCGTTGTAAAAAGGAAATAGCTTTGATCGCGCGTGGAATCGACGGCTTTGTGGAGCTCCGCTTTATCCTTGTTAAAGATGCGCTGTACATAATGACCTGTAATCAAAGCTTGGGCACCTAAATCCCGTGCTGTTGTCAGGAGATCCTTAAATTTGACTTGTTGATTACACCGAACACAAGGGATAGGGGTTTCTCCTCTCACATAACTATCGGCGAAATCTTCAATAACTGCTTGGGTAAATCGAGACTCATAATCGAGAACATAATGAGGAATTTGCAACTTGTCACAGACTTGCCGAGCGTCATAAATGTCTTGACCCGCACAACAGGCGCCTTTTTTTCCAACAGCCATTCCTTGGTCATAAAGCTGAAGGGTCATGCCAATCACGTCAAAACCAGCTTCAACCATTAAAGCGGCTGCAACCGAACTATCGACGCCACCGGACATGGCTACAACGATCCGCGATTTTAGAGGTAATGAATTCATTTCAATAAGGTTTGTCATGGGTACACTCAAGTTTGTGACATATATGCCACTTTATGAAAGCGAAATCAAGCTTTTGTTAATATTCAACGAACCCTCCCGGAAAGGTTTGGCGGGCCAAAATAATAGTTTTAGGACTTAATGAGGCAACATTACAAAAACCCAACAACACTTCATCATTAATGAGGATAGCATCCAGAACGCCCCCTAAGAGTTCCCGATCACGAACACGGTTCTTGAGTTCCTGGGGCGTGAGACCTGTGTGGGTCAAAAACTGCTCAAGAAGGTCATCATCTTTAACTAAAAAAGACAAGGCTTGCAAAGCAATTGTGTCCGCTTGTTCTTCTGTCATTGATTCATCTCTTCCTTACTCATAATGTAGTGATACGCTTCTTCCCAGCATCTTTCAAATTCTTTTCGTATCCGGTTTTCACTGATAATCACCTTGGCTTTTTCTAAGTCATTGATGACTTTTTCAATCACGCTTTTGTTTTGGGTTTTTTGAATTTCAAAAATAAGGATTTCTTCAATATAAAGATTGGCTTTTTCGTCTTTATATCCCAAGATGCTAACAACCCATATGGCGAAGAGATGGTTACATTTTGTATGAATCTTGAATTTAAGGTCTTCATCGTGAAGGTATTTAGCTTCAAAGGCTTTTCTTCTGTCCGAAAAACCACTCATGGAATTGTCCATCTCCCCTGTACTCTTTTCCATTTATTGTTTTATTGATCATTCTATCTTATTTTAAGGTAGGATCAAAAAAGAAATGCAGTGAATGGATAAAAAGTGAATCAAGAAGAACGATTTGATTTTGGGTTTAAGAAGGTTTCTGCTCAAAAAAAGGGGGAAAAAGTCTCTCGCGTTTTTGAGAGTGTGGCTTCTTCTTACGATAAAATGAACGATTTGATGAGCTTGGGTCTCCATCGGCTATGGAAAAAATGGTTTGTGGAATCTCTTCCTTTAAAAGACCAAGGTGTTTATTTGGATGTTGCTGGTGGTACGGGTGATATTGCGGAAGCCATTCATCATCGTCTCAAACGCTTTAGAATTCAGGGGGATATCATCGTTACGGATATAAACCCTCATATGATTCAAATGGGACTGAGGCGCAGATCACACTTGTCCTGGTTTTGTTCAAACGCTGAAGAGATACCGCTCAAAGCGGAATCTGTTGATGTCTACACAATTTCCTTTGGTTTACGGAATGTAACTCACCGAGAAAAGGCCCTTCAAGAAGCTTATCGGGTTCTGCGCCCTGGAGGAAAGTTTTCCTGTCTTGAGTTTTCTCAAGTTGCGAGACCCTTACAGCCTTTTTATGATCTCTATGCTTTTCGTATTATTCCCCAATTGGGAGAATGGATAGCTCAAGATAAAGATGCCTATCAATATCTTAGTGAGAGTATTCGTACGTTTTTAACCAGAGAACGGCTTGCGCTGTTGATGAAGGAAGCAGGTTTTCAAAAGGTTCGCTTTGAAACCTATTCATCTGGAATTGTAGCTTTACACACAGGTTATAAAATTTAAGATTGCAGGCTGATCCAAGATGCGTCATTATGTTCCAACGAAAATTTTGAACACGAGGGTACTATGAGTTTGCCTTTAAATTATAAACCGAGCGAAGCAGAACCTTACATGAGCACTCAACAGCTTGAGTACTTTCGAGCAAAGCTGTTGAAATGGAAGGACGAGCTCCAGAAAGAGTCTGTTGAAACACTGCATCATATGCAAGAAGAATCAACTAATGAGCCTGATGCCAATGATCGTGCGTCAACGGAAACAGATCGTTCTTTTGAGCTTCGCACCCGTGATCGCGAGAGAAAATTAATCCTTAAAATTAATGATGCTCTTGAGCGCATTGAAAATGGAACCTATGGCTATTGTGAAGAAACAGGTGTTCCAATAGGTATTGCGCGTCTTGACGCGCGTCCCATTGCGACTCTATGCCTTGAAGCACAGGAGCTTCACGAGAGACTCGAAAAAACTCACCGCGAAGAATAGTTTCTATAACACATTTGCATCCATTAGTTTGTCATGCATGGGAAGCGAATGGTTTGTTTTTCGAAGAAAAACATTACCATTTCTTATCCCAGCATCACTTGCTTCATGTTTCCTCAAGAATCACTCCAATGCTCACGCCTCTTTTACAAAAGCTTTGTTTTTTGAAGAATTTCCTGTTGGCGTGAAGAAAGTGTTTCAACTGAAAACTCATGAATCATTTCTTCAAAGAGATGATGCCAGTTGGCTTCGGCCCGCAAACGCATGAAGACAGATCCCATACCAACAGCGGCGCGATCCATAAACACAAATTCCCGGGGAGGCGTTATACCACCCTGTTTTTTCAAAGCTTGAAAAACAGCGCCTGCGACTTGGCGACCACGATGACCAGACAAGGTTTCTTCGATAGGACGAACACGGTCTTCCAGAAGAGGTTCATACAAAAAGTTGGCCCATAGGTTTAAAACCTCGATCAAGTCTTTAGTTAAGTCTTGAAATCCCCATATTTGGTAGGCATGAACCGCTTGCTCTGGATTTTGGGCTTGAAGGGCGTGATAGAGCTCAAGGATGCCTTGAATAAATGAGGCTGGAAAAATACGCACACAGCCAAAATCAAGTAAATTAATCTTTTCTTCCTCACTCCACGAATAGTTGCCCAGATGGGGGTCTCCATGAAGAACACCAAAGTTGTAGAGTGGATAATACCAGGCTTTAAAAAGAGACGTGGCTATACGGTTGCGAGTGTCTTGAGGGGCCTCAACAAAGTTCAGCAACTTTTGTCCCTCAAGCCAGGACATGGTTAAAAGTTTTTCAGTTGTTAAGGAATCAAAAACTTGCGGGATACAAACAAAAGGGTACACGTGAAGCATATGGGCAAAAAGCTTCATATGCTTGGCTTCCCGAAGATAATCAAGTTCCTCCCGAAGACGGTCAGCGATTTCAGAGCGGAGGTTTTGCGTATCGATAGCCCCACTATAGGCATCAAAGGATTTTAAGATAAAATTCAATTGCTTGAGGTCTGCCTCTACAGCAGCCCCCATTTCAGGATATTGCAGCTTACAAGCTAAGGGTTGCCCCTCTTTACTGATCGCTTTGTGGACTTGACCTAAAGACGCTGCGGCTGTCGCTTGGGGGTCAAAGTGAGAAAAGAGACTTTGCCAGCCTTTCCCCAGTTCCGCTTGCATTCGCCGTTTCACAAAGGGCCAGCCCATGGGAGGTGCATTGGATTGAAGCTCTAAAAAAGCATTGGCGTATTCTTCGGGAATCATATCGGGAACAGTGGCTAGAATCTGGGCAATTTTCATTAAGGGACCCTTTAGATGACCCAGTGTTTCTTTTAAGGCCTCTGCGTGCTCCGGTTGATCGATGGCCATCCCCAAGTACCGATCTCCAAAAAGGCGCGCAACTAGACCACCGACAGCGGTGGTTACAGTTGAGTACCTTTTGATGCGTCCAGAAAAGGAGTTTTCAGTCATGAACCTAAACGTGCAATACGAAGAATATTGGTTGAGCCAGAAACACGGAAGGGAACGCCTGCTGTGACAACAATTTGATCACCTTTCTTGGCAAATCCTTCTTGCTCTGCAACCAGACAGGCATCTTTAACAGCGGATGTGAAGCTTGTGATTTCTTGGCTTTTGACCGCATGAACGCCCCATACAAGGGTTAATCTGCGAGAGATGGATTCTTCCGGTGTGATGGCCAGGATAGGAGAGTCAGGGCGTTCACGGGCAGCTCGAAGGGTCGTTCCACCAGATGTTGTAAAAGTCACAATGGTTGCAGCCTTCAGGGTATGAGCGACTTGTCGTGCGGCTGCCGTAATTGCATCTGATGTGGTTGACTCAAGCTTGGGGAAGCTGGCGTCTTGCATTTTTCGGTAAAAAGGATCCTTTTCAACTTGATGAATGATTCGCTCCATAATAGAGACAGATTCGACAGGATAGTCTCCTGAAGCCGATTCTGCAGAGAGCATCACCGAATCAGCGCCATCATAAACAGCTGTTGCCACATCGGAAGCTTCCGCGCGCGTTGGGGTTGGTGATTTCACCATAGAATCCAGCATCTGGGTTGCAACAACAACGGGTCTTCCGGCTTTTCGACAACATTGAACGATTCTTTTTTGAATGCTGGGAACTTCTTCGGGGAGCATTTCAACACCTAAATCTCCGCGTGCAACCATGATCGCATCTGAATGATGAATAATTTCTTCTAGATGCTCAATGGCAAGGGGCTTTTCCAGCTTCGAAATAATTGCTGCTTTATTTCCAATGATCTTTCGAGCTTCGAGCACGTCTTGTGGGCATTGAACAAAGGAAAGAGCAACCCAATCAACTCCCAGCGAAAGACCAAATAACAAATCTTCATGATCTTTTTCGGTCATTGCTGACAGGGGTAACGCAACGGAAGGAACATTTAAACCTTTACGATTGGAAAGAGGCCCCCCTGTAATGACTTTTGTTTCAATTTTTTTGGGTGTTACGTGAAGGACTTCCAGACGTATTTTCCCATCATCTAACAGAAGGGGCGCTTTTTCTTTTAAAGCCTGAAAAATTTCAGGATGCGGTAAATACACACGATGGTCATTCCCGGGGGTTGGGTCATTATCTAAAATAAATGTCTGTCCTTCTCTTAAAAGGATGTTGTCCTTTTCAAATGTCCCAATACGTAATTTTGGTCCTTGTAAATCCATTAAGATTCCAATAGGACGTCCAACTTTAGATTCTAACTTTCTGATTGCATCATAGCGCGCTTTGTGATCTTCATGAGAACCATGAGAAAAATTAAGTCGAAAGAGATCGACGCCTGCATGATAGAGTTTCTCAATCATAGATTCAGAAGAACTGGCAGGACCGAGTGTGGCGATAATTTTTGCGCTACGACGACGTCGCATAAGAAAACTCCTTTTTAGTGAGGGGATTATCTTCCCTTTTTATTCATTCGTAAATCCCCAATTGCCAGGACCGGGAAACTCGATCTATAAAGGGGTATAAAATGAATTTTGAAAAGGAGAGTTCTATGAGTCAAATCGGTGGTATTTCAACGGCACAATTAAAGTCTTTTGTTGAAAGAATTGAACACTTAGAAGAAGAGAAACTTGTTGTAAGTGAGCAAATTCGCGAAGTTATGGCAGAAGCTAAAGGCTCTGGGTTTGATGTGAAAATCATCAGGCAGGTTCTCAAAATTCGCAAAATGGAAACTCAAGAGCGCGTGGAGCAGGAAGAGCTTTTGGACCTTTACTTGACAGCGCTTGGAATGTCTGTGGCTACGGCTCAGGAAGACCTTGAGGCTGCGGCTTAAGTTTCCTCAACAACTATTTGATCAAGGATTAGAAAAGACTCTCCCGGATGGAGAGAGAACCGTTCTCGTTGAGATGAATGGGGTGGCATCCAAGAAAACTGTACCGCGTCGTGCCTCACTTGTTCTATAGAAAACCCCGAGATTTCACTAATCGTATCAGAGGAAATCATTTTCTGATTAATCCAAATAGTCCAAAGATGTGCATCACGGTAAACGATACCCGATAAGGATAATTTATTCGAATCAGTCTTTTCTTCTTTTTCTGGCAAAAAGAGAGATGGATATCCATAAGCCTCTGGATTTATATGAAAAAAGTAAAGAAGGATGAGAAGGCTATGTTTTATCATCATCTGCTCCTAACGAAATCCATTGGAAAATAAGATGGGCGACGAGGGCTTTTTCTTCATGAAAAAGGGTTAGTTCTTGAAGGACGAGTATCCCTGGAAAGGTCTCTAAAACGTCTTCTAAGAATTGATAGATAGCATCCTCTTGCCTCGATTTGAGTTGAATCTCAATTTGTGTTGTGCTTAGTTGGTCTTTCCCTAAACCCTGTGTCTTTGTTTGAGGGGCAAAAGACATATATTTAAGATCAAGATCGCCAGAAAGTTCTTCTATTTTTTCGGCTGCAATCAGTCGGTTCACTGGTGTAAACCATCCCTTAGATGTGAGTAAATCAATGTCTTTTTTGTGTTTCTTTAAAAAGTGTAAATCATGCTGGAGATTGGTTATATCGCGATTTAATGAGAAAATTTTAGATTTGTATTCATTATATTTTTCCTTTTCCTGAAGCTGAAAAGTTAAGGTGCTCACAATGAGTATAAAACTTGTGCAATACGTGCCGATGCGGAAAAATGTATTTATTTTCATGGTGTTATGATCTGAATGTGTGCAATTGGAAAATCAGAACGCGTGGGGATCTCGAGTGTTTCGTGGGTGTGACTATGGAAAGGGGCCTCAAGAAGCTTTATGTAATGATTGGGAAAAGTCATTTGGAGTGACAAAAGGAAGTCTTCAAGACGTGAGGCCAGGGTTGTTCCTAAAGGGTTTTCAAAGATAACTTCAAGTACGACCTCAACATTATCTTTTTGAAGCCACTTAAATTGATTGAGAGGTAAATCATGGGCTTGCAAAAGAGTTGCCACCTTTTCTATTGCTTCCATAGGGTTGTTTCTTGAACCTTGGAGGCGATGATAAGAAGCTAAAGCCGATTCAAGATAGGGAACATTTTGTCCTTGGGTAGAATTCTTAAGTTTATTTTTTTGATCTTCACTTGACCTTATCTCACTCAATAATAGGGCAGATTGATTTCGGTCATTTATACCTTCATATACAAAATAAGTGGAAACGAAAACCAAGAGAGAAGCAACAATGTTCATACCGTGTTGGATGAAGTTTTTTGAGAAGAATAGGGGTTGATGAAAAGAAAGACTTGGGCGTTTGAGGTTTAAGATAAATTGAAAAAAGGCTTTTCGATCAGGTAAAACACGCACCTGAGGAAGGTCAAAATTAATGCCCCCAAATAAGCTGATTCCATGAAGGTTTTCATAGATATCGGGAAATGAGCGGCTCAGATAGTGAAGGGATGAGGTAAACGCATCAGGTTTTTCAGAAAGGCGACTCAGAAGGAATCGTTTTTCTTTGAAAATACTATGACGAATCATTTTGTTTGAAGAAGGAGAGAAGAGAATTTGGTAGCCCTTTGAATAACTGAGATATTGTTGCAGAAACCGTTGCGCTTCCAGTGAAGTAAAAAAAATCTGCTTTTTTGAGACCAACAATGTATCCAGCCATGAAAGCCAAGGGAACAAGGGATCATGGGGGAGAATATGAACCCATCTGAGATAGGTTTCTTTCTCTTGCCTGAATGTTTGAACGCCTAGTTTTCCCCTATTTTCTTTCCATTCTGCTTTCTTATGAGCAACCAGACGATATCGATCCCACAAAGAAAGTGGGGGAAGCTTTTCTTCTTGGACATCCTGCCCGGAACGATCAATAAGAAAGAAAAGGCTTGCTTTAGAATGTATGTGAAAAAAAGCATTTAATTCCTGTTGTGTCGCTAGATCACACGTTGAAAAAAAGCGAATTTCTTCATAGGCACCCTGATTTAAAGTTAGCCCGTCATCTGTCAGATATAAAAGGAATTTGTCAGCCATGATTTATGGATCTAGTGTTGAAAAACTATCGTAAAGAGGAAGAAAAATTGCGCAAACGATCCACATCAGTATCAGTCCTAAGATACATAGCATTATTGGTTCAATAGAACTTACCAATCGTTCAACTTGCTTTTGAAGACGACTGTCGAAATGCGCTTTTAAATGAAAGAGGGTTTTATCAAGAGAGCTCGTTTTTTCTCCAATATGAATCATCCGAATGACAATAGATGGAAAAGTCTGAACTTTTTCAAATGCTTTTGACAAAGAAAGTCCTTCATGGATATGCTGAACAATCTTTTTGATTGCAGGCGCTTTATGACTCAATGATAAAGAATGACAAGTAATTTCAAGGGCTTCGCGAATTTCTATTTTTTCTTTGAAGAGAGTCGAGAAGATATGAAAAAAGCGGCTCAAAAATAGGGTCTTCCTTATAGGACCAACGAGGGGAATTTGCATCAAGATCCAGTCTTTCCAATGAAACCCTTTGGGATAAAAACGAAAAATACCAGATACAACAATGAAAAGTCCGATGAAACATAGGACAAGTCCCAGCAAGTGATCTGAGAGAAAAGTTGAACAAAGAAGCAAAATACGGGTTGAGAGAGGAAGACTCGTAACCGAAACTTGAAAGCAGCTTACCAGTTCAGGTACGAGGAGGGTCACCAGCATCACCATCACTCCACCGAGAACGAGAGCGATCATCAAGGGATACCTGAGTGCTTTAAGGGTTTGTGACTGTAAGTTATCTATCCACTGTAGATATTCAACGACCTCATGGTAAGCCTTTGATATATCTCCCGTTTTTTCACCAGCTTTGACCAGACTGACTAAAATGCTATCGAAAATGTGAGGATAGTTTGAAAGGGCTTTGGAAAGTAAGTGGCCCCCATTTATATCTTCTAGAATTTGAAAGAGATACTTTTTTAACTTAGGCCGACCATGACTTTTTTGAAGTTCAATTAGGCTTTCTTTAAGACTGATCCCCGCCCTTTCAAACTGTTCTAAATGATTGAAGATCTCTAGGAGGACCTGCAGTTTTAGCTTTGGTTTATAGGAAAACCCTAAGCATTTTGAAGCGAAAATGAGAGAGAGATCCATTGAAGTCAGCCTGTTTCGTAAGTCGATAATGGAAGAAGCCTCGATATTTCCCTTGTGAATGGATCCATCTTTTCCAGCGGCTTTGTAACGATAGAGGGTCATGAACCCTCCCAAATATTAATAACGCGTGAAATTTCTTCAAGACTAGTATCTCCATTGAGGACGCGAGACCGTGCGTCTTGTTGCATGGAAACATAGCCCTTTTTGATACATAAGGGTTTGAGTGTTCGGCGTGATGATGTTGTCATCAGAGCTTCATCCAACTCGGTGTCAAAAACAACAACTTCAGCGATCGCCAATCGTCCCTTGTAACCAGTTCCCCGGCAAAGACTACAGCCTCGTGCAGTGAACATTTTTTGAGAAGTTTTTGATTTTAAGAGGATAGCTTCATAAGGAGTTGTCTCTTTTTCTTGTTTGCAGTTAGGACACAGTTTTCGGACGAGTCTTTGAGCTACAATTCCAAGAATGTTCCCTGATAAGAGGGAGTAGGAGAGCCCTAAGTCAGTGAGACGTGGGAGTGATCCTAAGGCATCATTGGTATGGAGTGTCGAAAAAACTTGATGCCCTGTCATGGAAGCCCGCAAGGCCATTTGGGCCGTTTCCCCATCTCGAATCTCTCCGATAAGAATAATATCAGGGTCCTGTCTAAGGATAGATCTTACACCATCAGCAAAATTCAGTGTCGTCTGATCTTTCACGTCAGCTTGACGAATAAAAGGAATCTTGTATTCAACGGGTTCTTCCAGGGTCATGATATTGATGTGAGGCGTATTGATGTAGCTTAACATCGAATACAGTGAAGTTGTTTTTCCACATCCCGTTGGGCCCGTAATAATAAAGAGTCCTTCTGGTTTTTGGAGAGCTTTTTTAATATGAAAAATGACGTTTTCAGAATAGCCCAACTCATCAAGAGACATTAAGGATCGAGTCTTGTCCAAAATACGGATAACAATATTTTCGCCGTGAACGGTGGGATGAGACGCTACGCGCAGATCAATTTCTCGCGGACCAACAAAAAAGGTCATTCGACCGTTTTGAGGACGACGAGATTCAGCGATATTAATCTCAGACATGACTTTTAAACGGACACAAATGGCGGGCCAATAGGTGGCATGGAGTGTACAGATTTGAGAGAGAATTCCATCAATCCGGTAGCGTATCCGCATGAAGGATCCTTCAGGTTCAAAATGAATGTCTGAAGCGCCCAATTTGATCGCATCAATTAAGATCGCATTCACCAACCTGACTGTGGGATGGGTATGCGTGTCATGTTGAGTGACTTTTTGTGAGATGGTTTCTATTTCTTTAAGAAGACCTGGGATTGATAGTTCATAACCATAGTAGTCATCAATAGCCTCAAGAATATCGGATTCAGGAGAAATCAGAGGTATGATTTGGTGGATCGATGGAAGGGTATGTTTTAAGTGATCAAAAACAGAAAGGTTGTAAATGTCAGCGATGGCAATGCGTAAGGTCTTCCCCTCAAAAGATAAAGGAACAAAACGATATTTTTCAGCTATGGTTTTTGATATGAGGGATTTTAAACTGGGATCTAGCAACGTTTTTTGTAAATCAATCCGCTCAAAACCACTGGTTTGAGACAAGGCTTCAGCAAGTGCTGTTTCACTCATAAAACCAAGGTTAATGAGGCAGTCTTCAAAGGAAATGTTTTCAATGGATTGTTCTTGAATGGCAACGGCTACTTGGTCCGCAGATAACAAGCCTTTTTCAACAAATGAATCAGCGAGTGCATTTGAAAAGGATTTTGGTTGGTTTTGAATCAAAGAGGGTTTCATTATGTTACATCAAATTTGTATAAAACTTTAATTATATATGATATCAGTGAAAAAAGTTTTTCAACACAAATTTAATTTTAAGTGCGAACACAATCGGATAAAGCCGAGTTATTAAAAGCCAAAAAGCCTTAAAAAACTTGTTGAATTAGGGTGGGAGATTCAAATGTAAAAAGTTTCATGGGCAATGAAACATTTGTTTTAATATTCGATAGAATCACTTGTGTTTCAACACCCTGAGCATCAACAAGACGCCATTCTTTTAGCTCAATGGGGTCATTCTGAAAAACAAGGGTAATTGTCCCTGCCTCGGATTCATCTTTTTGAACAAGCGTAATTTCTGTTGTCTTTACCTTAGGAATCATGCCAACGATTTCAACTTTTCCTGAAAACTTCACATTTGGTCTTAAAATAAAAGCCGCAGGTGTATTTTCCAGAGAGACATAGTCAACTTGGTCAGCCTCACGGTCACATGTAATTAGCCATTTTCCATCAGCAACCATCAAAAGATTCGACGGCGGATTGTAGGTTAAACGCATTCTACCGGGCCGGGAGATTTGGATTGTTCCTGTTGCTGTGCGTCCACGACTATCTCTTTGAGAAAATTCACCAGAGAGAGTCTTCATTTTGTTCAGATAGTTTTCAAAAGGTTTTGCTTCTTCAAAACAAAGAGCAGGTTTTATCATTAATAGGGTAAAGCATACGATAACTTGAAAAATTTTCATGATCTTGTGTTTCCTTTTAGCCTTTGGAGAGGACTTCTCTTTTTCCAACATGATTAGCGGCACTCACAATACCTTCTTCTTCCATTTGGTCAATCAGACGGGCTGCTCGGTTATAACCAATTTTTAAATGGCGTTGAATAAAGCTTGTAGAGGCTTTTCCGTCACGATACACAATGGCAAGCGCTTGTTGGTAAAGTTCATCCTCTTCGCCGCCTTGTCCATCTTCAAAATTGAGCTCAGGTCCATTAGGATCCACTGTAATATCTTCTATATAAGAGGGAGGGCTTTGAGATTTTAAGAACTGAACTACTTTTTCCACATCCGCATCCCCCACATAAGGTCCATGGACACGAGAAATACGTCCGCCCGCTGCCATATAGAGCATGTCACCTTGACCCAAAAGCTGTTCAGCGCCTTGTTCATTCAAAATGGTACGACTATCAATTTTAGAGCTGACTTGGAAACTGATCCGGGTTGGGAAGTTAGCTTTGATTGTTCCCGTAATGACATCCACAGAAGGACGTTGAGTTGCCATAATCAGGTGAATTCCTGCTGCGCGGGCCATTTGGGCGAGACGTTGAACAGCTGATTCGATTTCTTTGCCAGCGACAAGCATGAGGTCGGCCATTTCATCGACAACAACGACGATAAAAGGAAGAGGTTCCATGGCAAGGGGTTGTTCTTCAAAAATTGGCTGTCCCGTTTCGGGGTTAAAGCCAGTTTGAATACGTCTTGAGATAACTTCACCCTTGAGCTTAGCCTCTAAAATACGTTGGTTATAGCCTTCGATATTGCGAACAGCAAGTTTGGACATGGCTTGATAACGACTTTCCATCTCACGAACAACCCAACGCAAAGCCACAACGGCTTTTTTAGGGTCTGTGACAACAGGTGCCAACAGATGAGGAATTCCGTCATAGATGGAGAGTTCCAACATCTTGGGATCAATCATAATAAACTTACATCTCTCGGGAGGGAGACGATAAATAAGTGAAAGAATCATGGCGTTCACCGCAACGGATTTTCCCGATCCCGTTGTACCTGCAACAAGCAAGTGAGGCATTCGCGCTAAATCAGCAATGATGGGAGAACCCCCAATATCCTTTCCTAAGATAAGGCTTAAATGAGCATTGGATCTTTCATAATCGCTATGGGACAAAAGCTCCCTTAAATGAACGGTTTCTCTTTTTTTGTTCGGAAGTTCAATACCAATAACATTTTTACCGGGAACAACAGCAACACGAGCGGAAATGGCGCTCATAGACCTCGCGATATCATCGGCAAGCCCAATGACGCGTGAGGATTTGATACCTGGTGCGGGTTCAAGTTCATAAAGGGTCACAACAGGTCCCGGCTTAATCCCAACGATTTCGCCCCGAATGCCATAGTCTTTAAGAACATCCTCAAGGGCTTGAGCACTGTCGTGAAGCATATTCTCATCAATATCGAGGTGCGAAGAGTGGTCCTTGGGGAGGAATAACAACTCAAGAGGCGGGAGTTGCAGGGGATCACCCGTGATTGGCTCCTTGGGTTGGAGAACAGGTTGTTTTTTGATCGTTGGTTCGGGTTGGGGTGGCGTTGACTCAACGTAATCCATCATCCGCGTGGATGTATCTCTTGGGATGGGTTTGGCTTGTTTTGGCTCACGCAGCTCTATTTGGGCTTCATGTGTTGATTTTGGCAACAGAGATGCAAGTCGTACAAGTTGAGAAAACTTCAGACCAAACGCCAGGTAGAGAAGGGGAAGACTTAGAATGAAGGTTAAAAAGCATATGCCTATAAGAGGAAAGCTAAATTGATTGAACTCTTTCAGAAGGAGATAACCCAGTGTCCCGCCCTGTCCCCAATAGGTGAGGCTAATAAGAAGAAGCGTGAAGCCAATTAAAAAGGAGAAGGATCGCAAAAAAAGAACTCTTTTTCGAACTCGTAGAAATAAAAATAAGGAGAGAAGGCAGCCAAAAAAGGCGAAAACATAGCTTACTGGACCAAGGAGTTGGAGGAAAAGATCACTTGTTACAGCTCCAAATGAACCCAAGAGGTTTTGGGTTTCACTATCAACAGCAAGGTTCCAAGAAGCATCCGTGGGGGTATGTGAGAAAAGAGAAACGCCAAGGGCTATGGAAAATAAAAGAACTCCAAGTCCAAACAGCTCATGAAGCCGACGGCTGAGGAAGGAATTTTTAACATTATTTTTATATGCAACACCCATAAACAAGGAAGTACACGACTTCAAAGCAAGGGTCAAGAAAAAGGGAAGCGAATTTCGCTTCCCTTTTCCTTTTAGCAAATAAATTGCTTATTAGTTTCCTTGACCTTCAACAACAACTGCTTCAGTTGGTTGAGCAGAATCAGAATTAACTACAACTTCGTCAACTACTGCTGCTGGTGCTTCTGCTGCTGGTGTTTCTGTTGATGGTACAACGTCGTCAGCGTGAGCAACGGTGAGAGCACCCAAAAGAACAGCGATTGTGTATACAAATGACTTCATAATATTTTCTCCGTTATATGAAAACCTCTTATTGAGGCGCTCAGAATATGCTCCTAAGAAAAAGATTTTGCAATAGTTATTTTAATAAAGGTTAATAATTTTTTTTGGCTTTTCTACAGCCTGTATTTACGCTCAATCTGTATCATCTGATTGAAAAAGGTTGCGGATAAAGCCTGGAGCAAGAGCAGAAAGGGGATTAACGGACACTTCCGGTGCCTCAAACTTACCCTTCACTGTATAAGAGACAGCAAAGAGCCCCTGACCATCTCCCCCATTCAGAAGGGAACCAATAAGCGGTATATTATTTAAAACCGCATTGATAAAACGGGCTGGGATAACATTACCTTTCAAGGAGTAGAGCTGTTTAATACGATCTAATTTTCCATCGGCCGTAAATCCAAGAGATAAGCTTTTGCCGATTCCCTTTTTAAGGGTGATCAATTCTTCACTATAGCTAAAATCACACTCAAATCGTTCCATGGAAAGGGTTTGTTTTTCCGAAAATAAATTCACAATACCCATAGGAGATAAAACAGCTGCAAACCGGGCCAAAAGAGGAACAGACTTAGCTTCGAAGTCTTTTATCTTAAATGTTCCTTCAAAAGGTCCCTTTCCTTGTCGCGTGGCTTTAATCGTTAAGTACCCTCCATGAATCTTTTCATAAATGCTCAGATTTTTTAAGAATTTTCCTGCGTCATTCGCCCGCACTTCAAGGGTTTGAGAATTATTTGGCCCCGGTTTGATGTCAAACAAGATTCCGCCTGAAACTTGAGCCATGTCTCCTTTATTGGCCATTCCTTTGCCGACTTTGGCTCTCAAATGAACGCTTTGCCAATTTTTTTCTTTTCCTTCTAAGATCAGATGAACTTCAGACTTTACGTTGTCAAAAATCTTGTTTTCTCCCAAGCGTAATTGCCCCACATCTGCTTTCAACTGAATATCTATAGGTTTGGTATGTGTATCTTCCTTTTGTTCATCGAGATATTTTAAGAAATTCTCGAGGTCCACACTTTCACCGTTAAAGGAAATCTGATAGGCATTTTCCCGCGAGCGTTTAAAACTGGCTTGGGTATTCATATTTGGACCTTTAAACTCAGAAAGGATCACAGATTTCCAATTTTTATTCGAGTCAAAGTCAATATCACCATGGATTGAGTAGGGTGGAATATCCATTTTAAGGTTTCCGAGCTTAGAAAATTGCCCATTGTTAAAAAGCAGGGAAAACGAAATTCGGCTTTGTTCACCAGGTTTTTTTAACAATCCTAACGGGGCAATGGTGATAGTCGAAGGTGTCACATCTAAATCAACAGAAAAATGGCTCGTCTTTCCCTTCTCAAGTGTATACGTCAATTTGGTATTTGTTGGACCCTTTCCATAATCTCCAGTATCAAAGCCAAATCGTTTGAAGTCTTCAAAGTTAGTGCTGACATCAACCATAATTTGAAGTTCATAAGGGCTGTTTTTTGTAAAGAAATGTTCATAAGAGAGCGTTGAGGGAAGTTGATTAACAACACCTTTTCCTTTGATCACCATTTTGTCTTGATTGAACTCAACATCCAAAGCACCATTTTTAAGTTGAGCTGAGAGCTCGTTCGTCACTTTTCTGTCTATTCCAATATCTGTAAACGTGCCTTTGCCTTTCATTTTAACATCTTTAAAACCAAGGTCTGTCAGGAGAGGAAAATTCATTTCAAGGGTCATTTCCCCTGCTCCTTGAACTTTTTTCGGGTCAATCCCCCCATAGGACGCATATTCGAGGGGCTTATGATCAAGAACATCAAGGATATCTGAGAGAGAGCCACTGGCCTTGAGGTTTAAAGACAACGATTCATTATCTGTATCAAGATCCTTAATGAGGATGTGGGCATCTTCAACTGTAATGGACTCATGGTTTCCCTTATTTATTTTTATGTCAAAACCTTTTGAGTCAAAGGTTGCATCGGCATGAACATTTTTAATAGGTGGAAGTCCCTCTAAATAAGTTACTTCAGCGTCATCTCCTTCGATTTGACCTTGAAGTGTGTCGATTATAAATCCCTGCTCCTCTGTGTGTCCTTTTAAAGAGAAAGTCGCCTCAGAAATGATACCTTGTCGAAGATTCTTTGTAATCCAGTTGCGTGCGTGGCGGCCTATATCTTCTGGCCATAAAGCACCGATTTGGTCCAGGGCAAGGTCTTCAACTTTGCCGAGGAGATTCACTTGTAAGCCTGGATCTGATAAGTTGGAAAATGTTTTTGGAGCAGAAAAGTCAAGATCACCTGCCAAATTAAAGAGCATTTCGTCTGAAAGAATCGAAAATCTTTCTAGCTGAAAGTTACTTGGAGAAAGGGAGAAGGATATGTTCCCTGAATGTATGGACAGGGGCTTAAACTTCGTTACGGACAAGTCAAGTATTCCTTTACCCAGATCCACATCGCCACGACCACTAATGATTGCAAGGTTTGTTGGATCAAATGCCATGCGGATCTTTC
This sequence comes from uncultured Alphaproteobacteria bacterium, assembly GCA_964424065.1. Classification (GTDB taxonomy): domain Bacteria; phylum Pseudomonadota; class Alphaproteobacteria; order UBA9655; family UBA9655; genus UBA9655. The sequence goes on from CAYRHD010000001.1 coordinate 23,242, forward strand.
CATTTAAAGGGACACTTGAACATTGAAAATAGTTGAGAAGATCATCAAGAATTGAAAATTCAGTTGCTGGCATAGAACTTGGCGACTCAGTACTTTCGAATAAACTATCTAACGCAATGTGGACAAATTTTGTTTTGCAGTCGATGCGATGAGAGTTCAGAACATGTGAAACTGAAAAGACCAGTGAGCCCGTCTTTGATTGAGGTTGCAAAGTCAGTTGTCCTGAAAATCCATTACGAAAGCGTTTCAAATCAATAGAAGTTTTTGGGAGAATCCATGTTTGATTTTGAAGGTTATCTTTAAACATGACATGAGCGTCAATAATTGAAATTTTGTTCAAGCTATTTAACTTACCTAATGAGGATGTAGGACCATCTAGCGTTAAAAATGGAATGATGTCTTGTAGGTCAAATTCTTGATTTGGGGTATTATGGTCGAGTCCCAACAAAAAGTGACCTTTTTCATCTCTTTCAAGGAAAATCTGTGGACGGTAGATACGAATCCCACTTAAAGAAAGGTCACCTAACAAAAGTTTAGGGAGTGATAGTGAAATCCCAATATGATCAATTTTAATCCACTCAAGGTTTTGATCTTTTTTGAGACAAACATCAACAAGCTCGATTTCGAAGGGACGATACCATTTATGCCAGGCTAATTGTGTATGTTCTATTGTTGCGCTAAATCTATTTTGAGGCGAGTCAAGGGCAGATTCAATCTCAGGCGTCAAGAAATCCAGGTTGATCGGACCAAGAGATAAACGTCCAAGTAGGAGGACAATGATTAAAGAAACAATTCCTATAAAAGTAATCAAGACGTCAAAAAAGAAACGAACTGATTTTTTGTTAAAGAGTCCTTTCCTTAAGAAGGAAGGGAGGTTAAGATTAGTCTTAATCACATCTACTCCTAAAAATGAGGCAATTTATGGCACTAGAAATTGGCACTTTAGCTCCTAACTTTAGTTTACTCACAGATGAAGGAAAAACAATAACACTTTCTGAACTGATTGGTAAAAAAGTTGTTGTTTACTTTTATCCAAAAGATGCAACACCTGGCTGTACTAAAGAAGCGTGTTCTTTCCGAGATTACAAGCAAAATTTTGAAAAAAAGAACACCATAATCATTGGAATTTCTAAAGATTCGATTAAAAGTCACAAGAATTTCAAGGATAAACAAGGGCTTAATTTTATTCTTGCTTCAGATGAAGCTGGTGAAGTGTGTGAAGCATACGGCGTATGGGTTGAAAAATCAATGTATGGCCGAAAATATTTCGGGATTGAACGCTCAACTTTTCTTGTTGATGAGAATGGTAAAATTCAGAAAATATGGAAAAACGTAAGTGTTCCAGGACATGTAGAGGAGGTCTTTGAAAGTATTAAGTGACTTAGGCAATGATATCGGGGATGAGCTTCGCTTTTAGCTTTCGAATTTCATCTTTAAGCTGAAGTTTTTTCTTCTTTAACCTTTGGACGCCCACTTGATCGTAGCGAGGGGTTTGCATAATAACTTCAATCTTTTCATCCAAGGCACGATGTTCTTCCTTGAGTTTATCTAATTTGTGTTTTATTTCTTCTTTTGACATCGTGTCGCTTAACTTTTTGTTAATAATTCACTCTATCAAATTTTTTTGATAAAATCTGCAATAAGTTAATAACATATTGATTATAAATAAAAAGGATTAAAATATGAAAAGGATAGGCATCTTAACCAGTGGGGGTGATTGTGCAGGACTTAACGCTGTCATTCGCGCTATAACATTGCGTGCTATTCTAAATTACGGTTGGGAAGTTTATGGCATTCATCAAGGGACGCAGGGATTGATGAAAAGACCAGTGAAAGCTATCCGATTAGATTTGTCATTTTGTAATGGAAATCTATTACGACAAGGCGGCACGGTTTTAGGGACGACGAACAAAGGGGATCCGTTTGCTTTTCCTTATCCCGATGGAACGAAGAAAGATATCTCTAATGAAGTGATAGAAGGCTACCACCAGTTAGAACTTGATGCCTTGATTGGCATTGGAGGAGATGGAAGTCAACAAATCTTGAGACGCCTTGCCCAACAAGGAGGAATGAACCTCATTGCCATTCCCAAAACAATTGATGATGATTTGGGACATACTGAGCACTCAATTGGCTTTATGACAGCCGTTGACGTCGCCACCGAAGCTTTAGACCGGCTGCAACCAACGGCCGCCAGCCATGATCGAGTGATGATCCTTGAAGTCATGGGAAGAGACGCGGGTCATATAGCCCTTGTTGCTGGAATTGCAGGAGGCGCTGATATTATTTTGATTCCTGAAATCCCTTATCAATTGGAAAATATTGCTCAAAAAATTAAATCTATTCGAGAAGGAGGGCGGAATTTTGCTCTCGTTGTTGTTTCTGAAGCCGTTGGCAGAGAATCGGGGGAAAAAGCCAAAATAACTGATGTTGAGGGAAGAGATCGTTATGGAGGGATTTCACATTATCTTGCTGATCGCATCACAGAAATGACCGGAGCGGAAACACGATTTACGGTTCTGGGTCACGTTCAGCGTGGAGGACAGCCCGTTTTCCAAGATCGTATTTTTGCTTCCGCATTTGGTGTTCATGCCGTAGACTTAATTGCTCAAGGGAAATTTGATCGTATGGTTGCATGGCAAAATCGTCAAGTTGTTGACGTTCCTATTCAAGAAGCTATTGCGGGCTACCAAGCCGTTGATCCTGAGGGGACCATGGTTAAGACGGCGCGGGGTTTAGGAATTTGTTTAGGCGATAAGAAAAATTAAAATTCTTATTTGCGAATGAGAGAAGCTGTGGTTGAATGCGATCGTGATTTTAACAGATAGAAAGGTGGGAGCGAAATGACAGCACCCCTGATGCCTAAAGCAACAGCCGTATGGCTTATTGACAATACAACATTAACTTTTGAACAGATTGGTGATTTCTGTAAATTGCATCCTCTTGAAGTTCAAGCCCTTGCCGATGGTGATGTTGCCGTTGGGATGGTAGGTCATGACCCTGTGAATGCAGGGGAATTGAGCCTTGATGAAATTGAGCGGTGTCAAGTTGACTCTACAGCGCGTCTCAGAATTACTCAACATGTTCATGAAGTGAAGACTAAGAAAAAAGCAAAATACACGCCTGTTGCCTTGCGTCATGCAAAGCCAGACGGGATTGCTTGGTTAATAAGGGAAATCCCTGCGATAACAGATGCAGATATTATAAGGACAATTGGAACTACAAAGAATACCATTGAGTCCATTCGTTCAAAAACCCATCGCAGCAGTGCAGATCTGAAGCCAGAAAGTCCTGCGCGTCTTGGTCTTTGTAGCCATCAAGAACTGAATGACCTTTTGAAAAAATATAGCGTATGACCTTAGAACTATTCCTTAAGGGTTTGCTTGTTCTTGCGATGATAGGAACGGTGGGCGCTTTGGTGTTCGGTATATTTCAGCTTTTTCACGATGGAAAGGAAGCCAGTGAGCGCAGCAACAAAATGATGCGCTATCGCATCATTTTCCAAGTCCTTGCCACTCTCGTTTTTAGTTTTTTGTTGTTTTTGCAAGGTCGATAAATGGTCCAGTTGACACGTATTTATACAAAAAGTGGCGATAAGGGAAAAACCTCTCTGGGGACGGGAAAACGAGTCCTCAAGTCAGATCTTCGAATAACGGCAATAGGTGATGTAGATGAGGTCAATGCGGCCCTTGGACTTGCCCGTCTTCATGCCACAGAAGACTTAGATTCCCTTCTCTTTCATATTCAAAATGATTTGTTTGATATGGGCGCGGATCTCTGTGTACCTGAGGAAGGCACAGAACAGGAAAGACTCCGCATGAGTGCTCATCAGGTGTCATTTCTTGAAGAAAAAATAGATCACTACAACACATCTCTTGCCCCTCTTACGTCATTTGTTTTACCAGGAGGAACGGCTCTGGCTGCGACCCTCCATCAAGCGCGGGTGATCGCTAGGCGTGCCGAGCGGACCGTTTGTGCGTTGCAAGAACAGGATTCCTTAAATAAGTTTATCCTTCACTATTTAAATCGTTTGTCCGATCTTCTTTTTGTCCTGGCTCGCTATGATAACCATCAGCACGAAGGTGATGTTTTATGGGTTCCTGGTGAAAATCGATGATAGTATAAAGTAAGTTAGATTTATTGAAAGGAACAACTTATGATGGCTAGAATTAAATTTAAAGAGTATTTGGTCGTTATGATAGGAGCAATTCTGTCTGCATTTTTCTTTATTTCTACGAATAGTTCTTTCTCTTTTTACATTTTTTCTCTTTTTGATGTTTCTCCTGTTGATTTAAATAAAGAAAAAATGTTTATGGTTTCTGCTGCTTCCTTAGTCACTCCTCTAATTACCACAACCACTCTTTTCTTTGTTGGATTGGGTTTTGGTGTTCGAGTCCTTTGTATAACCAGTCTTCTTGCAATTTGTTGTATTGCTGTGGTTTCTGCCATGTTTGTCGAAGATGCAGCATATATATTTTATCTTTCATTCGAGTATATTCTTTTCACGGTTTTAGGTGTTTTCGTCATAGTGAGGAGAGTCCTCTCGGATAAGAACAAATCTTCTGTAAAACATGAATGGCCGTCCTTCACTCTTCTCACAAGAGATTTGTTTTTCGTGTCTATTATTCTTTTTGGAATCGAGCAGTTATTTTTGTATCTTGTAATGAGTATGGCAAACCTTACTTCCATGTCGTTCTTTTTATTCACATTTGTAACTGATTATGTTAGTTGGTTCGCTAAAATGTTTCTGAGTCTTCTTCTCGCTCAGTGGATCTTAGTGAAAATAAAATCGAATATCCTTCCTCCCCTTTACATTTAAGATTCGTCAACTCGGCCCGATTTTTTTTACGAGTTTTTATTGCCCAACGGATTCTCGTACAATTAAAGCGGAACATTTGCCCTACTTCGTTTAGGATAGGATAATCTCTTGAATGCCGATTTGCATGCCTTTCTTGCCATGTTAACCCTCATATGAGACAATAAATAAAGTTAAATTTACAACAAAACATTGCCTGAGGGAGGCCTTTTCAATGAAAGTTATTGTCGCAGTAAAACGTGTTGCTGATTATAGCGTTAAAATCCGTGTGAAATCGGATGGGTCGGGTGTTGATCTGAATGGTGTTAAAATGTCTATGAATCCCTTTGACGAAATTGCTGTGGAGGAGGCCATTCATTTGAAAGAAAATGGGCTTGCTCAAGAAATCGTCGTTGTGTCAATCGGTGAAGCGGTTTGTCAAGAAACAATCCGAGCGGCTCTTGCTTTGGGGGCAGATCGGGGTATCCATGTGGAAACCTCTCTTGAGACGCAGCCTTTGGGTGTTGCTAAATGTCTCAAAGCCCTTGTTGAGAAAGAAAAGCCAGAACTGGTGATTCTTGGAAAGCAAGCCATTGATGATGATTACAACCAAACAGGACAAATGCTATCCGCGTTACTTGGGTGGTCTCAAGCCACGTTTGTGTCTGAATTAACCCTGGAAGGAAAAGAGATCGAAGTGGTCCGTGAAGTGGACGGGGGACTTGAAACCCTCAAAATGAATTTACCTGCAGTGATTACAACGGATTTGCGCTTAAATAAGCCTCGCTATGCGACCTTGCCAAATATTATGAAAGCAAAGCAAAAACCCTTGGAGACTGTTTCTGATAAGCATTTAGAGATTGATCTAACGCCACATCTTGCGATTCAAAAGGTTTCAGAGCCCCCTAAACGACCGCCAGGGGTTCGAGTTAAAGATGTGGATGAGCTTTTGGGTAAACTGATCCATGAAGCAAAGGTGATATGATGGCTCTGCTCCTTCTTGTTGAACATGATAACAATCGCATCTTTCCTGCAACCCTTGCAACGCTGACAGCAGCAAAAAAGTTGGATACCGACATTCATCTTTTAGTGATGGGAGATACATGTCAAACGGTGGCTCAAGAGCTTTCAGAGTATGAGGGGGTCGAAAAAGTATGGACTGTTGAAGATCCCTCGCTCAAGCATCCCATTGCTGAGAACATAACAGATACAGTGGTTGAGCTTGGGAAAAAATACATATTCATTTTGGCGCCTTCCACAACCTTTGGAAAAAATGTCCTTCCTCGTGTTGCAGCACTGTTGGATGTGGCCCTCGTTTCAGATGTGATCCATATTGAAGGATCTGACACTTTTGTGAGACCTATTTATGCGGGTAATGCTTTGGCAACCGTAAAGTCTAAAGATGCCATTAAGGTTCTTACGATTCGTCCGACAGCATTTGATTTGGCTCAAAAAGGATCTTCAAAAGCAGCGATTGAATCATATCCTTACAAAAAGCCATCTTGTCCCTGTCCAACCTTTCTCAAGATGGCAGCCAGTGCGTCAAAACGACCTGAGTTGACAGATGCATCCATAGTAGTATCTGGTGGTCGAGGGTTTCAAACAAAGGAAAACTTTGCTCTTCTTGAACAACTTGCCGATAAGTTAGGAGCGGCTATTGGAGCTTCGAGGGCAGCTGTTGATGCGGGATTTGTTCCCAATGATTACCAGGTTGGCCAAACAGGGAAAGTGGTCGCACCTGACCTTTATATTGCTGTGGGTATTTCTGGGGCCATTCAACATCTTGCAGGGATGAAAGATAGTAAAGTGATTGTGGCCATAAATAAAGATCCTGATGCACCCATTTTTCAAGTTGCTACTTATGGTTTGGAAGGGGATCTATTTACCCTTTTACCTGAGCTGATAGAAAAGTTAAAATAGCTTGGACAGACTGCAATAAGAGAGGTCAAATGATTGAAAAAATAGGTATTATTGGTGCAGGGCAAATGGGAAGTGGGATTGCGCAAGTCTGTGCTCTCGCGGAATATGAAGTGTTTCTCAGTGACGTCTCAGAACAAGTTCTAAAAAAAAGTGTAGAAGGTATTACGAAGGGTCTTGAAAAGCTCGTTGCCCGAAATAAAGTTTCTGCAAATGAAAAGGATAAAGCCATCGAGCGACTTCACACTCATGCTGGATTTGAGGCATTTCAGGTTTGTGACTTTGTTATTGAAGTTGTGACGGAGGAAGAAGCTCTGAAGAAATCCATATTTCAAAAACTTTGCCCTCATCTTTCACCAAAGTGTCTTTTAGCGAGCAATACCTCTTCTATCTCCATAACTTCTCTGGCAAGTGCCACGGATCGTCCCGATAAATTTATGGGGATGCACTTCATGAATCCTGTTCCCGTGATGCAATTGGTTGAATTGATTCGAGGTCTGGCAACGACTAATGCGACGTATCACTTTGTAGAGGATGTGGTGAAGCGTCTTGGAAAGCAACCTGTTGTTTCACAAGATTACCCAGGATTTATTGTAAATCGCATCTTGATGCCCATGATTAACGAAGCCGCATATACTCTTTTTGAAGGGGTCGGATCTACAGAAGACATTGATAAAGCTATGCGTTTGGGCACAAATCAACCTATGGGGCCTTTAGAATTGGCCGACTTAATTGGCTTAGACACATGTGTTTCTATTATGAATATGCTTTATGAAGGATTAGGGAATCCTAAATATAAGCCTTGTCCATTGCTGGTAAAATATGTACAAGCTGGATGGTTAGGACGTAAAACGGGCCAAGGTTTTTACAATTATGAAGGGGAACACCCCGTTCCAACACGTTAGGAGAACTTATGAATCCTGTAGAAAATATGAGTTTTGAAGAAGCTCTTAAAGAACTTGAGACCATTGTGCGGAGCCTTGAAGAAGGAAAAACAACTCTCGAGCAGGCGATTCAATCCTATGAGAGAGGGGCGTCTTTAAGACTTCATTGTGAAAAGAAGCTCAAAGATGCGCGTCTGCGTGTTGAACAAATTGTGGTTGGAGTTGATGACAGCATTTCAAAAAAATCCATTGAATTTGAAGAATGATGACTTTTTGAAGTGTCTTCAGACCTGTGCTCAAGACATTGAGGGGACACTCGACGAAATTCTTCCACCGCCATCCACCCGCTTACATGAAGCAATGCGGTATAGTGTTTTAGGGGGTGGCAAGCGTCTGCGTCCCTTTCTTACATGGGCAAGTGCCCAGCTCTTTTCTGTGGATTCAGAAGTTGTTCTTAAAGTTGGTGCAGCAATCGAGCTTATTCATGCCTACTCGCTTGTTCATGATGATTTGCCGTGCATGGATAACGCAGACTTTCGCCGTGGAAAGTCCAGCTGCCACAAGGCGTATGGGGAGGCAACGGCTGTCCTTGTTGGAGATGCACTAATTCCCCTTGCTTTTCAAGTCCTGTCCTCTCTTCAGATGAGCGCAGAGGTAAAGCTTGAGCTGATGGAACGCTTTGCGGAGATGACTGGTTCTCAAGGACTCGTTGCAGGTCAAATGATGGACTTAAAGCAGGAAGAGTATGCTTTAACTTTGGATAATTTGATTAAACTTCAACAGCTTAAAACAGGCCAGTTGTTCGAATTTTCCGTTGAAGCAGGAGGCATTCTGGGTCAAGCGACGGCAAAAGAGCGCCAAGCCTTAAAATCTTATGGAATCTTATTTGGCCAAGCCTTTCAGATGATTGATGATCTTTTGGATTATTGGGGAACAGAGGAACTCTTGGGAAAGCCAAGCCAACAAGATCAAGAGAAGTTAACGTTTTTGCGCTATTTAAGTCCTGAGGAAGTCTATGAAAAGATTGAGCTAACCCTTGAGAAAGCATTCGAGGGATTATCCTTATTTCAAGGGAAAACGGACTTTCTCAAGGGAGCAGCGATATTTGCTTTTTCTCAACTTGACCCCGTTAACAAGGGGACTAATAAACCGGAATATTCAGGGAAACTGAAAGTCACAATACAAAGCTAATCTTTTCTTTACCTGCACGGTGTCATCTCATGCTGTAGCGGGGATCCATGTTTCAGCTATTTCCTGGATTCCCGCCTTCGCGGGAATGACAATGAGTGTGAGGAGTATAAAAAACCCTAGGTCAATTTCATGACCTAGGGCTTTTCAGCTTCGAAATCAAAGAATGATTTATTCTTTTGTTTTCTTTTTTGCAGGTGCTTTTTTAGCGACTGCTTTTGGCTTTTCCTCAGCCGATGCTTCAGCGGCTTTTGACTTTTCTTTTACCTGCTCAAGAGCAGCGCCTAAGATATCACCGAGACTTGCACCGCTATCCGTAGAGCCGTACTCTTCCATAGCTTGCCGCTCTTCATCAACTTCACGGGCTTTAATGGATAGAGTGATCTTTCGGTTGGCTTTATCAATTTGTGTAACCTTCGCATCTACTTTTTCACCTACTGCAAAGCGATCAGGCCTTTGTTCTGCTCGATCACGGGATAGTTCAGTTTTGCGGATGAAGCCTGTTAGACCACCAGCGAGACTGACTTCGATACCCGTTTCAAGAAGGGACATAACTTCACAAGTCACAATGCCCCCTTTCTTTAGGCTTGCAATGCTGTCTTCGAATGGGTCTCCGGAAAGTTGTTTAATGCCTAAGCTGACACGTTCTTTTTCAGGATCGATGTCGAGTACTTTAGCTTTAACCTTCATACCCTTTTTATACTCGAGGATCGCTTCTTCTCCAGGTTTGTCCCAAGAAATATCAGACATATGAACCATGCCGTCAATTTCATCTGAAAGTCCTACGAAAAGACCAAACTCAGTGATGTTCTTGACCTCGCCTTCAATTTCAGATCCAACTTTATATTTTTCTTGGAGTGTTTCCCAAGGATTCGCGACACATTGCTTCATGCCCAAGCTGATCCTACGTTTGGATGCATCAACATCCAACACGAGAACTTCGACTTCTTGACTGGTGGAAACAATTTTTCCTGGAGGCATGTTTTTCTTGGTCCAGCTCATTTCTGTAACGTGGACAAGACCCTCAATGCCGGGCTCAAGTTCAATAAACGCACCGTAGTCAGTAATGTTTGTGACACGTCCTTTAACTTTTGTATTCACAGCATATTTAACTTCGGCTCCAGCCCATGGATCACTCTCAAGTTGTTTCATGCCCAATGAAATTCTTTGGTTTTCAGAATTAAAGCGAATGATTTGAACGCGAATAGGTTGACCTACGGTTAAGACTTCCGATGGATGGTTTACACGGTGCCAAGCGATGTCTGTAACGTGCAGAAGGCCATCCACGCCTCCTAAATCAATGAATGCTCCATAGTCTGTGATGTTCTTAACAATACCTTCGAGAATTTGACCTTCTTCAAGGCGAGAGACTAGCTCACTACGGGCTTCAGCGCGTGTTTCTTCGAGAACGGCACGTCTTGAAACAACGATATTGCCGCGGCTGCGGTCCATTTTAAGAATTTGGAAGGGTTGCAATACGCCAATGAGAGGAGACACATCTCTTACAGGACGAATATCGACTTGGCTTCCTGGCAAAAAGGCAACAGCGCCCTTGAGATCCACAGTGAATCCACCTTTGACGCGTCCAAATATGGTTCCATCAACATGTTCATTTTTCTCATATGATTTTTCGAGTTGTTTCCAAGCGGCTTCTCTTCTCGCTTTTTCATGAGAGAGAACGGTCTCACCATTTTTATCTTCTAAACGCTCTAGATAAACTTCAACTGTTTCTCCAACTTTTAAGTCAGGCGCAGTACCGGATACTGAGAATTCTCTTAAAGGGATACGACCTTCTGATTTAAGACCAACATCGACAATAGCAACATCGTTTTCGATGCCGATGACTGTTCCAGTGATAACACGGCCTTCAAGGCCATTTTCTTTTCCAAATGATTCTTCTAAGAGAGCTTCAAAATTTTCAGTGTCTGGAGAAAATTTTTCTCCGGTTAAAGAGCTCTGTTTTGTCATTAATATATTTCCTTAAATGTCTTTATGCTCGGCCCATAAAGCTTTGATGGGGTTAGAGTGATCCAAGAATAGAAGTGCCGAAACAACTATTCTATTGACGAAGATGACGTTTATAAGCCTCAGGGTAGATGGAATCTACGTATGAGCAGGCTTTTTCAACTACTTCATCGATGCTTAGTTCAGAAGTATCAAGAATAAAAGCTCCTTCAGCAGGGCATAAGGGGGATACTTTTCGTGTTTGATCCCGTATATCCCTTGCTTCGATATCTTCTAGAACATCTTTATATATACTTGGAATTCCTTTTTCATGCAACTCTTTGTATCGTCTTTTTGCGCGGACCTCTGATGACGCTGTCACAAATAATTTACAAGGTGCATTGGGGAGGACGTGACTACCAATATCTCGACCATCTAGCACAACCCCAAGTTTTCCTGCGCTCGGATTGTTTGCAAAGCTTCTTTGAAATTGAAGCAGAATATTCCTTACTCCAGCTTGAATTGCAACTTTTGAGGCAAGTATGCCAATTTCTTCTTCTCTTAAAGAAGGAGATGATAAATCTTTCATGGTTAAGGAAGACGCTGCTTCTTCGGCGAGTTTTTCATCAAATCTATGAATTTCACTTTGTAATAATCTTAAGGCAACGGCTCGGTATAAAAGTCCCGTGTCAAGAAAATCTAAATTGTAAGTTTCAGCAAGATGACGGGCCAATGTTCCTTTCCCTGCTCCTGCTGGACCATCTATAGCAATTATTATTGTCATCGTTCTTTCCTTATCATGAATTGTGATGGCATAATTTTAAAAAAAAATCGATAGGAAAGAGATAAGATGTTGACAGAAGGTCAGAGACATGACAAAGCCGTTGTCCAGGATAAATGTGATAAAGTGAAGGAGAAAAAGAATGTCAAAGCCTGAATGGGGCGTAAAGAGAACTTGCCCAAGCTGTAGTGCGCGTTTTTATGATATGCAAAGACAGCCTATTGTTTGTCCAAAGTGTTCAAATAGCTTTGATCCAGAAGCCTTTGTAAAAAAACGCCGTGGAAGACCACCTTCCTCTGAGTCTAAATCTCTACAAAAACCTAAGCCAGAAGAAGTCATGGATCTGTCACTAGAAGAAGATTTAACGACCCTTGATGAAGGAGATGATATCCTTGAAGATACATCTGATTTTGGGGAAGATGAGGAAGTTGTTGGCCTTGAAAAATCCACGGATGAAGAATAATCTCTTGTGAAAATCACAAAAATTGAATACCTTAAAACCCTAATGAAAGGGAGAATAAAATGAAAAAATTATCTTTATGTCTAATGTCCTTTGCAAGTTTGAGCTTAACAAGCGCAGCTTTTTCTGAAGAAGTTCCTGTTACAACAGCAACGACGGAAACAGCTTCTGTTCTTACACAAGAGCAAACAACGGCAATTGAAAAATTGATTGGAGAGTATTTAAACAAGAACCCAAAGGTGGTCATAGCGTCTTTCCAAGCTGCAATGGAACAAGAGCAAAAAGAAGCATTGGCAAAAATTGAGAAGGCAGTGGCTGAGAACAAAGACAAGGTTCTTAATAATCCAAGTGATCCAGTCCTAGGCAATGAGAAAGGCACTAAATCACTCGTTGTTTTTTGGGATCCGAATTGTGGACATTGTCGTAACTTCGCCAAGGAAATAGCTTTACTCCCTAGTAAAAACTCAGATGTTAAAATCGTTGTTAAAGATATGGCAATGATGGGTGATAAATCACAAGTCGCTGTTCAGGCTATGCTTGCTGCTAAGTCTTTAGGAAAGTATGCACAAGTTCAGAATGCCATATTTTCCTCTGATAAGCCTCTTACGAAACAAATGATTATGAAGATGGCTTCTTCTTTGGGAATAAAAAAGAAGGAGCTTGAAAAGGCTATGAACAGCAAAGCAGTTAAAGATCAGATGAAGGATACTATTGAGCTTGCTAAAACGCTTGGTGTGAATGCGACACCAACAATGATTGTGAATGGAAACGAAGTCGTCGCAGGATATTTAAGCGTCGATGAACTGAATAAGAAGTTGAACGGCACAACAGAGTCAACGAATAAAGCATCATGATTCTAATGCTTGCAATTTAAATATAGAAAAGGCCCTGAGGGGCCTTTTTTTGTAAGAATAGAATTGTTTTTATAAAATGAGAGCATTGGAATCTCTTGGTCTCAAATAAACAGTATTTGTAAGATAGATTGTACTTTTTCTCGATAAGACTTTATGTTCTTGGATATAAGGAAAAGAGTTGGGTGAACATGTTTTTCAAAAATTTAAAGGGTTTGCAACATTTTAAATAGAACCTCTTAACAACACTTTTATATTCGCAGAAAAAGAAATTTCGGTTATATCTACAAAGTTCTTTAATAAATTTGGATCGAGAGGCCAGAAGCAAGCGATCCAGATAAACAAATGCTTCTTTGTTTGTTTCTACTGTCGGCTTACCAAGCAAAGTCTCACTGAAGTGAGGGTAAGCTCTGAGAGTAAACTCTAAGGAAGCCCAAAACTTTGGATTTATTTCCATAAGAACATAATCATCTCTTTTTTCACAATATTTATACTCTGCTAGCCCCCATCCGGTATAATTAATGGATTTAACTAGAAGAGATGTATAATCTATTAACCTATTTTGATTGTATTTTTCTATTATAGCGGCAGAGCCTCCCAAGGGAGGATTGCTAAATACTTCCCGATGTGAGGCATAAGTTTTAATTTGACCTTTATGAGCAATGAAAGCGACGCCATATGTATCTTCGCCACTGATAATTTCCTGGAAGAGGAAATGATGGTAATTTAGAGGGTCAGAAGGGCTTTGATGCAATATGCCCACATTCTTTTTTGCTCCCTCCATTTTATTTTTATAAAATATAGGGAAGTTATTTTTGACTTCTTCTAAAGAATGATATGTCCTAGGGATAGGGATATTAATGGATTTTGCCACATTTAATAACCATACTTTATCACTAACCCTCAAGCTATCAGCATGAAACTCATGATCGTGGAAACGAATTACTGGCTTTTTGCTTAAAAGCCAAGAAGTTGATGTGATACCCGTAGGGATGACGCATTTGTTTAGAGCAAAAGCTTCTTCTACTTTATTACTCAGGTAAGGGGAGGAGTGAGCGTGCGAGACTGGTTCATTGCAAAGTTCTACTTTGTGTCCCGTATATTTTAAATGCCTTGCGAGAGATAATCCTTGACCAAGATGAGGATCAAGAATCAGAAATTCCTTTTTCAAATAAAACTCATAAATTTATGTCTATATTTGGATCACATTAAATTGATCAAATTACTTTTGCAACCTTCTATATAGACATTTGGGTTAATCTCTTGTGGTTAGATTTTGTTTATAGAACTTACCTTGCTCTGAAAGCGTTGGTTTTAAAGTTGGTTTGACATTCTCAAATAAACTTGATTATAACAGGAAACTGACTTGAATTAGTATTTAAAGTTATCAAAAGCATAAGAACCAATTTCCAAAGGAATCCTGACTCTAATGGGCTACTTGCAAAAAATCAATTTATTTTGGAGTTATCTCCTGTCTGCAGACTTTTTAAAGAACTTCATGGCTCTTCTTTCTAGCTCTGTTCTAAAACAAATTATTGGCTTTATTGCTCTACCCCTTTTAGCAAGGTTTTACACGCCAAATGCATTTGGCTTATTAGAGCTATTTTTAGCCATTGCAGGTCTTATTGCCACGATAGCCAGCTTTAGATTTGAGCTTATGATTGGACTGGCTAAGAATCACAAAGAAGCCAACAATGTTCTCATGCTATGCTTTGTCTTTAATATTCTGTTCACTATTTTTTCATTGGTAGGCGCAATTGTAGCCATCGTTATATTTGGAGAGGAACCCATCTATTTAATTTTACCAATTTATGTCTTTATGTTTGCATTTTCACAATCGCTCACATACTACCAACTCAATTTTGAAAATTATAAAAATGTGGCGAAATTTCGAACCTATAAAGTGCTTTTTATTCAAAGTACTTGCTTTGCGATGATATTTTGCAATTTAAATTATGGTCTAATTTTAGGTTATACCATAGGGGAAAGCTTAGCAGCTCTTGCAATCCTTCAAATGTCAGTAAGATATTTTTCGATAAGTGATGTTTCTCTAAGTGATATATGGAAAGCTTTTCGAAGTGGTCTTAAAATATCTTCAACAATGTTTATTTCACATTTTATAGGGGCTGCAGCTTTGAGAGTTCCAGCATTTTTTATTCCGTTAATCGGGTCAACTGAAATTCTTGGGTATTATTCTATTTGCCGTCAAATTCTTACCGCTCCGACTTTGATTGCTGAAAATATAGGTGTAATATATCGCCAGAAAGCCATTGAAGAATGGAAAAATCGTGGAGCCTTTACTCATTGCTTTCTGCTTTATCTTGCTAAGGTTTCTATTGTAGCGCTTCCCATATTCTCTTTTATTTTTGTTTTCCCCTCCTTTATATTTGATATCGTGATGGGACATTATCCGCCAGAGATCATTAGCTATTTTCAAGTTTTGTCTTTAGGTACGCTGTTCTTATTTATAAGTACTCCGTTGGATAAAGGGGCTGTCATTGTAAATGCAAAAGGGTATATTCTTTCTTGGCATCTTATACGATTGCTGGCATTATATGGCTTTTCGATTATTTATTATAAGACATGTTATAATACACTTTACTACATCTGGGGATTTACGTTTATCAACATCATACTTTATGTATATGATATGATTTATGAATATCATCTTAGCAAAGAAAGGATTCAAAATGACTACAAAATGGTCTAAGCTTTGGGATCAACACTTAGATAGATATGTTTCCACTCCTCCACGCACGGGATACTTTGTTAATTACTTGTTTCCTAATAAGAAAAGAATACTAGAGTTAGGTTGTGGTAGTGCACGAGACAGCAAGCATTTAGCTGAGGTCGGCAACGACGTGACAGCAACAGACTTTGAAAAAAGTTTGATTGACAAATTAAAGAAACGAAGTGATTTTAGCGCGCTCCAGCTTCAAGCTGAGGATTGCACATCATTGAGTTTCTCAAATAAACAGTTTGATTTGAGTTTTCAGAACGGTCTTATAGGTTTACTCTCTGAGGAGAGTGAAAAACTAGCAATTAATGAGCAATTGCGTGTTACTAGCTCAGTAGCCATTATTTTGGTTCATAATCTAAATAATAAACGTCTATATGAAAAATTTAAGAGAAATAAAATAGAAGATGCCATTTATGATGTTCGTTTTTACGATCAAAAGGAGCTTATTGATCTCATAAGACAAAGCAAATATAAAAATAGCAAAATTGAATTCAAAAAATTCGGGGGTATATCAGATTGTTTCAACCATCGTCTGATTCGGAAATGTTTGCCAAAACGGTTTCATGATTATATTTCAAGGAATCTTACGTTTTTTTATCAACTGCAACCATGGAGTCTTACAGAAAGAATTGCTCTCATAGTTTACCCAAACGAAGCTTAACATGATTCAAATCATCTGTGGGGACCGTTATGTAAATGAAAGAAAATACCTTTATGAGGTTATTTTCAGAGAATGGTTGGGTTTACCATATGAAATTGCGTTTCATGATGCTCAAAACACAATTATTAGGTTTAGAGAAGTTCAAGAAGAAAAAGAAATTATCATTCAAGATGGTCTATTTTGTATACCAAAAGAGAAATGGTTAACAGACGATTCCTTGCCAAGTGCTCCCCTACACTCCTTAAATCTATCTCATTTTCCCTTTGTACAAAAACCCTATTATAAAGATCTTCCTCTTATTTATGGTACGAAAGAGTCATCTGTAAACGTAAGTGACACAAAAATTGAAATCAATTGGGATCTGTTTGGATCCATTTTTTTTATGTTGACTCGATATGAAGAGGTTGTAAAGAAAACCTATGACAAACATGGTCGATTCAATAGCCATGCTTGTGTTGTTAGAGACCTGCTACATCGACCTCTTGTTAATGAATATGTGGAACTTTTATGGGAATGTCTTCAGAGAGCATGGCCTAAATTAAAGAGAAGAAATAAGCACTATAACTTGTTCCTATCGCATGATGTAGATCACCCTTCCTCATTTTTGGATAAACCAATCTCAGCAGTTTTAAAAACAACAATGGGAGACCTTTTGAAACGTAAAGATCCCATTCTTTTTGCCAGAAGATTTGGCTCGTATCTTCCCTCAAGATTTGGAAATCATCAGTTTGATCCATACAATACATTTGATTTCATTATGAAGGTTAGTGAGAAAAATAATATTAAAAGTGCATTCTATTTTATTGCAGGGAATACAGCAGGGAATGTCGATGGATATTATAATCTAGATATGCCATTCATTCGTCAGCTCATGAGAACAATGCATTTCAGAGGGCATGAAATAGGGCTTCACCCTAGCTATGATACCTATCTTTCAAGGGACAATTTACAAAAGGAATTCGATAATTTACTTCGCGTGACTTCTCAAGAAGGTATTAAACAAGAGCATTGGGGAGGAAGGCAACATTATCTAAGATGGCAAGCGCCAATCACTTGGCAAACTTGGGAAGATGTTGGGTTAAGTTATGATTCATCTCTTGGTTTTGCTGAAAACATAGGATTTAGGTGCGGCACCTGCTATGACTTTCCTGTATTTAATTTGTTGTCTTCAAGTGCTTTAAAGTTAAGGGAATATCCATTAATTGTAATGGAAGAGACATTACTAGGCAAAAATTATCAAAACAAAACACTTTCTCAGGCTTATGAAGCCATTATCGAATTAAGTCACACAGTGCGCTATTTTAAAGGCACCTTTACACTGCTTTGGCATAATTCAATGTTAGCTTCTTCAGATCAAAAGATTGTTTATAAAAATATAATTGAATCTATAGTTTGAAAGCTTAAGGGACAAAATGACAAGGAAAGTGTGATACAATGATTAATCTAAGTCAAATTGGGTTTGGTGGGCTTACCATAAGTGGTCTATGGGGCGAAACAGATGATCAAACCTCCATTAAATCACTCCATAAAGCTGTTGAAGAAGGGATCAATTGGATTGATACATCGCCTATTTATGGGCTAGGGCATTCAGAAGAACTGATTGGTAAAGCTGTAAAAGATAGGCGGGACCAAATCTATCTTGCAACGAAGTGTGGTCTTTACCTTGGTAAAGAAAAAAAAGCAAAAAAAAACTTAAAGCCTCAGTTTATTGTTGAGGACCTTGAAAGTAGCCTCAAACGTTTAAACACTTCCTATATAGATCTTTATCAATGCCATTGGCCTGATCCCGAAACACCTGTTGAGGAAACCTGGAATGCAATGAAAATGCTTGTAGAGCAAGGTAAGGTGCGGGAGATTGGTGTTTGTAACTTTGATATAAAATTACTTGAAAAAATACAAGGTATTCACCCAGTTTACTCTCTTCAAATACCCTACAACATCATACGTAGGGAACATGAAAAAGAATTGATCCCTTACTGCGTGGAGAACAATATTCGTGTATTAGCTTATAGTCCATTGCACTTGGGTCTTTTATCGGGGAAATATGACCCGGCTCATCTTCCCGAGAATGATAGAAGGCGTACGGCCCAAGAGTGGGGTTCCCCTGAACTTTTGAAGCAATATTTTTCGTTTATGGAAAAAATGAAAGTGATTGCGGATGCCAAACAAGCTACACTTGCACAAGTTGCACTTGCCTGGCTGATAAATAATTCATGCGTTTCTTCTTTAATTGCCGGAATGAGAACCCCAGACCAAGTCGTTTCTAATATTCAAGCGCTTCATATTGAATTTTCCAAGTCTGATATAGAATACTTATGCTTTCAGGATCAGATATGATTGCGATTATATGGGGAAAATGTTGACTTGGAGAAAAAAGGATGTTAGTTAAACTTTCATTCTTAAAGGATAAAAATGAAATCTTTGAAAAGATTATTTGATGTGTTTTTTTCTATACTAGGATTAATATTTTTTAGTCCTTTACTTTTAATTTTCATGCTTTTAGTTTTTGTGCAGGATGGCCATTCTCCCTTTTATATTCCTCTTAGGATGGGAAAAAATGGTAAACCTTTTCATATGCTGAAATTGCGATCGATGGTTGTCGGAGCGGATCAAGCTGGCGTTGACACAGCTGCAACCAATGATAATAGAATTACCAAACTTGGCATGATCATTCGAAAGTATAAAATCGATGAGCTTTTTCAACTATGGGATGTTCTCAAGGGTAATATGAGTGTTGTTGGTCCTCGTCCTAATGTTGAGGCAGAAACAAGACTTTATACCCAAGAAGAGAAAAAGCTGCTTTCTGTAAAGCCCGGGATGTCTGACTTGTCATCAATTGTTTTTGCGGATTTAGGAGAAATTGTGGAGAATAGCGCGGATACAAATATTGCTTATAACCAGCTCGTTAGACCTTGGAAAAGTCGACTAGGTCTTTTCTACATTGAAAATATCAGTTTTATGCTGGACATAAAAATTATTGTATTAACAGTTTTGGGTTTTTTTTCTCGGAAAATGGCTTTAAAAGGAGTTACCCACATTTTACGCTCCCTTAAGGCATCAGATGACTTGATCAAAGTATCACAAAGAGAAGAAAGGCTTGTACCTACTCCTCCACCAGGAAGTAGTAAAATTGTAACCCATCGTTGAGATGATCAGGTAGATTGAGGATTTTTATGGAATTAAAAGCAACACAGTCGGAATTTTCTTGTTTAGTACTGGGTGATTTAGCTAACCCTTTAAACTACCGTGAACCATTAGTGATTTCTTCTGAGAATAGAGAAAAATTAGTCCAACAGCTTGAGAAAATGATTTTATTGCGAACTGTTGAGGAAAATATCGCTGAGCTTGTCCGTGAAGGTATCGTAAAATGCCCTTGCCATTTAGCTGTTGGTCAAGAAGCTATAGCAGTGGGTATTGCCCAGCATCTTTTGCCGGAGGATAGAGCTTTTGGTAACCATCGTTCGCATAATCATTATATTGCTATGGGAGGTGATATAGATGGCCTTTTTGCAGAAATATATGGGAAAAAAACCGGTTGTTCAAAAGGTATGGGTGGCTCTATGCACATCTATGATGCTGCTGTTGGTTTTCACGGAGCTGTTCCCATTGTCGCGGGTACAATTCCGATCGCTGTGGGTGCAGCACTTTCTGCAAAATTATCCGGATCTAAAGCCATAGGGGTTGCCTTTTTTGGAGATGGAGCGTGTGAGGAAGGTGTAGTTCATGAAGCACTCAATTTTGCATCTATCATGAAACTTCCTATGCTGTTTGTCGTTGAAAACAACTTGTTTTCCAGTCACATGGATATATGCTTGCGCCAACCCTCTGACGCGACAGCCCGATTTGCACAAGCCCATCAGGTTGACTATAAAGTCGTTGACGGGAATGACGTAACAGCCGTTGATAAGGCAGCAAGTGAACTTATTTCTCAAGCACGTGCGGGCAAAGGGCCTGGATTCTTGGAAGCTGTAACTTATCGTTGGCTCGGGCATGTGGGTGGAAATGCCGATATCGATGTCGGTGTAAGACGAAGCCAGGAAGAGCTTGAAAGTTGGAGACAAAGGGATCCTATTGAAAGATTATTTAAAGCTCTTGAAGATCAAAAATTATATACATACCAACAATTTGTAGCTGTTCAAAAAGAAACAGATGGATTAATAAAAAAGTCGATTCAAAAAGCGGAACAAGCTCCATGGCCTGAGCCTGAAGATTTATACAAGTATGTTTACCATTCTAAGGATGCATCATGAAAACCGAATTAAATTATAGTCATGGGATTTGGCAAGCCTTTGATTATCTTCTTTCTCACTATCCGGAGACCTTTGTTCTTGGTCAAGGAGTATGGAGTCCCTGGTATGTTGGAAATAGTATGCAGGACTTAGATGTTAAATATGGCAAAGATCGTGTGATTGACTCTCCTGTTTCCGAATGGGCTTGTACAAGCATAGGAGTGGGCGCTTCTTTATTTGGTCACAAACCCATCATCATTCATCCTCGAATGGATTTTATGATTTTTGCTATGGATTCTCTTGTGAACCAAGCGGCTAAGTGGTCATATATGTTTGGAGATCAAGCGAACCCAGGTGTTACGGTTCGCAGCATAATTAATCGAGGTGGTGAGCAAGGCGCACAGCATTCTCAAGCTCTTCATTCGTGGTTCGCTCATATTCCTGGGCTAAGGGTTGTCATGCCCTATTCTCCAAAAGATGCGCGGGATTTGCTAATTGCCTCTGTTCTCTGTCCGGATCCTGTCTTGTATATTGATGATCGATGGCTTTATAGCGAAACAGAACTGGTTGGTGAAGTTGAAGAACTTGATTTAAGTCAAGAAGGTCCAAAAGTCGTCAGAGAAGGAAAGGATGTCACACTTGTGGGAGCGAGTTACAGCTGTTCACTCGCAATGCAAGCAGCAAGAGAAATGGAACGAGAAGGGGTATCTTGCGAGGTTGTCGATTTACGTGTTATCAATCCTCTTGATATACAACCCGTCTTGGCATCAGTTCGAAAAACGCGACGCGTGGTAGCTGTTGATGGAAGTTGGAAAAATTGTGGATTAGCGGGTGAAATTATTTCATCTGTTGTTGAAAATATAAACCCCCAATTACTTTTGAGCAAACCTTTGCGCTTGACGCTTCCTGATGTTCCAGCGCCAACAAGCCGAGAGCTTGAAAAGGAATATTATGCAACACCCAACGATGTTTGCGATTTGATTCGGAAAAGTGTAAAAGATTCAGCTATGGCAGATGTTGCTTAAACATTACCAAGCAGGTATAACAGCACCCTTAAATTCTTCTTGAATAAACTCTTTAATTGGCTCGCTTTGATAAATCTTAATCAGTTGTGATATTTCAGGTCGATTCTCATCCTGACGTATGGCAAAAACATTTGCATAGGGAGACTTTTTGCTTTCAAGAGCGAGAGCTGATGTTGGGTCAATACCTGCAAGAAGTACCCAGTCTGTATTGATCACCGCTGCGTCAACATCGTCTAAAGCGCGAGGTAGTTGAGGGGCATCAATTTCCATGAGATCAAGATGTTTAGGATTATCTTTGATATCGAGAATCGAAGGATTTTCGGCTCCGCTTAATACGATCAGTCCTTCTTTCTCAAGAAGTTTGAGGGCTCTCCCCTCATTTGTAGGATCAGAGGGAATAGCAATTTTGGCATTTTCTTTGATATCTGAAAGAGTCGTCAATTTCTTACTATAAACGCCTAAGGGCATAAGGACGGTTTTTCCCGCAGATTTAATGTGGTAGCCGCGCGTTTTGACTTGTTCATCTAAAAAGGGCTCATGTTGGTAGGCATTGATATCAAGTCCTCCATCATTGAGAGCTGTGTTAGGCAGAATAAAGTCATTAAATTCAGTAACCTCAAGTTCAAGCCCTTGATCTTTTGCGAGTTCTTTGACTTTATCCATAATAATGGCATGGGGACCTGCTGTTACACCAACTTTTACAGGTGTTGCTTCCAAAGGAGAGAGCGTAAAAAGGAAACAGAAGAGGTGCTTTAAAGATTTCATGGAAAAGATGTCCTATCTTACTTTTTAAGTTTAGCTGAGAAAAAATTACCAACCATTTGAACGCATTGCACCATGATCACCAAAATAATAACCACGATTAAGAGAACCGTAAAGTCGTATCTTTGATACCCATAACGAAGAGCAAGATCTCCAAGACCTCCTCCACCAACAGTTCCTGCCATTGCGGAAAAGCCGATGATATTGATTGATACAGTTGTAAGTCCAGAAATGATGAGAGGGAGGGCCTCGCGAAATTGAATCTTTATGATGATTTGAGAATTTGAAATACCTAGAGCTTTACCAACTTCCACCAGCCCCTTGGGGGTTGTTTCTAAAGCATCTTGAATAACGCGGGTAATAAGTAAAGCAGCTGCAATAGTTAAAGGAAGAGTTGCTGCAGCGGTTCCAATGGATGTGCCCACCCAAAAACGTGTAAAAGGGATCATCAAAATGATGAGGATAATAAAGGGTATTGATCGGAAAACATTCAAAAAAAAGTCTAAGATTTGAAAAATAACTGACCTGGGCCATAAACCATTGGGTTTTGTTAAGGTGAGAAACGAAGCCAAGACTGCCCCAAGAAGAGTTCCCAAACCCATGGATATGCCTACCATGATAAAGGTTTCAAGTGTTGCCTTGAAAATTAAATATTCCATTAGAGGGCCTCATTGTGGGGTAAGTAACCAATCACATCCGAAGAAACGTCTCTTTTTCCGAGTTCATTTTGAATAGCCTTCAGTTTTTTGTCGTCATAGGGAATTTCTATGATGAGACAACCAAAGGCTGTCTTACGAACGTGATCCAAGTTCCCGGCGACAATATTAATTGAGATGTCATATTTGCGAACGAGAGAGGAAATAATCGGATCACCGGACGTTTCTCCTGAAAAGAATAGACGCAGAAATACCTTTGCGGAGGAGGTGGGCTTCTGAGTAAGCTGTTCTTGCAAGTGATGAGGCAGGTCCTTGTTAATCAAATTGCGTATAAGAGATTTTGTGACTTTATTTTGGGGGTGTAAAAGGATTGACGTAATATCATTTTTTTCCACAATACGTCCTTGATCAAGGACGCATACTTCATCACAAATTTCTCGCACAACAGCCATGTCATGGGTAATAACGACAAGAGTGATGCCTAATCTTTTGTTTAAGTCACGTAAAAGTTCGAGAATTTCCAGGGCTGTTTCAAAATCAAGAGCAGAGGTAAATTCGTCACATAATAAAAAATCTACATCTGTCATGAGCGCGCGAGCAATCGCTACTCGTTGACATTGCCCTCCGCTCAGTTGACTTGGATACATGTCTTCTTTTCCCTCGAGTCCGACAAGTTGGAGCATGTTTAAGGCTTTTTCACGATTTTCTTTAGATCTACCCTTAATAAGATCCACAGGAAACATAACGTTTTTAAGAGCTGTTAAACGACTCAGGAGGTTTGGTGATTGAAAAACATTTCCTATTTTTTGTTGTATCTTTCGACGTGTCTTGTCAGAGACATTGGTGAATTTTTGGCCTTCAATAGTAATGGTTCCGTGAGTGGGTTTTTCTAGGCCATTCAAACAGCGCAGAAGTGTACTTTTCCCAGCTCCACTTTTACCAATAATTCCCAAAATTTGACCTTTTGGAATATCAAGATTTATTCCTTTCAGGACAGGGCTTTTAAATGATTTGTGTAGATTTTTTATGATGATGGACACATCAAGACTTTTCTGGCTGTTATTTTTCATTGTTTTGTATCACTTTCAGAAAGCTAAAACAATGTTACAACTGATCTTCACGCATTTTTTTCGATATAAAGTCGACGAAAACCTGGATGCGTTTAAGATTCTCTAAATGAGAAGGGTAAACGATATATCGATTAATACGAGTGTCAGAAATATCGGGTAAAATTTCAATGATTTCATGGTCATCGACAACCATGTATTTTGGTAGACATGCAATGCCAATGCCAGATTTAACGGCTTCATAGATCGCCTGAGCACTGTTTATGATCAGGTACGGAACACGCTGTTTTTTGGTTCCAATTTTTAAGAGCCAATCTAAATCTTTAAAAACATGAGGCATCTCATTGCCAAAAACAATGAGTCGATGACGATCTAAGTCTTTGACTGTTTGAGGGGTTCCATATTTCTCAAGATAAGCTGAATTGGCATAGACCCGAAATGGATAACTAACGGGATTGGTTTGAATCAGATCTGGATTTTTGCCAGGAAAAGCCATAATACCTATATCGGCTTCACGCATGTTAAAATCAATTTCTTCGTCTTTTAAAATAAGTTGAATGTGAATATCGGGGTATTGTTGGAGAAATTCTTCAAGCTTGGGGGCTAACCAGAAAGAGCCGAAAGAAATGGTTGTGGCAACTTTAATGGGTCCATAGGGAGAGTTTTTAAGTTCTTCCATAGAGGCTTGAGCCATTGCAAGTCTTGCAAAGACACTTGTCACTGTGTTCTTTAATGTTGCGCCAGCTTGCGTCAGCTCTAATCCACGAGGTACCCTTTTAAAAAGGGGTATTCCCAGCTCATCTTCTAGTATATTCACTTGTCGGCTGATTGCCGACTGACTGATGTTTAGGGACTTTGTTGCTTTTGTAAAGTTTCCTGCGCTTGCAACCGCATGAAATACCCTCAGTTTGTCCCAATCCATAATCTACCTTAAAAATTTATTTATGTTTTATCATAGGCTTATTAGCACTCGTTTGCAATGAACAGCTTTGACACGTCTAGTTTCGCTCGATAAGATAACTTAAAAAATATGGAGTTTTATGTGATATCAGTTCGTCTTTTACGCTTGTCCCATGGTGAAGGCTTGCCTCTCCCCTCTTATGCAACATCAGAAAGTGCCGGTCTCGATCTCTTCGCAGCTGTTGATCAACCTCTTATTCTCAAACCTTCAGAGCGTAAGCTTATTCCAACAGGCATTTCATTAGCCATACCTCGAGGTTATGAAGCGCAGATTCGTCCCAGATCGGGGCTCGCTTTAAAACATGGTTTAACGGTTTTGAATTCCCCTGGAACGATTGATGCGGATTATCGTGGTGAGATTCAAATCATTCTGATTAACTTAGGAAGTGAAGACTTTGTAATTGAAAGAGGCGTGAGAATTGCTCAACTTGTTTTAAATCCTGTTTCAAGACTCTGTTGGGAAGAAGTTGATCAACATGATGATTTGGATCAAAAGGAACGTCAGGGCGGATTTGGTTCCACTGGACTTAGGAGCATTTCGTGAGAGCGCTCTATTCTTTCATTGCTCTTGTTTTTCTTTTCTCACCCGCATTCGCAGGCCAGAAAAGTCCTGTTCCTCGGTTTGCTTCCTTAAGACCCAATGAAGTGAATGCGAGGGTTGGCCCCGGCCCCAATTACCCTGTTGATTGGGTTTATTCGAGAGCCGGCTTTCCCATTGAAGTTACAGCAGAATTTGATACTTGGCGAGAAATTCGTGATGCTGATGGTGATAAGGGTTGGGTCCACCAGAGCATGTTGTCCAAAAAAAGACGTGTTATAGTTCAGGGAGGCGAAGCCTTGCTCTATAAAGATGCAGACAAGGAAAGCTTACCTTTGGTCCGCATTCAAAAAGGGGTCATTTTGGATCTTATAAAGTCACAGGGAGAGTGGTGCCAAGTCAAAATTCAACAGTTTAAAGGCTGGGTGTTACGGTCTCATCTTTGGGGTGTTTATCCTGAGGAAAAGGTAGGTTAAGGATTTTCTTCCTTCAAGTGGCCTTCGTGAAGGACAAGAACTCTGTCCATCCGTTGTGCCAGGCTCATGTTATGGGTGGCAATGAGAGCAGCCAGATTTTCTTCTCGTACAAGCTTGATCAATGTGTCAAAAACAGACTCCGCCGTATGCTCATCCAGGTTACCTGTCGGCTCATCAGCTAAAAGAATTCGGGGATGATTAGCCAATGCCCTCACAATCGCAACACGTTGTTGCTCTCCCCCTGAAAGGCGTGCAGGTCTATGACTTGCTCTTTCTGAAATACCTACCTTTTTTAATAAGTCAGTTGCTCTCTCTTCGGCTTCACTCCGGGGTTTTCCAGCAATTAATTGAGGTAAAATAATGTTCTCTTCAGCGTTAAATTCAGGCAATAAATGATGGAACTGATAGACAAATCCGATGATATCTCTGCGAATCTGGGTTCGATTCTTATCATTGAGGTGACTACATTTTTGCCCATCAATGATAATTTCACCACCGTTTGATTTTTCCAGAAGTCCGGCCGTTTGAAGAAGAGTTGATTTTCCAGAGCCGGATGGGCCAACGAGTGCCACAATTTGTCCTGGGTAGAGATCAAGGTCTATTCCTTTAAGGATATGGAGAGAAGTTGGTCCTTGATGAAAGGTGCGTCTGAGTCCTTTGAGGGAGAGAATCGGCTTACTCATAACGTAACGCCTCCACAGGATCGAGTCGTGCAGCCCTCCAAGAAGGATAGAGAGACGCTAGGAATGTCAAGAAAAGAGCAATGATAACAACAAGTGCCACTTCATTGACGTCAACAAGAGCCGGTAATTTAGAAAGGAAATAGATTTCTGCACGGAAAAGCTCAGTTCCAGAAAGAGATTCTATTAATTTACGAATAGAATCAATGTTTAAGGCAAAGAGAACTCCAAAAACCGTTCCGACAAAGGCACCTAATACGCCAATGGCAGATCCAGCAATGAAAAAAATGCTCATCATCATGCCTTGGGTGGCCCCCATGGTCCGGAGGATAGCAATATCGCGACCCTTGTCTTTGACCAGCATGATCAACGTTGAAATCACGTTAAAAGATGCCACTAGGATAATGAGAGTTAGAATGATAAACATGACATTCCGCTCAACCGTAATGGTGCTAAAAAACTCTTTGTTGGCTTCTTGCCAATTAAAAAGGCGGACATCCATATTTTTAATAAGAGGATAAATTTCCTCTTTGAGATGATCCAGTTTTTCAGGATTTTTCGTAAAGATTTCAATTTCCGTAACCCCATCCCCAAGTTGGAAAAATTTTTGTGAGGCTTCAAGGGGAATGAAGACAAGAGTTGAGTCATACTGAATCATGCCGGCATCAAAAACGGCGGTGACTTCAAAGGTTCGTGTGCGAGGCATTGTACCAAAGGCGGTTACATTTCCTTGAGGAGAAACGAGGCTTATTTTGTCTCCCAAAATTAACCCTAACTTTTCTGCAAGGCGCTTTCCAATCACTGCGGCATTCGGCCGATCAAATAAACGCAGATGCCCCCGAATAATATTATCTGAAATGGTTTTTCGATTTTCAAGATCAGAAAGCGTCATGCCATGGACAAGGACACCTGTGGCATTTCCATGAGCAGTACCCATAGCTTGTCCTTCGACAATAGGATTGGCATTCGTAATGTCTGGCAAGGATTTGATCTCATTTGTAAGTTTATCGTAATCAGGAAGTGATCGAGATTGGCTATAAATGTCTAAATGACCATTCATGCCGATAATGCGTTCAATAAGCTCATGGCGAAATCCATTCATCACAGACATGACAATGATCAAGGCTGCAACACCAAGAGCAATGCCAAGAAATGAAAACCAAGCCGTGACAGAAATGAAGCCTTCCTGACGGCGGGCTCTTAGATAGCGAAAAGCAACAAATCGTTCAAAGGTTGAAAACAAACCTTATCCTCCATTTCATAAGCGCAAATCATATCGTTCAAAAGGTCTATCAGCAAATGATTTTTAGATTAACTTCTGGTCGCGTAAAGAAACATGTCCAAACCGTCCAATAATAAGATGGTCGAGAACATGAATATCAAGCTCTTTTGCGGCCTTGATCACTTTTTGGGTGATATCAATATCAGCTTGGGAAGGTGTTGGATCTCCACTGGGATGGTTATGAACCATGATCAGACTGGAAGCACTTAGTTCCAGAGCGCGCTTAACAACTTCGCGAGGGAAAATTGGAGTTGAATTGATAGTTCCTTGTTGCTGTATCTCATCAGATATAATTTTGTTTTTTTGATCCAGAAATAACAGACGGAGTTGCTCTACTTTTAAGTGGGACATGCGAGCTCGACAATAATCAATGACCGTTTGCCATGACTTGAAGACGGTTTGAGAGTTGGCTTCTTCTTTAATCAAGCGACAAGAGATTTCTTGAATGGCTTTCACAGTTGCAATTGTTGTGAGACCAACGCCCGAGATTGATTTTAATTTTTCAAGATCAGCCTGAAAAAGGGCAGAGAGACTTCCACATTCTTTTAATAACTGTTTGGCAAGGGGTTTTACATCACCTCGTGGCATGACTCCAAAGAGCAGTAACTCCAGAAGCTCATAATCAGGGAGCGCTTTTTCACTTCCCTGAAGGAAGCGCTCTCTGAGACGTTTTCGGTGACCTAACTTATCTGTCATAAAGTAAAGATTTCATACCCTGTTGCGGTAACACCAATACTGTGCTCGAATTGAGCCGAGAGAGATTTATCACGAGTGACGGCCGTCCAACCGTCATCCAAGAGCTTCATCTCATGTTTGCCTGCATTAATCATGGGCTCAACAGTGAAAAACATTCCTTCTTTGAGTTCTATCCCCGTATGAGGTTTCCCATAATGGAGGATTTCAGGGGCTGAGTGAAAGTCAAGGCCAAGTCCATGACCACAAAAGTCTCTTACAACCGAATATCCTTTTGGTTCTACAAAGCTTTGAATCGCATGGCCAATATCACCTGTAAAAGCGCCTGGGCGAACCACTTCAATGCCGCGCATCATAGCTTCGTAAGTGACATCAATCAGCTTTTGAGCTTTGATTGGTGGTTTGCCAACAGTGTACATGCGGCTTGTATCTCCATGCCAGCCTTCTAATATAACGGTGACGTCGATATTAAGAATGTCGCCATTATGAAGAGCTTTGGGTCCTGGAATCCCATGACAAATGACATGGTTGATAGATGTGCAAATAGACTTCGGAAAACCCCGATAATTTAAGGGGGCAGGGACTGCATGATGGCGGATGATGAACTCATGACAAAGATCATTGAGCTCTTCTGTTGTGACGCCTTCTTTAACATAAGGCTCTATGAAGTCTAAAGTTCGTGCGGCCAAATGACCTGCCTTGCGCATTCCTTCAAAATCAGACGGGGTATGCATGATAATGTTTCTATATGAATTCGTCATAAGTATACTTTTTTAAAATGCTATTTGATGGCTAATTGTAATGGCATTAGGGCTAACATCGCAAGCATAGACAAGTGCTTTGACACCATTTTGAATGGCATCATGTGTTTCTTTATCATAATGAGGATCTATATCTCGTGCAATTTCAAAGGATTTACAGTCATTTCTTTGCACAACATAAATAACGTAGGCATTGTGACCCTGCCGAACCATTTCTGCAAGTTCGCCCATATGCTTAGCACCTCTTGTGGTCACTGAGCTTGGGAAGGCTGCGGTTGTACCTCTTTTCAAATGAACGTTTTTAACCTCGACATAAGTTAATGCACCGTTGGAATCCTCAAGCAAGATATCGATGCGTGAATTTTTTCCATAAGTGACTTCACGTCTGAGGGAAGTAAAATAATTGAGATCTTTAATGATTCCACTGTTCAGGGCTTCTTCTACAAGAGTATTAGGGTTGGATGTATTCATCCCCACAAATGTTCCATCGACTTCTGCCATTTCCCATGTAAAAGGAAGTTTGCGGTTGGGGTTGGGTGATTGGGAGAGCCAAACAGGTGTGCCTGGTGAGGTGAGGCCTTGCATAGCGCCAGAATTGGGGCAGTGGGCTGTAATTGATGTTCCATCTTCAAGCTCTATATCTGCAAGAAAACGTTTGTATCGTTTAATAAGATGTCCTTTGATTAAGGGATTCTGAAAGATCATGTTATTTAACTTTCTTATAAGCCCATGTGATCCACGGCAAAAGAGCTTCGATATTAGAGGTTTCTACGAGAGGTCCACCCCATATGCGAAGCGTGGGATCGGATAACGTGTGGCCTAAGATATCGTGAGCGACACCTTCTTCTTCAAGGAGAGAGGCGATAGCTTTTGGAAGTTCCCAATCATTCGGAGCCTCTGGGAAATAAAGACAAATAGATGTAGGGGAACGTGTTTGAGGATCATGGGCTAAAAAGTCAATCCAGGGTGTTTCGGAAACCCAATCTTCAATGACCTTTAAATTGCTTTTCGAGCGTGAAATTAGAGCAGGAAGCCCTCCTATAGATGCACACCACAAAAGGGAATCGATACAATCTTCTATACAAAGAAGAGAGGGAGTATTAAGTGTCATCCCTTCAAAAACTTGAGAAGAAAATTTTCCTTCTTGTGCGAGTCGGAAAAGACGGGGAATGGGCCATTTAGGAATATGGGTATTGAGGCGCTCTACAGCCTTGGGGCTCAGAACAAGTATGCCATGTCCTCCTTCTCCGCCCAAAGCTTTTTGCCAGGAAAAGGCCACAGCATCTAGCTTGTTCCAAGGAATATCAACCGCAAAAACAGCGGAAGTGGCATCACAAAGAACGAGTCCATTGCGGTGAGGTGAGATCCAATCTCCATTGGGGACAATGACACCCGTTGAACTTCCATTCCAAACGAAGACAAGATCATGGTTAAAGTGAAGAGATGACAAATCCGGGAGACTGCCAGGGCCCGCATCCAACACATGAGTGTCAGGCAGTTTTAATTCTCGAATGATATCGTGAACCCATAGGTTTCCAAAAAACTCGTAGGTTACAACGTCAACGGGTAAAGGGCCGAGAAGGGACCACATGGCAGCTTCCATGGCACCTGTGCAAGAACCAGAGATTAAGGCCACATGATAATCATGAGGGATCTGCAATATCTCTCGTGTCAGTGCAACCATATGCCGAATGCGCCCTAAACCATGGGCAGAGCGATGGGAGCGTCCAATAGAATGTGTACTGATACTGTGAAGTGACCAGCCAGGATGTTTTTTCGTTGGACCAGATGAAAATCTGGGGTCTTTTGGTTTTACGGAAGGACGCATTTAGACTTTTTTGTAGGTTGGAAGAAGCGTCTCTTTGAGAGCTTGATAAAGAGCTTGGTTCGATGCAAGGACCGTTTCCGTTCCAAAGAAATCATCGTTTCCATTCAAGTCACAGATAAACCCTCCAGCTTCTTTGACAATCACGATACCTGCAGCGATATCCCAGGATTTAATGCCTTCTTCCCAATATGCTTCATACCGACCGGCAGCGACATAGGCCATGTCGAGAGCTGCTGAGCCAAGACGACGAATACCGGCCACTGACGGCGCAATTTTCAGCGATGCCTTATGAAATTGGGCGTGGGTTTCCATGGTATGGTTAGCGGAGGGTATGCCCGTCGCAATTAAAGCATCTGTGAGGTGACTTCGATTTGAAACACGTAAGCGGCGATCATTCACAAAAGCACCTCCGCCTTTTTCGGCGTAAAAAAGCTCATCCTTGACAGGGTCATAGATGACGCCTGCAATAATTTCTTTACCTTTTTGGAGTCCAATCGAAATCGCGAAATGAGGGAGACCATGGAGAAAGTTCGTTGTTCCATCAAGGGGATCAATGATCCAAGTATGTTCTTCTTCCCCTTCGCTTTTAATCACGCCACCTTCTTCCATAATAAATCCGTAAGTGGGGCGGGCTTTTTTGAGTTCCTTATACAGGGTATCTTCCGCTCTTTTGTCGGCAATGGAAACGAAATCACCGGGTCCTTTACGAGAGATTTGTAAATTTTCAACTTCACCAAAATCACGAACCAAACCACGCGCTGCTTTAAAAGCAGCATTACACATGACATTTAAATGGGGAGACCTTGAAACAACACGTAATTGCTGAGCCATTTTTTATTCCTTAGCCCTTTCAACATAAGTTCCATCGGCTGTATTCACGACAACTTTTATTCCTGAATCAATGTGCGGAGGGACCATAATGCGAACGCCATTTTCAAGGATGGCTGGTTTATAGGATGAGGAAGCCGTTTGTCCTTTAACGACTGGTTCTGCTTCAACAATTTGCATAACAACGGTTTCAGGGAGCTCAACACCGACGATGTCTCCTTCATGGGAAACAACCGTAATCGTCATGCCATCTTTTAAGAAGGGCAGAGAGTCTCCAAGCAAATCTTTGGCCACATGGATTTGATCGTAGGTTTCTGTATCCATTATTGTAATATTGTCCCCTTCTTCATAAAGAAATTGATATTCCTTTTCATCAAGTCTGACTCGCTCGACGGTTTCGCTGGAGCGGAAACGCTCGTTCAGCTTTGTGCCATCACGAATATCTTTCAGCTCAACTTGAAGGTAAGCCCCTCCTTTGCCCGGCTGGGTATGTTGGGTTTTAACCGCAACCCAAAGGCGGTTATTGTGTTGAATAATATTGCCTGGTCGAATAGCATTTCCATTGATCTTCATGAGTTATCCTTATATCTTTCTTTGATAAATTTTGACGAGTGTATCCAGCATCTCCATGGCTTCTTTTCGAGGTCTGCGAAATGCATTCCGTCCAATGATTGAACCATTTCCGCCCCCATCACGGATATCACGCGCATCTTCATAAACGCCCTTGAGATCTTTAGCGCCTCCTCCTGAGAACACGACCAGGCGTCGTCCTTTGAAACAGGATTGAATCACATGGGCAACGCGCGCTTTTTGGGTGCTGATATCGACTTTATGAGCGAGGTATTCCTTTTTCGCTTCTGCGTTTTCTAAGTAATCCGTTGGAAGTTTGACTTTAATAATATGAGCTCCCATCAGGGCTGCTACGTGGGCGCCATAGGAAATTGTATCGATGGCTGTTTCACCATCCTTTGACATGTTACCTCTGGCATAAGACCAGACAATCACGGCCAACCCACAGGCTTTGGCTTCTTCTGTTAACTCCCTGAGTTCATCAAGCATATCAAGGGTTGCATCTGAGCCAGGATAAATTGTGAAACCGATGGCTGAGCATCCCAGACGCAAAGCGTCTTGAACGGATCCCGTGATGGCTTGGTTAGCGTCATCTCCGCCAGGGAGAAGACTAATCGAGCTGTTGATCTTCAGTATCGTTGGAATAGCTCCAGCAAAGGTACTTGCACCAGCTTCCAGCATCCCCAGGGGTGCTGCATAAGCAGAAAGACCTGCATCAACAGCCATTTGGTAATGGTAAAGGGGGTCATAGGCATCGGGGTTGATGGCAAAACTTCGATCAGGACCATGTTCAAATCCTTGGTCAACGGGAAGGATAATCATTTTGCCTGTTCCGCCCAAGCGACCTTGCATCATAATGCGAGTGAGGTTTGCTTTTGTTCCAGGGCAATCACTTTCGTAATAGGACAGTAATTTTTTGACTTTTTGTGTGACGCGCATAAATCAACTCGTTCTGTTATATGAATTATCCTTATCCTTAGATGAAATAAGGACTTTTGGCAATCCTTCACCTACTTTCAAAACATATGATTTTTTATGATTGCATATTTTACTTTAAGAATGTATGACAACGTATTTGCTTTGTAGAAATAAGGGTTTTTTTGATGTTCAATCATTTTATTCGCCTCTTTGTTATTATTTCTTTCTTTTTAGTGCCACATGCACAAGCTATGAATAGTTTAGATGAGGCCCTTCATCAGCATCGCATTTTTGTGGCTCCCATATTAAGGGAGGCAAGGTTTAGAGAGCGTGCCGCGAGATTGGGTATTCTTCGCGCAGAACAGTTGTTCCCTGATAAACAACATGAGAAGTCTTCTCGCTCAAGGATTTCAGAAGATATAGAAGATGCATATCACTTGTCACCAACAGGCAGAAAAATTTGTTTTTATAATTCTGAAACTAACAGATTTGAACTAAGAAACGTTGGGACAAAAGAATCCTTTGCATCCATTGAATTATGTTTACCTGATTCAGAAGCTCATTGTTTTTGTCCTGAAATCGAATGGTCTGAGGATGAAAAATTCTTGGCGATTATAACGCATGTTAATCCTGACAACGAAAATAGAGCGTGCTATTTCGTATTGATTAATCTTGAATCAGGCGAGCAAAAGATTATATCAGAGATGGCTCATACACACCTTACAGATATGAATTTTGCAGATGTCAGAGGATTAACGAGAGGATTTCAAAATAAAATATTTTGGTATGGAAAAGATTTTTATGACGTCACTTATTATTACGAATATGACATATTAATGAGCAAAGGCACTTTGGTCAAAGTGTTTCCCATGCCTCTTTCTGACCTAACAGTTTTGCAAAATGGAACTCCCCAATCAGCTGAAGTGGAATCGGATGAGTTGCATGAATTCTTTGTTTGGGAAGATGGTGAGTTTGTTCCACGCTATGCCATTACAAGGGCACAAAAGACTATGGGATATAGGTTTCTATTGGGAAATCATCAGCAAGTCTTGACGTTGCAACCCATTCAAAAAGATAAAATAGGTCCTGTTCTTGTTGAATTTAATGCAACCGGTCAAATAGAAACACCTTTGCTTTCACCAACTGAGTTCGCTTTATTGCGCGCAAACGTTTCTGATGCTCTTGCTAATCCTTGTGACTTACGGCAGCTCTTATTTTATTCTGTTGAGACCTTAAGGCCGCATCGGAAGGTTCTTGGTGATTGGTCACAAACTATTTTGGAGCGATCTAAAGACGGTTTAATGGCTATCGGGGTATTATCAGATACCATAGAAAAGTATGATATTTCCGCTGATGGGACAAGGCTTCTTATGGCTGTTGAAAGTCCTGATCGGCCTAAAGTATTGCGAATATGTGACAACGTTGCGGGAGAGCTTCGGACAGTGGAAGAATTTTCTCCAACACCTTGGGTGGAGCCATTACAAGGTCTTTTTTCACCGACTCAGACATGTGAATATACAAGTTTTGATGGATTAAAAATACCTGCGATATTTACGCGTCCAAAGAATGCATCGTTAAACGAAAAATTACCAACGATTTTATTAGTTCATGGAGGCCCTGAACAGAGAGATGAATGGGTGTTTAACCCACAAGTACAATATCTTGCCAATCGCCGCTTTCAAGTTCTTCAACCTCAATTTCGTGGATCCAAGGGTTTCGGATTAAAGTATAAAAAGGCTATTTTTGGTCATTGGGAGGATTCGGTTAAGGATGTCATTGCTGGAAGGAATTGGCTTGTGGACCAAGGTCTTGCAGATCCAGATCGCTTTGTCGTGATGGGTGGAAGCTTTGGGGGCTGGCTCACTTTACAAACCTTGACAGATTATCCAGGATTATTTCGATGTGGTATTGCGATATGTCCTGAAACGGATCCTGAGAGAACATTCATGAATCCACACATGTCTCCTCGTGAGAGAGAATACTGGATACGTCAATATGGTAAGGCGCGTCCCGAAACGGCTGAAGGAAAAGCCAAACTTCGACAATATTCTCCTCTTCAGAATGCTTGGAAATTTCAAGATCCCGTCCTTTTGATGCATGGAGATAAGGATCCGATTTTGTCTGTCGATCAATCGGTTTTATTGGCCGAAAGGCTTAAAGATTTTGGGAAGAGGCACATGTTTATTCGATTTCCTAACGAGGGACATGGAAATAGCAGTCATGAAGCTCTGTGGACTGAGTTTTCGGCTGTCGATAATTTCCTTGCTCGATATGTTGGGAGTGTACCTTGTGAATCCTTGGAGGACGAACTCCGTAAGAACACTCGAGCCATTCTGGTTTCTCATAAAGAATAAAGGGATCTTGTAAAAGTCCTTTCTTATCCGTTAGATTAAAGCATGCTGGAAGGACAAAATATTACCTGTTATTTGGGACCCAAACCTCTATTTTCGTCTCTTCATTTTACCCTTGAAGAGGGGGAAATGTTGGGAATAAAAGGAAAAAATGGGTCAGGAAAGACAACATTGCTTCGTCTGATATCAGGATTGACGCGCCCCACCTCAGGGACTCTTTTGTGGAATGAGAAGCCGGTTATATCCAATTATTCCCAACACCTACTCTATATTGGTCACAAGCTTTGCCTGTATCCGGAAGGACGTGTGAAAGATCACCTCAAGATTTGGCGAACGCTTTATAGCCTTTCAGATCAAGACCTAAATGAGGCGCTCTCTTTGTGGGGATGCCATCATTTGCTGGAGAAAAAAGTGGGGCATCTCTCTCAAGGTCAACAAAAACGTTTGAGTCTCACTCGCTGTTCTTGGCTGAAACGCTCCTTGTGGATTCTCGACGAACCTCATGTATCACTTGATCAAGAAGGAAAAAACCTTTTACAGCAGCAAATGGAAACCCATCTGAAACAAGGTGGAATGATTTGTTTGGCAACTCATGATGAGATTCCGTGTACTAAGGAAATCCTATTATGATTCGCGTTGAATGCCAAAAACTGTGGTTAAATCGGGGATCTCTTTTTCTAACGTTTTGTTTTTATGGGTTCATCCTTTTTTGTGCCTCTTTAGCCATTGGTCCTGATGAAAAACTATTAAGGTTATGTGCCCCAGCTTTGCTATGGATTTTAGGAATCCTCACAACCTTTTTCTCTATACCCATCCTTCTGAAAAGTGAGGCAAACACTGGACACTTAGATGAGGTGTATCTGCATGCTGCGCATCCTGGTTTTTATCTTCTTTCAAAAGTGGGGGCGGAGTGGTTGCTTTTTGGCATTTCCCTGAGTGCCATAGGATTTTTGGTGTCACCTTTTTTTGGGTTATCACTGCATGAAGCTTTCATGATTTTCTTAACCCTTCTTGTGGGATTTCCAGCGCTGAGTGCGCTTGGTATTTTAGGCGGATTATTAACCCTCCAGGCGCGAGGAGGTGCTCTTTTGCTAAGTTTCCTGATTTTACCCTTAACGTTGCCTCTGCTATTATTTTCTCTATCAACCCTTGAGATGCTTCGATTAGGGCTTGATTCTCTCTCCCCTTTCTGTCTCCTTATAGGAGCGTCACTATTTCTGGTGGTTGTATCGATAGGGACAGGAATCGGCGCCTTCAAACAGGCAGTGGAGGGATAAATGATACATGCACTTGCAAGACCGAAAATTTTTCTTCAGTGGTCGCGCTTCATTTTCCCAATTGCTTTAATAGTGGGAAGTGTTCTTTTCGCACTGGGTCTTTATGTGGGACTCATAGCATCCCCCGCAGATTATCAACAGGGTGATGCCATGCGGATTATGTATGTTCACGTTCCCGCATCGTGGATGGCCCTCTTTATCTATGCTTTTCTTGCGCTTATGAGTTTATTTGTTCTTGTTTGGCGCCATCCTTTGGCGGAAGTGTTAGCGGTCAGTTGTGTACCGATCGGAGCGCTGTTTACGGCATTAAGTTTAATCACAGGGTCGCTTTGGGGAAAACCCATGTGGGGCGCTTATTGGGTATGGGATGCGCGTCTGACCTCTGTCTTGGTTCTCCTCTTTCTTTATGTCGGTTATTGGGCATTGTATAAGGCCTATTCCCGCCCTGACCAAGGCATTCGGGCGGCCTCTCTACTGGCGCTGGTTGGGGTCATCAATATACCTATTATTAAAGGATCCGTCGTTTGGTGGAATACGCTCCATCAACCGGCCAGCCTGACCAAACTTTCAAGCCCAGCCATTCACACATCTATGTTGATACCTCTACTTTTGATGGGCTGTGCTTATTTTTGTTATTTTGTAACCCTTCTTATTTTGAGAACAAGACTTGAATTGAATCGACGGAAATATCTTGTTTGGGAGATGAGCTAATGATGGATTACTTCATCTACATCTTGCTATCCTATTGCATCAGTCTTTTGGGCCTATTTGGCTTTTTCATTTGGACATGGTTTCAATTGAAACAATCCCAAACAGCTTTAAAAGAGATTACTGATGAAACCTAAGATGCAGCGGCTTTGGTTAATCGGGCTAGGCCTATTAGGGCTGGGCCTTGCCGCTTTTTTTGTGATGACTGCATTCCAAGATGCCCTTGTTTTTTATTACTTACCCTCAGACCTTCAACACAAAAAAATTGCCTCATCCCAACGTATTCGGGTGGGAGGGCTTGTTGAAGTGAATTCCGTTCAAAAGAAGGGCGAGAACGTTACATTTCATGTGACAGATCAACAGGGGACTGTTCGTGTGAATTATACAGGCGTGTTGCCGGATTTATTCCGAGAAGGGCAAGGCGTTGTTGCGGAAGGGTATTTGGTCACACCTGAGGAATTTAAAGCCGAATCTGTACTTGCCAAACATGATGAAAATTATATGCCTAAAGAAATCGCTGACCAATTAAAGAAGGAAGGGCGATGGAAGCATGCTCAGTGAAATGGGTTCTTTCTTTTTAGTTATGGCGGTCGGTTTTGCGTGTGTTCAATCGCTGGCTTCCTTTTGGGGTGTATATAAAGACAATAATCGGTTTTTGACCCTGGGGCGAACGGCTTCTTATTTACACGGTGGATTTGTTTGTGCCGCTTTTTTGACACTGGTATATGCTTTTTTTATTTGTGATTTTTCAATCTCAACGGTCGCTTTGAACAGCCATACGAAGCTTCCTTGGTACTATCGTTTGGCGGCAACCTGGGGAAATCATGAGGGTTCTCTTCTTCTCTTTGTCCTTGTTTTGTCTCTCATCAGTGTCGCATTCAGTTATTTCCTTCCTTCAACTCAATCCCTTATGAAAGCCCGAGTCCTGGTTATTCAAGGAATCTTGAGTGTCGGTTTTCTTCTTTTCTTGATGTTGACGTCCAATCCGTTTGCAGCGCTTCCTTTCGCACTTCCTGAAGGAAATTCATTGAATCCCCTTCTTCAAGATAAAGGACTTCTGATTCATCCTCCTATTCTCTACCTGGGGTATGTGGGGTTTTCGGCGCCTTTTTCCCTGGCTGTTGCTGCCCTTTGGGGAGAAGAAACCATTAAAGTTTGGACAAATCTGGCTAGGCGTTGGGTATTATTTGCGTGGGCAGCGCTGACGGCTGGAATAACCTTAGGTAGTTGGTGGGCGTATTATGAACTTGGCTGGGGTGGATGGTGGTTCTGGGACCCTGTGGAAAATGCCTCCTTCATGCCATGGCTTGCAGGGACAGCTTTGTTGCATACCCTTCGCACAGGGCGACTTTATCGATGGAGTCTATTTTTAAGCATACTCACCTTTGAGCTCAGTCTTTTGGGAACCTTCCTTGTTCGTTCTGGCTTGGTCGCATCCGTTCATGCCTTTGCCCAAGACAGCTATCGAAGCTTTTTTTTCCTGTATTTTTTGTTGGGAACATTTATATTTTCTATCGGTTTTTGGCTTTGGAAGCGAAATCGCCTGCAGAGTTCTCCCGTAAACTTTTTGTCCACTCAAGGAGCCCTTCTTTTAAACTCACTTTTGATGTTTGCAGGACTGCTGACCATTCTTTTAGGAACACTTTATCCTTTAGGAAGTGATCTGTTTTTCGGGACAAAAGTGGCCGTGGGAGCACCTTATTTTGAGCGTACCTTTATACCTCTCATGATTCCTCTTTTGGCTTTGATTCCTTTAGGTCTTTTCTTTAATGGTAAAGTGGAAACGCTCTTTTCTCTTCTGATTATTCCTTTTACTCTAACTCTTGGTGTTGTTGTCTATTTTCTTTACTGGATCTCTCCCCCCTCCTTGTGGGTTCTTTTAGGTGTGGGTGTCGGCGTATGGGTTTTAGGGGGAACCATTGTTGCGTATATAAAGAATAGGCTGTCTTTTGGATCAACACTCGCTCATGTGGGGGTGGGCATTGCTCTTTTGGGTGTAAGTATAGGGGGCGGATTTCGGGTGGATGAGTCCCACGTTTTGGGGTTAAAAGAGAGCTTAAATGTGACTGGCGTGCAATTCACCTTAGAAGAGGTTCAGCAAGGAAATGAATCCACCTATTTTTATGAAAAAGCCATCCTTTCGTCACCTCGAGGAACCCTAACACCGGAAAAGCGCCTTTATCTCCCTCAAGGTTCACTTCTCAGTGAAACGGCCATTTTATCCAACGGATTCAGAGATATTTATGTCATCTTGGGTCCTTATCAAGGGGATTCAAAGTGGCTAATTCGAGTATCAAGCATACCATTGGCACCTTGGATTTGGATTGGTGGAGCTTTTATGGTTTTAGGAGCAATCCTTTCTTGGTTCAAAAAACAGGGAGTTGTTCTCCTCATTACTTTTTTTCTTCCCATTGTTTCTTATGCTGAAGCCTCAATCGATATTCGGGCTCAAGAATTTTTTAAAGAAGTCCGTTGTCCTGTATGTTCTGGGCAATCCATTGCGGACTCTCAGAATTTAGAGTCTCGAGCATTGAAGACTTTTATCCTTGAAAAGATGCAGAAGGGTCAATCGGAAGAGACGATTCGGGACGATCTTCGAGATCAGTTTGGAGATGATATCTTATTTCGTCCACCCGTTGACCTGACAACCTTATTTTTGTGGGGTATGCCATTTATTCTTTTCTTCGTTGTGGCTTTTGGATTTTTGTGGAAAGCGTATCGGTCTCAAACTAAATAAATGATTGTTAGTCCTGAGCAAGAGAAGGCACTTTTCCTGTAAGACCCATAGCATGGCGGGTGATCAGTTTTTTGATGGGTTTTACATTTTTAGCGAGTCCAAATCCGAGAGAGCGCCCTCGTGCCAGAGTCTGACTTTTGTTCGAGAAAAGGCGGACCAGACCATCCGTTAAAAGGGACATGGAGAGGATGTCTTTACGTCTCCACCTTTGATAACGTTCTAAAAGAGAAGTAGATCCAAGATCAAGACCAAGGGAATAAGCATCACGTAAAAGTTCCGCAAGAGCGGCAACATCTCGTAGACCTACATTCAATCCTTGAGCGGAAACAGGATGGAACG
Organism: uncultured Alphaproteobacteria bacterium; assembly: GCA_964424065.1. Taxonomy (GTDB): domain Bacteria; phylum Pseudomonadota; class Alphaproteobacteria; order UBA9655; family UBA9655; genus UBA9655. Next base: position 64,148 of record CAYRHD010000001.1, read on the forward strand.
CGTGGGCCGCATCGCCCACAAGAGCAAGCCGTGTACTAATGATTTTTTTGGGCAGACACAGATTTAAAGGATAGCACCATCTTTTGCTTGTTAATGTTAGCTCTCCTAAAGCGCTCCCAAAATGGGCTTGAACTTCTTTAGAAAATTCATCCTCAGATAAGCTCATCAAAACATCTGCTTTGGCGCTCTCGATTGACCAGGCAAGGCCCGATTCTTGTCCGGATCTAGGCACAAAGGCAAGGGGGCCGGAGGGCAAAAAATGTTCAAAGGCTTGATTTTCATGGGGAAGGCTATGAGCTATATTACAAATGATTGCTTTTTGATCGTAATCCCATGAAACAACGGGAATCTGCGCCCATTTCCTGATGTCGGATGACCTCCCATCGGCTGCAACGCAAAGAGGTGCTGTGAAGGTTTTGCCATCTGCTGTTTCGACCATCACAGACGTTTCATTTTGTTCTAAACGTTGAACGGAAGAGGGAGCAATAAGCTGAATGTTTTTAAAAGAGGACAGCTTTTGCTGAATCATTGATTTAAGTTGAGCACTATCAATCACATATCCAAGTGGGGACTCATTCTTGTCATCCTCATATTCCATATGTTGGGGACGCATTTCTTCCGAAATATGAATCTGTTTTATGGGTGTTGAATCCTCAGGCCATAAGTCAAGTTTTGACAGTACGTTATAAGAACTTCGGGAAAGACCAAAAGAGCGTCCATCGGGAGTTAAGGGAATACGAGGATCAATTGAATCAATAAGAGCAACGTTAAGACCTTTTTCAGCTATAGCGATGGCAAGTGTTCCTCCGGTCAACCCTCCTCCAACAATAATGACATCGATCATAGGATATGCTCTCATTTAGACTAGAATCTTGTCTTTAAATTAAGTAAGTTAGTGCATCCACGCAAGACAGGAATTATAGGATCTTCATGATTGCTGAAACATTTCACCAAAGTTTATCGCGCAATCAAGTGTCCCTGTCTGTTTTTTTACAAGACCAACTCAAGGCCGTTGATGCTTGTATTCATGCAAAAATGCAAAGCTCTGTTGGCCTGATTCCTGAAATTGCTGGGTACTTGATCACTTTGGGAGGCAAGCGATTAAGGCCTCTTCTGACTCTTGCTGCAGCAGAACTATGTGGTTATCAGGGAGAAAGACATATTTCTTTAGCAGCATGTGTGGAATTTATTCATTCCGCAACGCTTCTTCATGATGATGTGGTTGATGAGAGCGCCCTTCGAAGAGGGAAGAAAACGGCCAATATGTTATGGGATAAAAAACTTTGCGTTTTAGTGGGTGATTTCTTATTTAGTCGAGCTTTAGAGCTGATGATTGAAGATGGTTCTCTTGACGTGATGAAGATTCTATCTAAAGCCTCTACCACCCTTGCGGAAGGTGAAGTCCTTCAACTCTCATCGAGTCATCAGATAGAATTAACACAAGAAACCTATCTGAAAATCATTGAAGCAAAAACGGCTTGCTTATTCTCTGCAGCAGCTGAAGTTGGTGGAGTTGTGGGTGAGGCTGATCCTTTACAAAGAAAAGCTCTTGCTGAATTTGGGCAAAGTCTAGGCGTGGCTTTTCAGCTGATGGATGATGTCCTTGATTATTCAGCAGATCAGAACAAAATTGGAAAAACTATAGGAGATGACTTCCGAGAAGGAAAGGTCACCCTTCCTGTAATACTGGCTTATCAAGAAGGGAAAGATGCTGAATTTTGGAGAGAAAGTTTCGGAAAGGGAACCTCACGTGAGAAAGATTTTTTTCATGCCATATCTCTCTTGCAAGAGACAGGTGCTTTAACACAAACCATACAGATGGCTCATGGGTTTGTTGAGAAAGCTGTTGATTGTTTGAAATCATTCTCCGACTCTTCGCTTAAAAGAGAGTTAGAAAATTTGGCGTATTTTTCAATCAACCGTGAAATTTAGATTTTTCTTTAGCGTTCCGAAAGAGATCTTTGAAGACCACGAATGATAGGTTTCAAAAGGTAAGTCAAAATCGTTCTTTCGCCTGTGATTATATCAACTTCAGCTGTCATTCCAGGAATGATGGGAAATTCCTTACCCGCATGATTAAGATGATTGGTATTTGTTTTTAAGATGGCGCGGTAATAAGTCTCTGGTGGCTGTGTTTTCGTGTCCGTTACCGAATCAACACTGATTTCAACAACTTTTCCATCAAGACCGCCATAGATGGAATAATCATAGGCTGAAACTTTAATAATACCTTTGAGGCCATTGTGGATAAATGCGATATCGCGGGGAGAGATTTTCGTGTCCACAAGAAGGGTATCTTCATAAGGCACAATTTCGACTAACTCCTGTCCTGGTCCAACAACACCTCCGATGCTGTCCACTTTAATATCTTTGACAATACCTTTCATAGGAGCCTTAACTTCCGAGCGCTTTAGACGATCTTCAACAACGGACATATCTGTTGTCTCTTCGGTCAGTTTAACCATAATATCAGTGAGCTGCTGAGAGTCTTCATTTTTAAAGCGCAACAATTGCCTGTCTTTTTCATTTTTAGCTTGTTTGAGAGTTGCTTCAGCACGGGGAATATTTACTTTTGCCGAATCTAGTCGACCTTGGATATCGGCGACATCTCGTCTGAGTCGAAGCATATCCCGTTTTCCAATGAGCCCTTCATTTGCGAGAGGTTCTAACATATTGAGTTCATCAGTTGCATACTTCAACTCATCTTTGGCTTGCTTGTGCTTGACTTTAAAATCTAACAGTTCTTGTTGCTTTTGTATGATAAGCTCATCTGCAATCTCAGTTGCAGCCTTAATTTCTTTGACACGATCATTATAAAATTTTTCACCTTCCGCAGCAATTTGGGGGGCTTCCTTTTGAACGACTGAAGGAACAACAAAAGGTATGTTTTTGAGAAGAGCTTCTAAACGTTTTGCGGCCGTTAAATAGTAAAAGTATTGCTTGCGGTCCCCTTTATACTTTACAACGGCTTGGGTATCATCCAGTTTCATGAGGATTTGTCCTTCCTCGACAACATCCCCTTCCTTAACCAAAATTTGGCGAAGGATACCTCCCTCTAAATTAGCAACAACTTGCACTTTTTGAGAAGGAATAATAGTTCCTTGTCCGCGAGTAATTTCATCAATATGAAAGAAAGCGGCCCATATAAAAAAAGCAGCGATAAGCCCTACAATGACGACTAAAATGATCAGTGCAAAACGACCCGCATGCCTTTTTGAAGCAGCGACAACAGGAGGTAGATAATCTAAATCTAAAGGATCTTTTTCCACTTAAGCCTCTTTTCTTTTTATTTGTCCCTGGCTTATTGCTTGCAAGACTTGGTCTTTAGGACCATCCACAAGAACTTGTCCACTATCAATCACAATCAATCTGTCCACAAGACTTAAAAGGGAGGATCGGTGAGTGACAAGAATCAACGTTTTTTGCCCAATGACTGTGTTGAGTTGTTGCACAATATAATTTTCCGTTCCTTGGTCCATCATAGCTGTGGGTTCATCGAATAGATAGATAGACGGATCTGTCGTCATCGCACGTGCAACAGCAATGGTTTGCTTTTGCCCACCCGAAAGACCCGCTCCACCTTCTCCTACGACAACTCCGTATCCTTGGGGATGTTTACGAATAAAATTGTGAGCTCCTGCAAGGACTGCGGCTTTTAAGATTGAAGCATCATCTAAGGTTGTTCCGCGCATACCAATATTATCTCGAAGGGTTCCAAAAAAGAGGAAGATATCTTGAGGAATATAAGCAATATTTTCTCTTAAATCAGAGGGATCAAGTTGATTGATATCAATGCCATCAATGAGAATAGATCCGGATTGAGGTTTGTAAAAGCCCATAATCAGTTTTTCAATGGTTGATTTGCCTGAGCCGATAGGACCAACAAGAGCGACTTTTTCACCAGGATTTATCTTCATCGAAAAGTTTTTAAGCGTTGGTTCTGTTTGACCTGGATAGGTAAAGTCAACGTTTCTAAATTCGATGAGGCCTTCAATGCTCGAACGGTGAAGAAATTTCTTGCCATGGGGCCGTTCAACAGGCAAATCAACGATCTTATTAAGGCTTTCAAGTGCTTCTTTTGATTGATTCAGCCTGGAAATTAGTGAAACAACTTGAGAAACAGGTGCCATCGAACGACCTGCAAGAATGATACAAGCAATGAGTCCGCCAAGTGTAAGGTGATGCTGAGAAATTTGATAGACGCCTAAAATCATAATGCCAACTGTTGTGAGGTTTTGGGCCAGATAGGAAAAATTAAAGGCGATAGCGTTTAAAAATTTCGTCTTTGTCGTTAGATCAGAAGCTAAGTCAATAAGTCTCTCCCACTTATTTTGGAGCTTACCTTCAGCGTTTAAACCTTTGACTGTTTCGATTCCCTGGATGGTCTCAATCAGCATAGCATTCTTGTGACCCGCAAACCGATAACCCTGTTTAATACTTTTACTGATTGGTCCTTGGATAAGAAAACTGACAATAATCACCAAGGGAATAAGGATAAGAGGGGCTAACACGACCATACCGCCAATAATCCACACAATAAACAAGAAAAGAAAAATGAACGGAATGTCCGCCAAGGCAACAAGCGTTGCTGAAGACAAAAATTCCCTTAAGGTTTCAAATTCTCTCAGTTGATTCACAAATGTTCCGGGTGAGGCGGGCCGATTATCCATGCGGATTCCCATCACTTTTTCAAACAGCATGCTGGCAAGAAGAATATCAGCGTTTTTACCTGCTAAATCAACGAAGTAACTGCGCAGTGTTCGAAGAAGAAAATCAAAACCAAAGATGACAAGAATACCCGTCACGAGAACCCACAATGTGTCAAAAGAGTTATAAGGAACGACGCGATCATACACCGTGAGGGTAAACATGGCGCCTGCTAAGGTAAATATATTAATGAGAACAGAGGCAATGATGGCTTGAGAATAAATTGTCCAAAAACGCGATAGAGTTCCCCAAAACCATGTTTTAGAAGTTGATTCCTCTTCCTTTTCCCGTGTTTCATCCATAAGACGTGGTTGAACAATCAGTGCTTCTCCCACATAGCGTCTTTTCAATGTTGCCAGAGAGATAACTTTTGGTTCTGGATCTTCGCTTGGGATGAAAATTTCAGCCTGCTTTTTATGAAGAGCCAGCAATATAGCTGCTTTTTGTTTCTTTAAAAGGATGACACATGGCCCTCCGATTTCTTTGAGGTTCTCTAACTCGAGTTGCTTGTGATATGCATTCAGTTGGAGTTTCCCTGCGGCACGTATGAATAAATCAGGTGTCAGATGACCGTCGATAAGGGGAATTCCTATTGTTGCGGCGACCCTTGATGTGGGTTTATTATAGCGACTGCTGATATCGACTAAACATTCTAGGAGATCTGGGAAAACCTCATTTTCAGTCGATTTAGGTTCATTTTGACTGCTTGTCATTAGCTTCTCATTATTTTTATCTCTTTTTAAACTTCACTGCAGACTTTTTCGCTCGGAAGCTATAAGATAATCATGGCAAACAATCGTTAATAATTTACTAACAAGAAAAAATGCTGGGAACCAAATCGAACATATTTTTATACTTTTTTTGTTGTTATTTTTTGCTGACAAATCCTATGTCTGCATTAACGTTAAAAGAAACCATTAAAAGGGCGCTTGCTACTAACCCAACCGTATTGGGAGGTAAAGCGGCAGCTCGTTCCTCCAAAGAAGCCATTGATATTGCGCGAGCAGGCTATTTCCCCGCCGTTAATGTGTCGAATTCGGGTGGTTATCAATATACCAAAGAGAAGTCATACCAAACTCCATTTTCAAGCTCATTTAATGCTCATGCAAACCGATTTGCCAACAACTTTAACCTAACTTTAAGTCAGCTCATTTTTGATGGATTTCTCACCATTAGCCAAGTAAAACAAGCCAAAAGCGAATTTGCCGTTTCTGAAAATACGGTTGAAAGTACTCAAGAAAATACGGCGCTTCAAGCAGCCCAAAGCTTTTATTCCATATTGAATCAACAAGGTTTGATTGAAGTTGCTGAAGAAGATATCGCTGCACACAAGGCAATTCTTTATAAGACAGAGCGTCGGGTTGCGGGAGGAATCGGAACACGTGCGGATATTGAACAGGTCAATGCAAGGCTATCTGACGCGTATGTTGCGCTAACCAACGTTAAAGGACAGCTTGAGAATTCTATTGCGGATTTTATGAGCGTAGTGGGTGTATTCCCGACAGATTTAGAGGAAACTTCTCTTCCTTTGTCCAAGATACCTGAATCCCTTGAAAAGACACTAGAAAAAGGTTTAACCCTCAATCCATCTTTGATGGCGGCCAAGAATCAGCTTAAAGTGACCATGGCACAGTTTGATCAAACGGAAGCGCCCTTTTGGCCAAGCTTTAATGTGCAAACCTCGCTTGGAGGTATAAAAAATTCCTTAGGCGCGAAATCTGATACGAAAACTGTTTCTGTATTCCTTGTTGGAAACTATAACCTATTTAATGGCGGTGGTGATATTGCAACTCTTCGTAGTCAAAGGGAAAAAGTGACGGAAGCAAAGTATACTGTTGCGACCACTCAACGCGCTCTTGAGAGAAATATCGAACAAGCTTGGGTCGATAGGCAAACGGCGATTGATCGCCTTCGGGATCTTGAATATGCTTTGATCGTTAAAAAGAAATTGGTTGATGATTATAATATTCAGTTTGATTTGGGTGATCGGAGTCTTTTCGAAACCTTAGATGCCTATCGGGATTATTACCTTTCAAAGGCTAACTATGTCATTACCTGGACGGTTATTAAGGTATCAGAAGCTAAGTTATTATCCTATATGGCCGAACTGGCCAAATGTGATGAACAAGGGAATTCTCAGGTTCTTTGCAACAGTGAGAAACATTAAGTGACATAGTCATTACCACCTGGCCGTTCTTGATTGTGGGTCTTGTACAAAGTAAGTAAATCAATCCAATAACTAGCTTTTTGAACCTTTTCGTTTCTCCAAACATCATCGGATAACCATGCGAGTTTTCCTTGTTCAAGGGTGTTGAAAAATGTATACTGTTGTTAGGCCAACAAAAATGAGGAAAATATGACAAAATCAGAGCTCGTCTATCAACTGAACCAGCAATTTCCCGATATGTCTCTAAGGCAAGTGGAAAAAGCCGTTGATCTTATATTCGGAGAAATTAGTTCTGCTTTGTCCAAAGGAAGTCGTGTTGAACTTAGGGGATTTGGTGCTTTTTCCGTCCGTTATCGTGAAAGACGCATGGGACGCAACCCCAGAACCGGAGAAAAGGTCGAAGTTGAAGGGAAATACGTGCCTTTCTTTAAAGCCGGAAAAGGCTTGCGGGAGCGAATTAACAAAGGCTCGAAATAAATCCTCGTTTTTTAGTATTTCTTTGTCCATTTTTTGAATGCCGGAGAGTATCGTATTTATGTCTCACGTCCACCCACAAATTTATCTTGTTGACGGATCTGGTTATATTTTTCGAGCGTTTCATGCCCTTCCTCCCTTGACCCGTGCCGATGGAACGCCTGTGGGAGCGGTTCTTGGCTTTACCAATATGCTGATCAAGCTTTTGAAGGAACAATCACCGGATTACTTGGTAGTCGTTTTTGATGCGGCACGTGAAAGCTTTCGAAATGAGATTTACCCCGCCTATAAAGCCAATCGTCAAGAAACGCCACCTGAGTTGATTCCCCAGTTTTCCTTGATTCGTGAGGCTTGCGAAGCCTTCGATGTCCCCTTTGTGGAAAAAGAAGGGTTTGAGGCGGACGATCTGATTGCAACCTATGCCCATTCTCAGCCGGGAGAAGTGACCATCGTTTCGTCCGACAAGGACCTGATGCAGCTTGTGGGGGGGGCAGTCAAAATGCTGGATCCCATTAAAAATAGATTGATCGGAATCCAAGAAGTCGAAGAAAAATTTGGCGTTCCACCGGAAAAAGTAGTTGATGTCCAAGCTCTTGCTGGTGATTCGACGGATAACGTCCCAGGTGTGCCAGGAATTGGTATTAAAACAGCGGCTGAGCTGATTTTGAACTATGGTAACCTTGAGAATTTATTGAGCCGAGCTGAAGAAATTAAGCAACCTAAAAGGCGGGAGGCGCTGATCAATCATGCCGAGGATGCGCGTATTTCAAAGAAGCTGGTGACTTTAAAAGATGATGTTCCCGGCACAGAATCCCTTGAAACCTTTGCAGTCAAGCCCATCCATTATGAAAAAGCGTTTACCTTTTTACGCGAGCAGAACTTTAATGCGCTGATCAATCGTCTTGAAAAGGAAATGCCCAGTGCGCCCAAACAAAGTGCACGTTACGAGTTGATTCAAGACATGGCGTCTTTAAAAAAGTGGATCGACCATATCCGTGTCGTTGGGTATGTAGCCTTTGATACGGAAACTACATCTTTGGATGCCATAGAAGCCCAACTAGTGGGCATCTCTCTTTCAACAGATGCAGGAAAAGCATGCTATATTCCGCTAGGACATAAGGGGGAAGAGGGAGACCTCTTAAATCCAGGCACAACGCCATTGCAAATCCCTCTTAAAGACGCTTTGGATGTTCTAAAACCCGTGTTGGAAGATCCTGGGATTTTAAAAATTGGACAAAATATCAAATACGATGCCCTTGTCCTGAAAAAGTATGATCTGGAGATCTCACCTTTGGACGATACCATGGTGATTTCTTATGTCCTTGAGGGAGGACTCCACGGTCATGGTATGGACGAGCTAGCGAAACTTCACCTGGGCCATGACACCATTAAGTACACGGATGTGGTGGGATCAGGCCGCAGTCAGGTGACTTTTGATAAAGTTCCCCTTGAGCAAGCTCTAGCCTATGCTGCAGAAGATGGGGACATTACTTATCAACTCCATGCTCTTTTGAAACCGCGCCTTTTTGCTGCCCATCAATGCACGGTTTATGAAGCTCTTGAAAGACCTCTGATTCCCGTTTTAGTTGATATGGAATATCGAGGTATCAAAGTGGACCCGTTGATTTTGAAAACCTTGAGTGGGGATTTTGAAAAGCGATTGGTTGAAATTGAAAAGGACATTCAAGGGGACGTTGGAGAAACCTTTAATGTAGGATCGCCTAAGCAAGTGGGAGATATCTTGTTTGAGAAGCTCAAGCTACCAGGTGGGAAAAAAGGAAAAACAGGGGCTTATGGGACATCGGCTGATGTCTTGGAAAGTCTTACAGAACAAGGGTATGAGATCGCTGATAAGCTCATTCAATGGCGCCAGCTCGCAAAGCTGAAAAGTACCTACACGGATACCTTGCCCCAGCAAATCAATCCCAAAACAGGGCGTGTCCATACCTCCTATGCTATGGCGGCAACCTCAACGGGGCGGTTAGCATCATCCGATCCCAACTTGCAAAATATTCCCATTCGAACGGAAGAGGGTAAGAAGATTCGCTCGGCTTTTGTAGCGAGTCCAGGCATGAAGCTGCTCTCTGCGGATTATTCCCAGATTGAATTGCGACTTCTCGCTCATATGGCCAATATTTCGACTCTCCAAGAGGCTTTCAAAGAAGGGAAAGATATTCATGCGGAAACGGCTTCCCAAGTCTTTGGCGTTCCTCTCAATATGATAACGCCTGAGCTAAGGCGGCGAGCTAAGGCCATTAATTTTGGAATTATCTATGGGATCAGCCCTTTTGGGCTGGCGCGACAATTGGGCATTTCCAGGGAAAGTGCGGCTGAGCATATTCAGGCGTATTTTAAGATTTATCCAGGTATTCAGGCCTATATGGAAAGAATGAAGCAAGAAGCCCGTGATAAGGGATATGTGACAACCCTGCTGGGTCGCAGGTGCTTTGTGCCCGATATCCATAGTCGGGATCCCAATCGCCGTGGATTTGCTGAAAGACAAGCCATCAATGCCCCGCTTCAAGGGGGAAATGCAGATATTATTAAAAAGGCGATGATCAAGTTGCACCGTCTTTTGCTAGAGCGAAGGCTTGAGGCTTCTATGTTGCTTCAAGTGCATGATGAATTGATTTTTGAAATCAGCGCTAAAGATGTGGAATCTGCAAAATCTCTGATCGTAAATACAATGCAGACGATTGTGTCTTTGTCAGTCCCTCTTGTGGTTGAAGCGGATGTAGGGGATAATTGGGCTGAGATTTAGGGCGTTTTATTTCTACTCTCACATTGTCATTCCCGCGAAAGCACAGTAGTGTCCGGGAAAAAGCTTGGCAAACAGACGGAAGGCAAGTAAAGCTAATGGCTTAGGGGTATAAAAAAAGACAAGAGACTTAGATTCAATCCTCATGCCCTACCCATTGAAAAGACTGTAATACCTTCACCTCTCCCCTTGTGGGAGAGGTATAAGTTTGGCAGCTACATGCCCCCCCTTTCAAGGATAAATTTTTCTCGGACACTAGTGCGCGAAAGCGGGAATCCAAGAAACATCAGATAGATGGATCTCCGCTTTCGCGGAGATGACATTTTATTTAAAGTTTTTGTTACAAAGTATATTTTGCCTTGACCCCTCACCTGATCCTGCTAGCCGAGTTCTTCCACAAGGTAGTGAGGTAAAGATGTTTCAGTATTTTCAATGAGTTCGGAAAGAAATTTCCATGGCCGTATAGCTCGTCTAATGGGCTTTTCTCATCAAGATGCTTAAGATATCAATCAACTTTTGACGAATCTCTTGGCGAGGTATGACCATGTCAACCATACCATGATCGAACTGAAATTCAGCACTTTGGAATCCTTCAGGTAAAGCATGGCGAATGGTTTCTTGAAGAACGCGCGCACCCGTAAAGCCAATGATAGCTTTGGGTTCTGCGATAGCAATATCACCTAGCATGGCAAAGGAAGCCGCTACGCCACCAGTTGTGGGGTTGGTTAAAAGGGTGATGTAGGGAAGCCCGGCTTCTTTAACAAGCTCAACCCCAATAATTGAACGGGGCATTTGCATCAGAGACAGGATACCCTCTTGCATTCGAGCCCCTCCTGAGGAGGGAATCGTGATATACGCTGCCTTTAGTTCGCAAGCCCGTTGGGCGCCGATCACAAGGCCTTCACCCACGGCCATTCCCATGGATCCGCCAATAAAGGAAAAATCAAAAGCTGAAATGACGGTGGGCATGCCGCCAATGGTGCCTTCTGCAACCAAAATGGCATCATTACCTTCACTAGCTGATTGGGCGGTTTTCAAGCGATCCGTATATTTTTTGGTGTCTTTGAACTTTAAGGGGTCCATTTGAACTGGAGGGATGGGAACAAGCTTATATTTTCCGTCGTCAAAGAGGTTTTCTAAGCGTGCTTTGACAGGAAGACGCATATGATGGTTGCAATGCAAACAAACATATTGATGAGAGACAAGATCTTTATGAAAGATCATTTGTTCACAGGCCATACACTTATCCCAAAGGTTATCCGGGATTTCCTTTTTTCGCATCAAGGCATTAATTTTTGGACGCACAAATGTCGTAAACCAGCTCATCTTTGCTCCTTCATCTTATGCTTCTTCCCTAGCAGATGGCGCGTTTGCTGGCAAGTAAAAGGATGTAAGTATCGATAGATAAAGGCTTGTCAGCTTTTCAATATCTTCCACGGCCACATGTTCATCAATTTGGTGCATGGTGGCTTCTTTCATCCCACATTCAATCACGGGACAGTGAGCACTGATAAAGCGGCCATCGGTGGTGGCTCCTGTTGTGTTGATAGCGGGAGCTTGCCCTGTGACATCTTGAACCGCCTGTTGAACCAGTGTGATCCAGTGTTGTTCTTTGGTGAGATAGGCCTCGCCATGAACCGTTAATGAAAGCTCATGCTTACCGGCTGATTTCTCACAAAGAGAAGTGATGGTTTGACACAGATCTTTACCATTTTGGAGGGAATTAATGCGCACGCCAAATCTTGCATCCGCTTTGTGAGGGATAATGTTAGAAGCTGTATTTCCCACGTCAATAGAAGTAATTTCAAGATGTGTGGGTTCAAATACATCAGTCCCTTCGTCAAAACGATGATGATACAATGCTTGGAGGGTATCCAGTAACCGGGGTATTGGATTATCTGTATATTGGGGATAAGCAATATGTCCTTGCTTCCCATAGCACGTGAGTGATCCGGTGATGCTTCCCCTACGACCGATTTTAAGTGTATCTCCGACCGTCTTCAATGCTGTTGGTTCTCCGATAAGACAAAGATCGGGGATATCTTTGCGCTCTGCCAATATGGGGAGGACACATTGAGTTCCGTGGACTGCGTCCTTTTCCTCATCTCCCGTGATCAAAAAGCTTATTTTCCCATGGAGCGGATTTTTATCCAGATATGCTGAAACAGCCGTGATAAAGCAGGCTATTGCACATTTCATATCGCAAGCCCCGCGTCCCCAAAGCAATCCCTTATCAATGATGCCTTGGAAGGGATCGTAGGTCCATAGTTTGGATTCGCCTAAAGGAACCACATCCGTATGGCCTGCAAAACACAGATGGGGATGTCCTGAACCCTTGTAAGCGTAAAGGTTGACGATGCCTTCGAAATCATGGCGCTCACAGGTAAAGCCGAGTTGGGAAAGGTATTTTTCGACAACTTCAAGAGCCCCATCATTCTGAGGTGTAATGCTGGGACAACGGATGAGTTCTTGGCTGATGGTAATCGGATTCATTAGCGAAGCAACTCATTAATAGATGTTTTGGAACGTGTTTTTTCATCCACGTGTTTAATGATGATAGCACATTGAAGACTTGGCTTTTTTGGATCTTTATCCGGAAGAGTTCCTGAAACAACAACCGAGTAAGGAGGAATAATACCATAAGAAATGCTTCCTGTTTCGCGATCTACAATTTTTGTCGAGCCTGTCAGAATAACACCCGCTCCTAGAACACTTCCCTCACCAATGAATACGCCTTCAACGATTTCAGAGCAGGCGCCAATAAAGCAATTATCTTCGATAATGACGGGATTGGCTTGGGCTGGTTCGAGCACACCACCTATGCCAACGTTATCGGAAAGATGGCAGTTTTTACCAATTTGTGCACAGGACCCTACGCGGACTGCTGAATCAATCATTGTTCCGCTATCAACATAAGCCCCAATATTAATAAACGAAGGCATAATGACCGTCCCAGGGGCAATGTACGTGGCAAATCGCACAATGGCACCAGGAACAATACGGAACCCTGCTTCTTTGAATTGCTCTTCTTCCCACTCTTCAAATTTGAGGGGCACTTTGTCATAAGCGGGGGCGTAATGATGGTTCATCAAAAAGCAGTTGTTCAAACGAAAGGATAGCATAATTGCTTTTTTGATCCATGCATGGGTTTGCCATTGAACATTTATTTTTTCAGCAACCCTTAATTCTCCGCGATCTAGTTCAAAGAGGATTTCACGGACAGCTTCAGGGATTTCTCCCGTAGTAGTGGGTGAGAGTGAGTCTCGATTTTCCCATGCCTTATTAATGATATTTTCAAGGTGTGATCGGTCTTTAAACATATATTTTTCCCATACTTTTGTACCTTAGAACATCTTGGTTTAACCGGAGTGTCAAGAACCTTCTTACTTAAGGCTTTAAAAGAGTGCAAAAATATGTCAGGCTCATTCTAACTTCTCTAGAGGGAGGGGAAGATGACCTATGTTGTACCTTTAATGAGCTTGTGCCTTTTCTTAACGTCTGTTAAGGCCGATGACATTTGTGATGTCACCTTACGCAATACGACTCAATGGGAAATTCAAGAATACGAAAAAAGTGTCTTGAAGGAGCGCTATGGACTCGAGCGTGTCAACTTTGATGTGCAAGGCCATGCATTGCCTTATAATCTTCCCCCGCATATGATTGAAAGGTGGGGGCGGCTTTACGAAGTCTGCATGAGAGATGGATGTTATTTCTGTGATGCGGATGAAGGAAGTTGTGAAACAGGCACATGTGGCGACTCAAACCGTGATTGTAAACCCTATATGACGGTTAATGGCATTCCTCAATGCGGTTATGAGTGTGCTGACTTTGCCTTTATCTCAACTCTTCCGTAGAGCTTTCTTTCATAAAGAATAAACAAAACGCTGAGATGAAGGACGCCAGGCTTAGATAGAGAGCCGGCGCAGCGTTGATTTCCATGTGTTCAATAAGAAGTGTCGCAACGAAAGGGGCGGTTCCACCAAAAATAGCCATACTTAAACTGTGAGAGATGGAAAGACCTGAATATCTGACCTTCAAAGGGAAAAGTTCCACGAGGGTTGCAGGAATGGGGGCGAAGAAAGCCCCCATAAAAATGGATAGGAAGATTTGAGCGAGTAGAGCATTTGTAACGCCACCTTCCAAGGCTGTAAAAAGAGGGCAAGCAAAAAAAGTAAAAGCAAGGGCGCTGGGAATTAAAACAGCTTTTCGTCCAACTTTATCAGAAATCCAACCCGCAATAGGTATAACAATGCCCATTGCAACCATTCCTATGGTTGTCAACATGAGACTTTGAACCATGTCAAACCCAAGCAGTACTTTAAGGTAGTTATTAATAAAGGTTACAATGAGATAAAAACCTACGGATAACGTTAATTCAATGCCGATGACAAATAAGATTGTTTTGAAATGATCTTGAAAGAGTTCTACGATTGGCGTCGAGTGTTCCTTGTGTTTTGCTTTAGCTTTCGCAAACTGTTCTGGTTCATGAACGGTTCGTCTCATAATCGTGCCGACAAACCCTCCTGCAACGCTTAATAAAAATGGAATCCGCCATCCCCAATCCATAAGTTGCTCTTGGGAGAGTATATGACAAGTGAAAGTCGCAATTCCCGAGCCCACTAAAATTCCTAAAAGAAGGCTAAAGACAACCCAACTGCCATAAAGGCCACGATTATTTTTTTGAGCGTGTTCCACAACAAAAATCATGGATCCTGTAAATTCGCCACCCATAGATAAACCTTGAGCCAGGCGAATCATGGTTAGAAAGAGAGGCGCAAGCCACCCAATTTGTGCATAAGTCGGAAGCAGACCAATCAGTGTCGTTGGGATAGCCATTAAATAAATAGACCACAGGAGTGCTTTTTTTCGCCCTATTTTATCCCCGATATGGCCAAAAATAATGCCTCCAAGGGGACGCATAATAAAGCCAGCAGCGAAGATGCCGAAAGTTGCCATGAGGGACGCGAATGTACTTAACTCTGGGAAAAATAGCTGTCCGATGGTCGTTGCAAAATAACCATAAAGGGCAAAATCGTACCACTCGAGGGCATTCCCAATCATACAAGAAATTATAACACGTGAGATGTAATTCCCTTCAATAGGACGGGATACGGTATCTAAGGCAAGTGTTTTTGAGGTCACTTATTAACTCCAACAATAGGTGCATTGCACTTTGTATTACAAACTTTCATCTAATTTAGACAATGAGGTTTTGCAAGACAAAGCTGATAACCTATTGAAACAAGTAGAATAAATTTATTTTTTTATCCATTCCCAAGCGGGGTCCAGAGAGGTCAGTGGATAAAAGCGTATTTGCAGCTTGGAAAAAAATGCAAGTGTTTCCAACCATTTTATAACACTTACGTCATCCGTAACAATTGCGAATTTTTCAACGTATGTCCCATTTATGAAAAGGAATAGCAACGTTTTAAAAATGGCAGAAAAGGTTGTTCCTTTATAGTCCTTAAGTTCCAGTAAGACACGAATCATATTATCTTGCTTAATAATATCTTTGAGATAAGGGATGAGTGTTGCCAAGTCTTTTGTCTCAACCCAGTGTCTGAGCTGAATACCGATGGTGCTTTCATCGCTTTTGGATAAAATATGATACATTGTCACCTCCGTGTGGGTTGAAGTCAGTGGCTTAGTGGCCTCTGGCGTGTATCCCTCTCTTGCAGTGTCCGCCGTGATAATCAATTCCGGAACACGAAAGGGTGTGTTAGGAGATTGGTTGTGGCAAGAGTTATTTATCAGATCTTTTTTGATATAATGGATACCTCATTATTATATTATGATTTATATTGTCTAACATTTTGTTAACGTCACCTTCAGAGATAAAGAGTGTAAAACTTGGATAATTCGCTGAAAAATTTTTTTCTTATCTCAAATAATGTAAACTTACAAACTTATGCATATCATACTTTCCTTTTTGTATAAAAACTTGTAAAATACTGTTTGACTCATGAAACATAAGGAGAAAATCATGCATCGACATCATCGTTTTCAAAAAAATCAACTATTTCAATTTATTAATTTTTATCAAAGAAGGAACCTCAAATGTATATTTTTAAGAACATAGCAACATCAATCCTATATTTTTTCTTTTTTTCACTTATTTCTCTTTCCTCTCTACAAAGTAAATCTTTCAATATTTCCATTATACAAACCGTTGAACACCCTGCTTTAAATGCTACGCGAGATGGCCTTCTCGATGAGTTTAAAAAACTGGGATATCAAGACCTTCAAGTTGACTATCAATCGGCGCAAGGAAATACGGCCTTAGCTGCGCAAATAGGGCAAAAATTCGCCTCATCTCATCCCGATGTTATTGTAGCGATCGGGACAACAGCTGCACAAGCAGTGATGTCAGCTACAAAAGGTATGAAAATTCCGATTGTCTTTAGTTCTGTAACCGATCCTATTTCCGCAAAGCTTGTTAAAGATTTGGAAGTACCGGAGGGTTTTGTTACAGGTGTTTCAAACTTTATCCCCGTCGAGCCGGAATTTGAGCTTTTTAAAAGATTACATCCCAACTTAAAAACGCTGGGTGTGGTGTATAATCCTGGAGAAGCTAATTCTGTTGAACTTCTGAAAGTTATGGAAGAGGTGGCTAAGAACCAAGGCATTTCCATTGTCGCTGCATCAGCCTCAAAAACAAGTGAAGTCATGTCAGCTGCGCAAAGCCTTTGTGGAAAAGCAGATGCCGTCTTTGTCAATAATGACAACACAGCACTAGCAGCTTTTAAAAGTGTTGCGAAAGCTGCTCAAAGTTGTGGCATTCCAGCATTTGTCAGTGATGTTGATTTAGTTGATCAAGGTGCATTAGCTGCTTTAGGCCCTAATCAAACGGAGTTGGGTCGACAAACAGCGCGTATGGTTGCTCGAATTCTAGAAAATCCTGGGGCTCAGCTTCCTGCTGTTGAGTTTCCGGAGAAGACAGAAGAAGTGATCAATAAACCTTAGGGCTAAAATTTCCTTGCACCATAAGGAGGGTGAATTTAAATTAATTCATAAAAGAGTGAATAAAAAGTTCACCCTCATTGCAAGCAGGGGAAGAGAAACCTAATGGCAGCAGAAAAGGCCACAGTATTTTTAAGCGTTGAAACGTCTGGTGGCACATTTAATATAAACAAATTTAGAGCAGCGGAAAGGCTTTCGGACCTTTTTGAATATACTCTTGTTATGACAGCTGAGAGTAATGATCTAGCGTTTGATAGTTTAATCGGAACGTCTGCTACAGTGAAAATTGTTGTTGGATCTGAAACAAGGTCATTTAATGGGATTATTGGTGAATTTAGACAAGATGATACGCCCTTTACAGATCTAAACGAATGGAACGTCTATCGGGCGAAGGTCTATCCAAAACTGTGGCTCTTAAACTTCTCGGGACAATGCCGTATTTTTCAAAATGAATCCACGCTGGATATCATCAAAAAAGTACTTGAAGAGAACCAGATCAAAATTTCCGATCAAGTCCAATCAGCAGGGCAAGATAAGCGAGAATTCTGTGTTCAATACAATGAAACAGACTTAAATTTTATCTCTCGATTGATGGAAGAAGAAGGAATTTATTACTATTTTCAACAAGATGAAGAAGGTCATACGCTTGTTCTTGCAGATACTCCGGACGGACATGAAACCTGTTCTAATGCGTCATCTGTTGATTTTCATGACTCAGCACCAGAACAACCCTTCATGGTTACGGTCAGTTCTTGCTTTATTTCACAAAGAATTGTGCCCAAAAGTAACACCTTCCAAAGTTATAACTATTTGAAACCAACGTCCGACTTAAAGGCATCCGCTTCTGGACCAGAGGATGCAAAAGGTGGCGATATTACCTCCTATCGCCAGATTTATACAGAAAAAGAACAAGGAGATAGTCTTGTAAAAATAAAATTACAAGCAGAAGATCTCCCCCAAAAAATGGTTGAAGGTGTCTCAACGGTTCCTTTTTTCTTGGCCGGTAATAAATTTTCTTTGAAAAAACATCCCCGAGAGGATGCCAATCAAACTTATGTTCTTTATGAAGTTATTCATGAAGCACAGGTTGTACCTGATGGAGAACCTGGCCCAATTTATAAAAATATGTACCGTGGGTTTCCTGTATCTGTTCCTTTCAAACCAGCTCAGATAACGCCCAAACCTCGGATATATAGTACGCAGACGGCAAAGGTTACAGGTAAAGAAGGCGAAGAAATTTATACAGAAGAATATGGCCGTATTAAGGTAAAGTTTTATTGGGATCCTTCGGACAAAACTGATGAATCGACGTCTTGTTGGATTCGTGTGGCAACCTTATGGAGCGGACAAAATTGGGGAACATTGTTTACCCCACGTATTGGTCATGAAGTTGTTGTATCATTTATTGATGGGGATCCTGATAAACCATTGATTATTGGATCTGTTTATAACGGTGAAAATAAACCGCCTTATTTACCTGATAATCCCACTAAATCGACGATTAAATCACAAACCAGTAAGTCGGAAGGAGAAGGAACCCCTGGGTATAACGAATTCCGATTTGAAGATAAAAAAGACTCAGAGGAAATTTATATTCATGCACAAAAAGATTTTAAAATTGATGTGCAAAACAACCAAGATATTACGATTGTTGGGGGAAATCGGACCATTACACTTCAATCCAAACCTGAAGAAGGAGAAGAGCGAAGTAGCGAAACAAGCAATGATTCACTAACGCTTGAGAATGGAAATAAATCTCTTGAAATTAAAAAGGGAGATTATACCATTAAATTGGATGAAGGTAATATCAGCGTGACCTGTTCAAAAGGAGATGTTAAGTTTGATGTGACTGGAGATATTTCTTTTAAATGTACAGGTAATTTCGAGGTGAATGCCGACAATGGTATCTCTCTGACAACCAGCCAGGGGAGTATCACCTCAAAAGCCTCTTCTAATATCTCAGAAACTGCAGGTGGAGACCTTTCTTATCAAGCAACTGGTGCCGCTACCCTTTCATCAGGAGGAGATATGAATATTCAATCTGGTGGTGATATTACAGTAAGCTCTGCTGGAGATATTACGGAGACAGTTGGAGGAGCTTATGAATTGACCGGAGGGGGCGACGTCACCATTACGGCGGGTGGAGCACTTGAAGTCACGGGAGGTGGAGATACGGCCGTAACGGGAGGAGGAGCCCTTGAATTATCAGGAGGAGGAACAGTTACGATGGAAGGGGCAACCGTTGAAGTAACAGGCGCAATGATATTATTGAATGGATAGAACATGACCGAAGAAGTAGAAGAAGAAATTTTAAAAGCTGAGCAAATCGGCCAACACCTTACGGTCGCACAAGAACCTCAGCTAAGTGCTCAAAAAAAATTCTATGGAGAAAAGATAGATGGGAAGCTCTACGGTGTGATGGAGCATTATGATGATGATCAAAATATCAAGTCCCATTTGCCTTACCAAGAGGGTGTTCTTCATGGTGAAGCGAGGCGCTATGATTCCTCTCAACAATTGAAAGAGAAGATTAGATACTACAGTGGAAAGCCACATGGACTGGCTGAGTTTTATAAAAATGGACGCACGTTTATGCATACCCACTTTTATCAAGGAAAGCAGCATGGCGAGGCAGTCTTTTATGATGATTCAGGAATCATGAAAGCTCGTATCCAATATGACAATGGAAAAAAACACGGAACGTCCATCGCTTATGATAACTATGGACATATCATCCGCGTTCTTCATTACAGCCAAGGTGTTTTGGATGGTCCTTCAATATCTTACTTTCCAAGCGGAGCCCTGTTAGAAACAGGGATGTTTATTCAAGGAAAGCGAGAGGGTGAGTTTAGAACCTATTATGAAGATGGTGTCATTAAACAAATTCTTATCTTTGATCAAGGACGCCTCGTGAGAAAACCTCAAATATTTGATCGAAAAGGGAATTCAACATCAAGAGGGCTGTACGAATGACCCTTGCCGTCGTTGGAGAGCTGTCCCTAATCCAATGTCCTTTTGGGGTTACACCGACACCGTTAAACGTATTGCCAGATCGAACAGTTTTTGCCGAAATTATGCTCATGGGTAATATTACAGACATGATTTCCCTCGTGAATATAATGACTTTTGGGATGTGTACAACTTTGTCCAATCCTGAGGTTGAGGCAGCCACAGATGCCGCCATGGGCGTTTTAACGCCCATGCCTTGTGTTCCAGTTATTGATTCTCCATGGATATCTGAAGCGTTTACCGTGATTGCAACAGAAGGCCCTGCACTTGACCAGACATCTATCACCATGTGTGCCTGGGGTGGCGTTATCTTTGTCGACGAGCCGGGTAATTTTACAGTCATGGTACCATAACTATGATTCCTGTGACCATTGAAGACATTCTTAAAGCAAGAGATCAGCTCAAAAACGTCATTGCTGCAACTCCTACATTTTATTCACCCGCTCTCTCTCATTTATGTGGAGTCGATCTTTTTTTAAAGCTTGAGAACCTACAAGAAACAGGCTCTTTTAAAGAGAGAGGAGCTTATATCAAACTCAAATCTCTTTCTCATGAGACATTAAAAAGAGGTGTTATAGCCGTATCAGCTGGCAATCATGGACAAGCTGTCGCTTTTCATGCCCAAAAACTTAATATACCTGCAACCATTGTCATGCCAAGTGCAACACCGCCGACCAAAGTAGGAAGTACGGAAAAATGGGGCGCACGTGTCATTCTGGCGGGTGATACGCTGAATGATGCATATCATGTCGCTCAAGCCCTCATTACAGAAGAAAATCTAACGTTTGTTTCTCCTTATGATGATCCTCATGTGATTGCAGGGCAAGGAACAATCGGTCTTGAAATGCTTGAGAGCTGTCCCGATTTGGATGTGATTCTGATTCCTTTGGGGGGAGGAGGACTTTGTTCGGGTGTTGCCATTGCGGCCAAACATCTAAACCCTGCCGTTGAGATTTATGGCGTTGAGGTTGAAGGATATGCCTCCATGGCTGAAGTATTATATGGAAAGCAAGAGCAAAGAGCTGGAGGGATGACGCTTGCGGAAGGAATTGCGGTTAAAAAGTCGGGTGTGATTCCTGAAATGATACTCAAATCATCTCTAAAAGATATTTTGATTGTTAAAGAGGAGTTGGTTGAGCATGCAGTGAATCTTTTTATGAGCCAACAACATCTTATTGTTGAAGGAGCTGGAGCCGTTGGTCTTTCGGCTTTGTTACAATACCCATTCTTATTGAAAGGTAAGAAAGTTGGGTTGGTTGTGTCAGGAGGAAATATCGATCCACGTTTGGTCTCTTCCATTCTCATCCGTGGGCAAATCCGCGACGGTCGACTTGTTTATTTTCATATTGAAGTGGAAGATATCCCTGGGACCTTAGAGCGAGTAGCTGCGATTATTGCTCAGCATCAAGGAAATATCCTTGAAGTGAAACACCAGCGACTCCTTCATGAGATCCCTATTAAAATGACAGAACTTGATATTGTTGTGGAAACACGGGGCCCGGAACACATCAAGAATATCTGCGAAGACCTACAGACAGAGGGTTTTATGGTTGAACAACAGTCAAGAAAGATTGAAAAAGCTCTGACATTTTAGAGCCTTTATGAACCTGTCCTTCCCGAGGAAGTAGTGATTGATTTTTTAGTATTCTAATAAGTCAAAGAAAAATCATTTACCAGCAGTCCTGGAACAGTGACGCCCCCGAGGCTCCGCTCTCTATAAGTGTGAGTGGAAGGGATCAGAGATACCTTGTCCGTTAGGTCTTCAAGGCCTTTTCCAAAGAAATGATAGAGTGATTCATCGAACCGCATATCTTCAATAGGTCCAACAATTTCACCATTTTCAACCCAGAAACAACCATATCGGGTCATCCCAGTAATGCGTCCTTCCTGGCGATCGCTATAGTTTAAATAATGAAGGTTTGAAATATAAAGTCCCGTGCCTAATTGGGATAAGATTTCATTTTCCTTGAGTTTTCCTGGTGAAAGAGAGACGGAACGAGCCATTTCCGATTCATTCGCACCATTGGGCTCAAGTTCATATTCTTTGGCAGTGCGTCGATTGACAAGAAGTGATTGAAGCTTTCCTTGATGAATTAAAGAAAGGGATTGAGGAGCAATGTCGCCAAATTCATTAAAACGCGGTGTTACACCCTGGGTAAAGTCTTCATAAAGAGAGACGAGAGAAGACAATTCAGCTTGACCCTCAAATGCCTTTTTAAGGCATGAATGCCCTTGCTTCATGGCAGCGCCGCTGAATCCTCCCCAGGAGAGCAGGTCAACGAGCTCAGAAGTGGCGTGGGGAGCTAAATAGACCCTATATTTGCCTCGTTCAATTTTAAGAGGAGTTTTTTCACAAACCTTGAGTTGCCTCGAAGCAAGATCAAGGTTGTTACAATAGTCATGATCATTCCATTTTGAACCGGCATAGGTGGCCTTAATGGCCTTTTGAGAAGGAGTATAAAGAGAATAATCAAAATAGAAAGTATCGGTTGTAAACCAATGGAATTGACCTTCAGAGTTCATTTGTCCTCTCATGAGAACGCCCGACGTAAAGATTCCTGCAAGGTCAAGACCCTGAGCCGGTTCCAGAAGTTTTTCACCGATTAGTTCTTCCTTGAGGAGTTCACCAAAATGGTTTTCTTCACTGCTTTTTCCGGGCTCAGGGAGGACGACATAGGGATCTTCGGGTAAAACTGAACAATCCTTGCGACATCCACTAAGTACTTTAAGGGCCTGTTCACGATCGGTTTGAGGGTTACCCGTCAGTGATATCTTGGATTCAATCTGGCGGTTGTTGGAGATGAACTTCATGGTGAGGGAAGCTTGAGTGATTTCAGAAACCTGGCGCACTTTTGCTTGGTTGATGCGCACAAAAAGTGATTCTTCCCCTGAATAGGAAAGGGTCAAGCATTCTTCCGAACGAAGATTTTTGATCAGTTCTTCCCCTAAACTTTGGAAGTTATGTTTGTGTTGAGATCTTACTTCTATTGTCATGACTCACTACCAAACACTTCGACATTTTCAAATAAACACATGGGCACTGCATGTCCGACTGTAACGCCCTGATTAGGTTCGCCTTTTCCGCACATAGGAGAACCGGTAACATTAAAAGTGGATGGATCTCCAACCTTTTTGAGATTCTTCCAAAAGTCAGTTGTGGTTCCCCTATAGTTTGGATTTCTTAGGGGCTTCGTAAGCTTTCCATTTTCGATGAGTGTTGCGTACTCACAGCCAAACTGGAACTTGCGGCGATAATCATCAATAGACCATGATTTGTTGGTTTGCATAAAAATGCCTTTTTCAACTCCTGAAATCATATCTTCAAAAGAAGATGATCCTGGTTCAATATTGACATTGGCCATGCGATCAATGGGTGGTCGATTCCATGAGCTTGCCCGTGTACAGGCAACGCCTGGCACGCCGGATCTCTTTTGACTTTCACTCCCACCCAGTCCTCGCACCAAAAGTCCATCTTTTATGAGGTACTCTTTCGTAGCCTTTAAACCTGTATCATCATATCCATAGGTGGCAAGTTCATTAGGAATGGTAGGGTCAAAAACGACGTTTAAGAGAGGAGATCCATATTGTAAGGTTCCAAAATCTGATAGGTTGACGAAACTCCAGCCTGCATAATTTCGTTCATCTCCAAGGATGCGATCAATTTCCAAAGGATGTCCGATCGATTCGTGAAGTTGAAGGTATAATTGATCGGGGGCTAAAACGAGGTCATAGAGGCCTGTTGGACAAGGTTCGGCGGTCAAAAGCTCAATGGCTTCTCTCGCAACACGTTGGGCTTCCTCTTCCAAGAGGACGGGGTCGATAAGCTCAAGCCCGCCTTGATAGCAGGGAAGTCCTGTTGATCTAGTTTGGATTTGTGACCCTTCTTGAGCAACGGCTTCTAAATCTGAAAGAACCTGAGACGTATGTTGATAGATATCGGCACCGGTTGAGGTGAAGATATGGGATTCTTTTTCCACGAGAACAATATATCCAGATGTGTTTACGATCTTTTCGGAAACCTTCATTTCCTTTGTTGCCTTCATGAGAAGGTGAATAGCTTCGTCTTTGGCAAGTGATGATAAAGGTGTGTGTGTGGGCGTTTGATATTCGCCTGAATAGATATTTCTGACATCCTTCGTAAAGGAATATAATTTCCATGG
Source organism: uncultured Alphaproteobacteria bacterium (assembly GCA_964424065.1). Lineage (GTDB taxonomy): Bacteria > Pseudomonadota > Alphaproteobacteria > UBA9655 > UBA9655 > UBA9655. The sequence continues at coordinate 88,383 of CAYRHD010000001.1, forward strand.
AGCCATGGACTTTGCAAGAAAAACGGCTTGATCACAGGCTCTTTGTATGGCTTCACGCGATTGGTCCGAGGCAGCTACATAAGCAAACTGACCTTCACAAAGAACTTCGACCATATACCCTTCATCAAGGTTTGTAGAGCAACTCTCAAATTGTCCATTTCGCGCAACCAGAAACTGGGTGGTTTCTTTTACTTTACGAAGAGCAACCCACTCTGCGGGAGAGTTGATATCTTTGATTAGTTTTTTTAACTCGTCTGACATGTTACGCAAGATGTTCTTTAAGGGAATCGTCTTGATGAGGCTGAACGGTTAAATACCGTCCTTTATGCCGGATGAGAGGTCGCTCATTAGGATTAGCTGTCAGATCGATGACGCCTCCTAAAATGATATAATGATCACCGCCATCATACATGGCTTTCTTTTCACAAATGACATGGCCAAGAGCATCAGAAATCAATAAGCAACCTGTTTCAGGGTGATCGTGGGATGTGATTGTTTCCTGATCCAAGGGCCCTCTTGTTGCGAAACCATCGGACAGGTGTGATTGGTCCACCTTTAAAATATTAATAGCAAAATGACGGGCGGCTTCAAATGCAGCCATTTTCTTGGATTTTTTTGACAAGCAAAATAACACTTGGGGAGGGTCCAATGATACAGACGTAAAGGAGCTAATGGTAATGCCTGTAGAGTGGCCTAGCTCTTTAGAGGTCGTTGCAACCGTTACACCTGTTGGAAAGAGTCCAAGGGTTTTGCGAAACTGATCTTCTGTAATATTCATCTCTTTCTTTTAAGGGAAAAGTTTGAAAAAGCAAAGAAAGAAATACAGACGCTGTATGTTTCAATATGATTAATTCACTTCATAGCGATAGCTTCTTCGCTTTCTTAGCCCGTTGCTCCCAATTTTGATGATAAATTTTGGCTAAAGATGAATCATCAATCGAGAGAATGTTTTCTGCATTGCGCGCATTTGCTACATTCGTCCAATTGTATGAACCGGTTAAAACAAAGCGATCATCAATAATCATGACCTTGTTATGGGCGATTCCTTTTGCAGGATCGATGTAAATAGAGATTCCTTCTTGGTGAAGTCGGGCAAGAGGAGAATATTTATTGTTGATCTGAGACTTATCAATCAACATCTGAATTCTAACCCCACGTTCGTGGGCTTTCAGCAGTGCTTCTGTAATATGCGGAGATGTAAAAGAATAGGCCATTACAAAGATTGATTTTTTGGCCTGATCAATTGCTGAAATGATGCCATTAATGCATTGTCCTTCAGGACTAAAGCAAACTTCAATGGATGGATTTTCCAGAGATGCAGACCGCCAACCCTCATAAAGGGTGGGATAAAGGAATAAACCAACGCTGCAACCCACAGCGAATACCAACAAAACTGTAGAATTTAGAGATGATTTTCTTATATGCGTCATGATTTTCAATTCTTTCTTCAAAACGAGCCGATTTTAAGCTATAATGCTCTTATGAACTACCATAATAAAAACCATGGCCTCTCTCTCTAAGCAATCAACCACTTACCTTGAGTTTGATAATAATATACTTCTGATTGAGCTTTTTGGAAGTCAAGAAAGTCATCTGAAAATTCTTGAAAAAGAACTTTCAGTGATTATTACGACGCGCGGAAATCAAGTTGTGATTCAGGGAGAAGAAGAAAGTACGCGTATTGCTGGAAGAGCTTTGTCAGCATTGTATCTACGTCTTGAAGAAGGTAAGCCAGTTGATGCAACAGATGTCATGGAAGCCATTCGGCAATCCAGTGATCATGAACCGTATGAGGAGTCTTTCTTAAGCACAAAGCGGCGTGTGATTGCAGCTCGTTCTAAGCAACAAGCGGCCTACATTGAGTCCCTAAAAGAAAATGAACTTGTTTTTGCGGAAGGTCCTGCGGGTACGGGAAAGACATACCTTGCGGTGGCTTTTGGTGTAGAAATGATGATGGCGGGTCGTATAGATAGACTTATTCTGTCACGTCCTGCGGTTGAAGCTGGTGAGCGTTTGGGTTTCTTGCCGGGAGATATTCGGGAAAAAGTCGACCCCTATCTTCGTCCCCTTTATGATGCGCTTCATGATATGCTGCCTCTTGAGCAAGTGACGAAGAAAATTGCCTTGGGTGAAATCGAGGTTGCTCCTCTTGCGTTTATGCGTGGACGAACACTTTCTGATTCGGTGATTATTCTCGATGAAGCACAAAACACAACAGAAGTTCAGATGAAAATGTTCTTAACACGTTTGGGAAACAATTCGCATATGATTGTCACAGGTGATCTCAGTCAAGTCGATCTTCCCAAGGGAGTTCCTTCCGGTCTCAGAGATGCTCTTGAAACCTTGAATGGGACTCGGGGCATTGGATTTACACATTTTACAGAAAAAGACGTAGTTCGCCATCCTCTCGTGTCCCGAATTGTTAAAGCGTATGATCTCAAAAAAACCAAGAACTAATTTGATCTATTTGGATCCTTCCTGGGAAAGAGCATTTCCGGATTTAGAGGTTAACATCGATATGGCCCTTGAGATGTCGTCGAATCTATTAAAGCAAGATTTTGCTAATCAAGAAATGAGTGTTGTCTTCTCAAGTGATGAAGAGGTGCAACGATTGAATAAAACCTTTCGCCATCAAGATAAACCAACGAATGTCTTGTCTTTTTGTTCCGACCAAGGCGATGAACTTGGGGATGTTATTCTTGCCTATGAAACAGTAATGCAAGAAGCCGAGAGATCTGATATTATGCCCCTTCATCATGTTCTGCATTTGATTGTTCATGGATTTTTGCATCTTTTAGGGTATGATCACGAAGAAGAGGATGATGCGGAGCAAATGGAAAAATTGGAAATTGAGATATTAAAAAATCTTAATATTAAAAACCCCTATGAGGATCAATGAAAGACTGGAAGACGACATTTTTTTCCTTTTTTAGGAAAAGAGAAAGCGAAGGCTCATTACGTGAAACCCTTGAAGAGCTTATTGAAGAAGAAGAGGTAGAAGATTCGTCTTTGGCTCGTGATGAGCGGGAGATGTTGACAAATATTCTGAAGCTTCGCGATTTAACAGCTATTGATCTCATGATACCACGAGCTGAAGTCATAGGTATTCCTCATAATAGTTCTTATGCAGAGATCAAAGAAATAGTCAAAGTGCATAAATTTATGCGTGTCCCTGTCTTTCGGCAAACCTTGGATGATATTTTGGGATATATTTATTTGCCTGATTTTCTAGATGTTTCAGAAAAGGGGTTTAAGCTTCAGAAGCATATTCATAAAATTGACTTTATTTCACCATCCATGCGCATTTTGGATTTGTTGATAAAAATGAGATCGACAGGTGAAAAAATAGCGGTTGTTGTTGATGAATATGGAGGTGTTGATGGAATCGTCACGATGAGTGACCTTGTTGAGGAAATCGTTGGTGATATCCAAGATGTTGCTCAAATGACAGATCCTCTTCTTTTTTTCAAAAAACCAGATGGTATATGTATTGTTGATGCAAGAATGGACATTGAGGATCTGGAAGATAAGATAGGGTCGTTTAGAACTGAGGAAGAGCAAGAAGAAGACATTGATACCATCGGAGGGTTGGTTCTTCATTTGACCGATCGCATTCCTCAAAAAGGTGAGCTTATTCAACATCCATCTGGGCTTGAATTTGAAATTTTAGAAGTGGACACAAGACGAATTAAACGTATAGGTATTCATGGACTTTCCTCCACTCCTTCTTAAGCCATGGAATCAAAGAAGTTTGAGCTTTTTTTTAGGTGCGATCGGTGCCCTGGCTTTCGCGCCTGTATTTCTTTTCCCAGCCTTGTTGCTCTCGCTGAGTTGCATCTGGTATATGCTTGAAGTCAATATTGAAAACAAGATCGCTTATCGAGAACTCTTTTATCTAGGTTGGTGGTTTGGTCTAGGACATTTCACAGCCGGTCTTTACTGGATTTCATTTGCCTTGTTGGTTGATCTCGACGCGTTTTGGTGGCTGATTCCTTTTGCCCTTTTTGGTATACCCTCTATACTTGCACTTTTTACAGGTTTAACTTTTAGCTTAACCAAATTGTGGCCATTTCAAGGGGTGAGTCGAGCTTTTGCTTTTGCAGCAATTTGGGTCACTATAGAATGGGTTCGTGGGCATATTTTCACAGGATTCCCTTGGAATCTTTTAGGCTATTCTTGGGGCTTTAGTTTAGAACTCAGTCAACTTGTATCAGTAATAGGTATATATGGCTTAAGCATTTTTGCTATTTTAGTAAGTGTTTCAATATGTTATGTAATCAGTCGAAAGGCTGCTGAACGAAATACAGCCATTTTTCTTTGCATCATTATTTTAGGTGCTTGGATTTGGGGTAAAAGTCGCCTCTCCCATCCCGATGAAATAAATGCCCCGTCACTAGCAATACGCATTGTTCAACCGAATATTTCTCAAACTTTTAAGTGGGACCCTGTGAGGCAAGCCGGGAATCTAAAGACCCTTTTAGAAATGACGGCGAATCCTTCTTCTCTACCCTTAAAGGCCGTAATTTGGCCGGAGACGGCTGTTTCTTTCTTTTTGGAACAAGAACCTGCCCTTTGTATGAGAATAGCTGACGTTCTTCCAAAAAGCGCTCTGTTGTTCACAGGAGGCCTGCGTCGAACGCCACTTGGTGAAACACCGGTGCAGCTTTGGAATAGTCTTATTGTCATCAATGATCAGGGGCAGATTCTTACGTCTTATGATAAGTCTCATCTTGTGCCTTTTGGTGAATACGTGCCTTTCCGCTCTGAATTGGATGGACTTTTGGGTAAAGGGACCATTAAAAAAGTGACGGCAGGAACTGTTGACTTCTCATCTGGATCTGGACCTCAGACTATTGGTTTGCCAGAAGGCTTTCTGCCATTTAGTGGAGTTGTTTGTTATGAAGTTATTTTTCCCAACGCTATCGTGAATAAAGAGCAGTCTCGCCCCGGTTGGATTATTAATGTCACGAATGATGGATGGTATGGAAATACATCAGGTCCGTATCAACACTTGGAGATGACTCGTTTTCGTGCTATCGAAGAGGGGACTCCCATTGTAAGAGCTGCAAATACAGGAATTTCAGCCGTTTTTGATGGGTATGGTCAAAAGGTTGGGGTTGTTGGCTTTGGAAAACAAGATGTTCTTGATGTCGTCTTGCCCCATCCAACCTATAAAGTACCTTTCTATGCACAATGGGGTGACTGGATAACCCTTACACTTATACTGTTAACTTTTATGTTGGCTTATCTTTTAAATTTTATTATAGGACGTTTTCATGACTAATTTTATTTTTACCAGTGAGTCGGTGACAGAAGGTCACCCCGATAAAGTTTGTGATCAAATTTCAGACGGAATTTTGGATATCTATCTAAAACAAGATCCACATGCCCATACGGCTTTAGAAACCGTTGTAATCCCAGGACGTGTCTACGTGTTTGGTGAAGTCAAAAGTACCGCGCTCATTTCAGGGAAGCATATTGATGAAATTGTCCGTCGTTGCGTGCGAGATATTGGATACGAATCGGCGGGATTTGATTGGCGCACGCTTTCGACAGAAATCAATTTACAGGAGCAAGCAGCTGCGATTGCCAAAGGTGTCGAGAAGTTTCAGGGTGCTGGAGATCAGGGGCTTATGTTTGGCTATGCAGCTGATGAAAATGAGGCGCTTATGCCGAGTCCCCTCTATTTCTCTCAAACGCTCTTAAGGCTCATTGGACAAGATAGAAAGAAAGGGTTGTTACCTCAGTTGGGTCCTGATGGGAAGTGCCAGTTTTCCATAAAGTATAATGATAGGCATGAGCCAACAGGAGCCAGCGCCATTGTTTTATCCCTTCAACATAAAGAAGATGTGACAACAGAGGAGCTCAGAGGCATTTTGAGACCCTATGTTGATCAAGTTATCCCTGAGGGATGGTTTTGCGGTGAAGACAATTTTTTTGTGAATCCCCTAGGTGAGTTTATTGCGGGGGGGCCTGAGAGTGATGTTGGGTTAACGGGACGCAAGATTATTGTAGATACATATGGAGGTATGGCTCCTCATGGTGGGGGCGCATTTTCAGGAAAGGATGCAACAAAGGTAGATCGATCTGCAAGTTATATAGCAAGATATATCGCTAAAAATATCGTAAAAGCAGGTTTAGCGAGACGGTGTACGATACAAATTTCTTATGCGATTGGACGAGCAGATCCCACTTCGTTTTATATCAATACCCATCGAACAGGCCTTGTTTCTGATGAGAAGCTTGCAGATGTGATAAGAGAACTGGTTGATTTGCGTCCCTTTGCGATCATTGAAAGATTGAAACTTCGCCAACCTATTTTTCTGAGGACCGCAGCTTATGGCCACTTTGGTCGTGAATCTGAGGCTGATGGTGGTTTTTCATGGGAAAAGCTTGACTTGGTTGAGGAATTAAAAAGAGCACTTTTATAATAGAAACGTTGGTATTTTTATGTATACGACAAAGATCAAGCCTTCCTTTGGGCGGAGAAAAGCACGGAAATTAAGGGCTCAGTCTCATCAAGCCTATGAAGACATTCTTCCCCTTTTGGCTCTCAAATCCGTGGAGCGCCCCTTTGAAAATGAACCTCAAGAGTTATGGCTTGAAATTGGCTTTGGTGGAGGTGAACACTTACTTGAGCAGCTTGCTCAACATTCCCATATAGGAATTATTGGTGCAGAACCTTTTATTAATGGTGTTGCTCAATTGGTAGGTCATTTGTTGCCAGAAGACTACAATCGGGTTCGAATTTGGCATGAAGATGTTCGTTATTTACTTGAGAAAATTTCGCTTCACTGTTTTGATCGTGTCTTTATTCTATTTCCAGACCCTTGGCCCAAAAAGCGTCATCATAACAGGCGTTTGATTACAAAAAGCTTTATGGACCAGCTTCTTCCTCGGATGAAGAATGGGGCGTTTTTACATGTAGCGAGTGATGATGTTTCCTATGTTGAGCAAATTCAAGAGGTTCTTTACAATCATCCTCAGCTTCAGTTGAAAGAAGGTCCGGCTTCCTTTGATCCTGAAACATGGACGGAGAGACCTGAAGGTTGGCCTGCAACAAGGTATGAACAAAAAGCCCTGCGCCAAGGGAAAAGGTGTGCTTATATGTTGTTTCAAGTCAATAAAAGCTGAAGAAGGAAAACCTGGGTTACCATTGGTGGAAAGAAGAAGTTAAACTGAAAGGGATCCTCGGACAAAAAAATCTAAAGCCATTGGCTTGTGCCAAGGCAAGGTCTTCTTTCCAAGGACACTGAGGGGACAGGCTACCATCTCTCTGGTGTCATTCCCGCGAAAGCGAGAATCCAGGAAAAAGCTGAAACATGGATCCCCGTTTTCACGGGGATGACAATGTGAGAGAGCAGAGAGGACGAGGTGGAAGAAAGGATAAGACTCTTCATGAGGATTTTTAATTTTCACAACATAGTTGATGACTTGAGGGGAGAGATTGTCCGACCCAATAGTTGTTATTCTTGGAAAGTAAATGGTTTGTTTTTCGTAAGAAAAACATTACCCTTGGTTATCCGAACAACTGTCTTTTTATGATGGATTCAAGTGACTTTTAAAATGACGATTAAAAGCTTAGCTTGCTTTGCGCTTATCCTCTAATCCGCCAATGGTTTTAGCAATAAGGCGCATGTCTTCTCGAAGCTGTTTCAAAAGCTCTTCACGATCTTTTTGTTGATGTTGAAGAGAATGACTAAGTGCTTGTTCAATGTTTCGAAGACTTTGTAAACTTTCAGTGTTGGTTTGTGTTGACAATGAAGAGAGAGACTTCTGCAATTCAACTTGGTGCTGCGCTATTTTCATCATCAGACCTTGAAGGGTTTTATTTTGCTCACCAATGATCTCTAGAGAATCGTATAATTTTGTAATAGTCACTTCTTTGTTTTTCTCATTTTTATCGGTTTTTTCGAGGGAAGTTGTGAGTTTGTCGATGCTATCGACATTCTGTGTCAGAAGGGCTTGGATATAGCTTAGAGGGGCAGCTGAGGCTGGAGAAACCTTAGAATGGTTATATGTTTGTTGAGTCAGATAAAGGTCAACATCATTAAAAAATCGCCCATAAGCATGGCCGACTTGGAGTTCTAAAAATCCTACAAGCAAAGATCCTCCAAGACCAAAGAGAGAGGAGCTAAAGGCGGTTCCCATTCCTGCCAAGGGGCTATGCAGGCTTTCTTTCATGATATTAAAAAAGTCAGTAGAACCCTGAACATCTAACGGCATGGTTTTGACTAAATGGGCAATGGACGTAATCGTTTGCGATAGTCCCCAAAAGGTTCCTAAAAGCCCCAGAAAGACAAGTAGGCCGATTAAATAGCGAGGAAAAACACGCTCGTTCTCAAGGCGGTCAGCAATTGAGTCAGAAATTCCCCGTGCCAATATAGGGTCGCTGCCCAACTCCTTTTTGGATGCAAAAGAAACAAGAGGGTCCAAAAAATGACAGTTAGGGAGTAATGAAAAACTCCATTGGCCTTGTTTTAAATCGTCAAGAACCTCACAGTCTTTTTTAAGCCTGAGCAACTGATAAAACGCATAAAGTGCACCCCCTAAAGTCAGGACGATGATGAAGGAATTTAAATAGGGATTGCTTAAAAAGATTGTTTTTAGACTTGAGCCGAATAGAAAACTTATAACGATAACAGCTATAAAGCTTATACTCATTCGCAAAAAGTAGGGTTTATACTTCATCGGTCATCTTCCTTTCAGGTATTGTCCCTGCATCTTACATTTCATTTACAAAAGTTCAAGGGTCTAGGGTCTTCCGTGTAGTAATTATATAATCTTTTATCTGCATCCATGATGAAGGGATCTTCAACAATATGGGCAGTTAAGAAAATCACAAGTTCTGTCGTATTTTGATCATCGTCTTTACCTCGCGCCAGTTCACCCAATAGAGGGATTTCATCTGCACCAGGGATGGAAGTGCTTGCGTAATTCGCATGATCTTCCATTAACCCTCCCATCACCATGATTTGCCCAGACTTCATTTTTAAAACGGAGTCGAGTTCACGCACTTGGACAACGGGAATGGTTGATTTAACTCTTTGATGAGATTTGATGGCGACAGCCGGATCTTCAACTTCCTTTTGAACGCGAGAAAGAGTAGGCCTTAAGGTCATCGTAATTTCTCCTGTCTCCGTATTGACGGAGGGTTGAACAACCATGACAAGACCGATTGGGACCGTCAGGGCGTCACTGGAAATATTCTCAATGTCAGGTTTTCCTTCTGCTTGGAAATATCTTTCAAACTCAAGATGGAAAAAGACCTCATTGGTTGCGACTTTGAGCATGGCAGGTTGATTATTCATCACTGTTAAGCGTGGATTTGAAAGGGTACGAATAGTGCCAAATTTTTTAACAAGATTTAAAACGGCAGAGAATTTCTCATGCTCCACAGCAAAGGTGATGTGGTCTGTCGTGTGATGATGTTGATGGTCAAATGAGTAAGGCCTCCCAAGAGACCCAAGAGGGGCTCTAAAATGAACGTCCCCGCCGAGCTGGCTCCAATTAATGCCACTTTTGAATTCATTATGTAAGGTCACTTCAATGATTTTTGCTTCAATAATGACTTGGGTTGAACTGGCCTCCTGAAGCTTTTTGAGATAGGTTTTTATTTGTTCATGTTGTTGAGTTGTGCCTAAAATTGAAATGAGCCCGGCTTGACGGTGAATGGTATATGAGGGATTTGTCACCTCATGATTTTGCCTGTGAGAGGGAAGTATAAGTTTAAGATTTCCCTCAAGTTCCGTCCAAAAATCAATTAGACTTTGATTAATCAAAACACTATCAGAACCATTTTCCATTCGCCCTTGGTTTTCAAGAGGGGAAAAGACATCGGTAGAAATAGAAATCCTATTCTCGCTTTTTCGAATTTGGTTCAAAAACTGTACGTTGTAGGTCGAAAGATAAGGTGTATCTGGCTCAATCAGAACCCGATTCCCATGTATTTGAAAGCGAAGATTTGTTAAGAGGCATAAGTCTTTGAGAACATCGATACAAGGAGTACGGTGGACTGAATAAGTAATACCGATCTGTTGTTGGTTGATGTCCTGACTGAGGCCCATACCCACGCCAGCCTGACGTCCCACTTCGCTCAGCGCCCTTTTTAAGGGTGTATTTTCATGAAGTGTGACAGAAATGGGGGTTAAAAACAAAGAAGGAATCTGAAGATTTTTATTCTCTTTCGGCAAATAGGGTGGTCTAGCTTTTTCAAGGGGGGGCGGTTTGAGAATACTTTCATAGTCTTTTTTTTGTAAGTTGAGCGCGGGATCATGAAACTTCCGGTGGCGTGCTAGGTCACATCCTGTCAGGAAAAAAAGCAGTAAGAATAAGAGCGTTTTGGTGTTCACACAGGTCGCTAACGTTTAAGTGTATTTTACACATGTATAAAAGTTTAAATAAATTTGACAAGAGTTAAATTTATCATGAAGCAAAACTTTTCACATTTTTCTCTTGAAAATGGGATCATCCCGAGTATTATGTGGCATCCTCATTTACATTGCGGGCGTAGCTCAGGGGTAGAGCACAACCTTGCCAAGGTTGGGGTCGAGGGTTCAAATCCCTTCGCCCGCTCCAGTAATTTTCAATAAATATTCATCTAAAATTGATGCCGGAACCACGTACGTTGCCGTTTGGCATACTGTTTGGTATGAATGATCATCAGGTTTTTAGCTTCTTCCAAAGAGATATTCCCTTTTAAATAATCTCCAAGTTCACGTAAACCAATGGTTTTGAGCGCACTTGAAGACGGGGGAAGAGCAAGTATGCGCTTGGCCTCTTCAATAGCGCCTTGCTCAATCATCTCTTCAACTCTTGTTTCAATTCGCCTATTGGTTTCTTCTCTTGAAGGCATCAAAAGAATTTTTTCAAAAGTATAAGGAAGAGACGCTGTTTTTTGGGATTGCCAATAACTTAACGGTTTTCCCGTTCCTTGAAAAACTTCTAATCCTCTGAGGGTTCGTTGTCGATCCTTTGGCTGAATTCGCGTTGCTAAGCTTGGATCGACTTTTTGAAGCTCTTCGTAAAGAACTCTTTGCGGCCTCTCCTCAAGTGAGGTGCGTATAGTTGGATCAACAGACGGGATCGTTGAAATTCCTTCAATTAATGATTTTAGATAAAAGCCAGTACCACCCACAACAATGGGTGATTTGTTGGACTTTAATGCCTTTTCAATTTCAGAATGGATCCATTCCAACCACCTGCCCACTGTACAATTTTCACGTGGATCAAGAAATCCATAAAGACGGTGGGAAATTTTTCGTTGAATTTCGATGGAAGGCTGATCAGTTAAAATTTCAAGACTCTGGTAAACCTGGAGACTATCTCCATTCAGGACTACTCCCTTCACATCCTGAGCAAGTTTATGTGCGTAGGTAGATTTTCCGCTTGCCGTTGGACCTGCAATGATGAAAACTTTATCCAAAGCTATACAAGATACCGACAATGGCGCCACTGATGCAGCTCGCAATTGTTCCAGCGATCATGGCTTTAATTCCCAGTGCGATAATCTCTTGTTTTCTTTCAGGGACCATGGTTCCAATGCCGCCAATTTGAATGCCGATGCTGCTGAGGTTTGCAAACCCTGCCAGTGCATAAGTCATAATGATGCTGCTTTTGATGTTCAACATTCCTTTCGGCAAATCAGAGAGAGATTTGAACGCAATAATTTCATTTAAGATAGTTTTCTTGCCCAAGAGAGCACCCGCAGCAACCGCTTCTTCCCAAGGAATACCGATGAGCCAGGCGAGAGGAGATAGCAAATACCCTAACAAAAGCTGAAGGGTCAATGGCTCATCTCCTATATTGGGGAGACAACCCAGGAGAGCATTTGCAATGGCGATTAAAGCTAAGAACACAATTAACATAGCAATAATATTCATGAAGAGACGCATACCATCTGACGTGCCCTGGGTGATGGCTTCCATAGAGCCAGAAAATTGATAAGGAACCACTAAGTGGCCGGAAGTTTCTTCACCGATCTGGGGAATTAGAATTCGTGAAATATTGATAGCTGCAGGAACGCTAATAATAGAAGCTGTCAAGATGTGTGTAATGGGATCTGGCACCGTGCCTTCCAGTATCATGGCATAGATGACCATGATAGAAATGGAGGTTGTGGCCATACCGGCCGTCATCACTGTAAAGAGTTCACTACGTGTAAATTTTCCTAAATAAGGCTTGACGAGAAGAGGTGCTTCCGTTTGCCCTAAAAAGATTTTGGCAGCCGCACAAACACCGAGGGCGCCTCCTATACCTAGTGTTTTTTGGAAAAGAACAGAAAAAACTCTGACGATATAAGGAAGAATACGCCAATGAAACAAAAGCATGGAGATGGCACTAATCACAATCACCATAGGTAAAGCTTGAAAAGCAAAGATAAAGCTAAATCCACCAGCATTTTCAGCTCGAGCGTAGGGAACGTTCTCACCGCCACCTAAGTAACCGAAAACGAAACTTGTTCCAGCAATGGTTGCATCTTTTAAAGCCATGACGCCCGCACCAATCCATG
>CAYRHD010000001.1:100903-120894 GCA_964424065.1 uncultured Alphaproteobacteria bacterium
CATGAGAAACCATCTCTGATAAACGAGAACTTTATCACGAGAATGGCGAGAAGGATTTGAATGATAAGACCGAGAAAAACCCCCTTGAACTTGACTTCTTTGCGGTTTTCACTAAATAGCCATGCAAGTCCAAAAAATAAGACCAGGCCTGTACATGCTTGTAAAACATGTCCGAGATTTTCCATAGAGTCCTCCGCAAAATATTTATTGAAAGGTGGAGTGCATAGCCTTTTCTTAAAGCATGTTAGATTGAGATGCCAGAACAATTCATCATGGAAAGTGAATTTTTTCTCCTTCATGAAGAAAATAACTGTATAATGAGCAACCATAATGATCAAAAAACATAAAGATATAGGTATCTGATAGTGCATTTAGACATCATTTTAGGGTTTTTAGGAGGAGCCGTTTTTGCCGGCGTACTTCTCTATCTCTACTTTCAACGCAAAATTTTGATACTGTATCAAGAAAAGGCCATTCATGAAGAACGTGCTCTTCGCTTAAAAGAAGTTGAAGTCACACTTCAAAAAAAGGAAGAAGAGCTGCATCTTCAAAGAGAGCGAAACGCTGAACTGCGAGTTATTCTTCAAAGAACAGAAAAAGAAGGTCAGGACAAGCTTTCCCTTTTGGAAAGCGTTCAAAAGCAATGGGAAGACAAATTTAAAGTTATTTCTTCAGAAGCGCTGACGTTAACCAATAAATCATTCCTGGATTTGGCCAATGCAACCCTCGAAAAATTTCAGGAAAATGCCAAAACAGATCTTTCCCATCGACAAGAAGCCATAGCAGAACTAGTTAAGCCCGTGACCGAGTCATTACAAACCGTTGATCAAAAAATTATTGAACTCGAAAAATCTCGGATGAGTGCGTATGCTGTTTTGAAGCATCAAGTGAATGAATTACTCTCCAGTCAAAAACAACTCAAGACGGAAACATCAAACCTTGTCAATGCTCTGAAAACCCCATCAGTTCGCGGACGGTGGGGTGAAATACAACTGAGACGTGTTGTTGAAATGGCCGGTATGGTTAATTTCTGTGATTTTGAGGAACAGGTTTCAACAACAGAAAAAGAGGTCAGGCAACGACCGGATTTGATTATTAATTTGCCGGGCGAGAAAAAAATAATTGTGGATGCAAAAGCACCTCTTGCCGCTTATCTTGAATCTTTAGAAGCTAAAGATGAAGATAGTCGGAAAGAAAAGCTTCAAGATCATGCGCGTCAAGTCCGATCTCATATCAAATCATTGGCGAAAAGATCTTATTATGAACAATTTGAGCCCGCTCCTGAGTTTGTTGTTTTATTTTTGCCAGGAGAAACCTTCTTTAGTGCCGCTCTCGAACAGGATCCAAGCTTGATTGAAGCAGGGGTTGAAGATCGTATTATATTGGCAACGCCAACAACCTTAATTGCTCTCCTGCGAGCTGTGGCCTATGGGTGGAGGCATGAACAGCTCGCTCAAAATGCAAAGGAAATAAGTGAGTTAGGTCGAGAGTTGCATAAGCGTCTTTCAGATATGGGCGACCATTTTTCGCGTTTGGGCAGAAACTTGGGAAATGCTATTCAATCCTATAATCAAGCGATGGGAAGTTTTGAACATCGTGTCCTTGCAAGTGCCCGAAAGTTTAAAGACTTGGGGTCAGTGTCTCAGGCCTCTGAAATTCCTTCTCTTGAGGCTCTTGACTCTTCCCCAAGAGAGTTGCAATCTCCTGAGTTAAAAAAGGCTGGATAATAATGAAAAAACTAATATTCCTTTTTTTGATGTTCTCTACCGTTCATGGGAAAGCAGCTCTTCAAGAGGTTTCGTCCTCTTCTCAACTTGAAGTGAATGCAACCCTTTATACCAACGATGTTGCTCTTATTAAGGAAAAGAGGAAGACCTTCTTGAAAGCCGGTTCCAACAAGCTTCTCATTAGAGGTGTTCCTTTTTCTATCCTTATGGATAGTTTTCTCTTTCAAATGCTTCCCCCTGTTTCAGGACTAAAAGTTTTAGAGTATTCGTTTCAGTCACCGGATATTACCCGTAAAAAACTATTTGAGCATTCTCTTGGAGAAACCGTGAATATTATGCCAAGCTCTTCTGCACCTACACCTCAATCAGGAAAGCTAGTTTCATTGGATGGGGATGATGCTTTCGTGGATTCTCAGGGAACTATATTTGGGGTGAAGAAATCCCGTATTGCCTTTCCACACCTTCCTTATACGCTTGTTGCAGAACCCACCATTATTCTAAAGTTAATGAATGCGCTGGAAGGTGAGTATATTTTTGAAATTGGTTATTTAGCGAAAGGCATCTCATGGGATGCGGGGTATACAATTATTTTGAGTACAGATGACGGACACTTAAATCTGAATAGCTGGATTAACATCCATAACCAGAGCGGTATGGATATTAAAAAAGGAAGATTTCGCATAACACAAGAGAATGAGCTATTTTACGATCTTGAAAGACCGGTCAGTCTGCCACATCAAGCAGTAAAGAATATATCTTGGTTTTCCGCTCAAAATTTAAAACCAACGCAAAGCTTCCGTATCTACCCCAAAAACGACATCATCGTTGATGAAGAAGGGGTTGTGATGAAACCCACTGTTGAAACCTGGCTATCTGTTAAAAATGACAAGTCTCAAGGTTTGGGGATTTTTCTTCCCGAGGGATTAATCCAGGTGTTCCGTCGAAATATGGATGGTTCCTTATTCTACATTGGAGAGAATAAAACCTCTCTCACGCCCATCAATCATGAACTAAGCTTGCGTATAGGGAGCACTCAAGAAATTGTAACTGAAATGCGCCAAACCGATTATCGAAAACTCGGGAGTCAAGTTGTGGAATCGGGATATCGTTTGGATTTGAAAAATACAACGAAATTTCCTAAACAGGTGACGGTCTTTCAAAATGTATCGGGAGAATGGATTGTTTTACGGGAAACTCATTCTCATGAAGTTGATGACAAACGCCTCAAATGGGTTCTTGATATTGGCGCAGAAGAAGAAGTGAGTCTTCGCTACCGCATTCGGATGAATGTGAAATAACCATTAAATTTGGGAAGTAGCAAGAGTGAGATTCTTTGTAACTTTCTGTTCTTTAATGGAGCTCTCATATATTGTTTTTCCTAGGTAAATACAAAGCATTCCCAATGCTCCAGAAAAAATTGTGTAATACGCTGGAATCATAGGAGACCCCAACCATTTGACGAGAGCAGTTAGGAAAAATGGCGTTGTTCCACCAAAAATAGCACCTCCTAAAGCATACCCAAATCCTATCCCGCTATAGCGTTCATGAACGGGGAAATACGTTGCTAATAAAGCCATGCTGGGCGCTACGAAAGCGACATTAAGAAGGAGGAGAATCGCTTGTAAAAAGAAAGCTCTAAAAATAGTTGGGTCATTTTCAAAGTAGGAAAAGAGTGGATAGGCAATAAGAATTAAAGTTGTAGCTGAAAAAAGCATTTGGTTTCTTTTGCCAAATATATCAGCAGTATATCCTGCAAAGGATACGGCAAATACGGAGAAGACACTAATCATGACATGAATCAGCATGACTTTAGAGGTGGGCATATTTAAGCGTTCGGTCAATACGGACCCTATATAAACAGTTCCTATATAGAGTGGAATAAGAGTTGCGGCACCAATTCCAACAGTACAGAAGAAGTTTATCTTTCGATTGAGAAGGATGCTTTTTAAAGGAACTTTTTCTATTTTTTCATGAGTGGCTTGAAGATAGCCAGGACTTTCTCCAACCTTTGTCCGAAAGTAATATCCTATTAATCCCATGAAAGCACCTAAAAGGAAAGGAATTCGCCATCCCCAATCAGGCATGAAGGGTAAGGTACATAGATAGCCAAAGAAGGTTCCAAGCACACCTCCAAACATGCCGGATGCTGCTAAAATGCCTCCTGCAAACGCCTCTTTCCCACGTTTTGAATACTCAATCACGAAAATAGAGGCACCACTATATTCTCCCCCAACACAAATTCCCTGGAATAAGCGACAGATTATTAAGATAATTGGCGATAGGATGCCGATTTCAAGGTAGGTGGGCAATAAACCAATAATGAAGGTGGGAATGGTTACCAGAAAGATTGCGAGCACGAGAGCATTTCGTCGGCCGTATTTATCACCCAAATGTCCAAATACAATTCCTCCGATAGGTCGCATGATAAAGCCTGCCGCAAAAGTTACCCAACTCGAGAGAAGAGCAAGCGTCGGATTAATTGCTGGGAAAAATAAAGGCGCCAACATCGTTGCAAAATAACCATAAAGCATAACATCATAATACTCTAAGGCATTGCCAACCATCGCGGCAGCTATGGCTTTAAAATTTTTATTCATAAAATTAGAGATGCTCTTTAAATTTTCTCTCAATGGAATGTATTATATATTTTAGTATAAGAGAAACAACAAGAAAATCATTTTGTTTTTCTACATATTCGATAAATTTCTTTGACTTTCTAGATAAAAATTTGCATTTTTACATACACAAATCTGATGAGGTATTGAGATGAAATATTCTTTTTTTATAGGGTTCTACCTATTTATAACAGTTGAGGCGTTTTCCCATGGGTTCACGGAGAATGATTTCTATGACTCCGTTTTTTTGGTTCATGCACAGCGTTATCCTATTGAAGATGAAATTCGTCCTCAAGCGATTGTTTATAATTCAGATGGAACACCAAAAAATATACCCTATGATGCAATTCCTCAAAGACGACCGACCCTTCACCATGCAATGAATACACTTGCTCCTTCCCATAAATATGGAAATTGGGAGACAATGGATTTTGCACTTGTTGAACCTGCACGTGCTTATAAAGGGGAAATTTATGGAGGGACTCCTTTGGACGTAATAACAGTTGGGTCTCATAGACCGAGCAAAGAGGCTGTTATTATTGCTCCTCAAGCTGAGATAGAGGCTTTGAAAAAACGTAATGCGACATACAAAGGATTTTATTACGCATATCCTCCTTCGATGACTTTACGTGAAGCCGTTGAAAACATTTTAAATGGTTTAGGGGCTTTTTATGTAGAACCTTCGGAAAAAGAGGATGTGCTGGGATGTCCTAAACGACCTATCTGGGGACCTTGGACCAATGAACAGAAAGCAATTCTCAGAAAAGAAGGAGTGCAGCAAAATCTTCACAGCCCCTCTTTTTTTCCAGGACTTGAGTTTGGATCTCACGCTAGATCACCTTTTGGTATTATGGAAGATTCTTTGTATGCTCTGATGTTGCCTTTTACACGACCTTATGTAAGTGCGGGAGTAGAAGCTCCAGTATTTCCACCAACCGCTCACGAAGTAGTGTTTATTGAACATTCATGGACGATTTTTCTTCAAGAAATGGTAAAACACATCCCCCGATTTAACCACTCGACACAGCAATATTTAAAAACTTGGTTCACCGACATGCGATCATGGTTTTTACTGAGCAAGGAAGATGCTTTACTTCGCTTGAAACATCAGCGTTCAATTTTTCAAGACCGAAAACTTTTAGGTGACATATTGGATGAGCGTCTAAAGGTGAAGGAAAGAATGTTAAACGGAAGGAGTTCTGATAGTGTCCTATCTTCGTCTCTTAGAGAGAGAGTTTTAGGTTCTGAACCTTTTCATACTTTTATGGGTACCGATGAAATTACAACAAGTTACTTAAAATTACTAGCGAATTTAGCAGGTGGAAACGTCATGACGACTATGTTACGGAGGCCTCGAGACTTTGTAGTTTCCCTTTTAAGCGATGTTGAGCTCTTTACAGGAGATAAAGAGTTTATCTTGTACTGTTTTTTATGGCGTGCTTGCCGTATGGATCTGTTATCTGCGGAAGAACACGTCGACTCTTGTGTCGAGGTGCAATTACGTTATGAGAGAGGTGTTCCGATTCGAGATCCAGGAGTTTATTCAACCCTTTTTTCGGGATGGTGCCACCTAGCAGAAGCATTTTCCAGAGTGCCTGGTAATCCAAGTTTTTACGATCTTTTAAATTTTAATGGTGTGGGAATGGTTTTTACAAAAGTCTTGAATCTTCCGACAGACAGTCAAGGTAAAATATCTCTATATACTGCACAAACTATAGCCAAAAGCGAAGAATTTCAATTTAAAGATGAGGAGAGAATTCCTCTTTTTAATCGTGAACAAATGCAAGGTTTATTCATGCCTAAGTGATCGTTTATACACGATTTTCAGCATTGCTTTTTTTTCATGATGGTGAATAGTATAAGATTGGTAATTTGAAAGTGGTAATCAATTCATTTTGTATTTAAATTCTGGGGAGCAATAGGTTTGAAGCGTCTTTTTAGTAAATCTATCATTATTTCGCTCTTCAGTACGTTGTTCCAGTATTATGCTTTTTCAATTTATGCGTTTTCCTCCGTCATTCTTGCGCCTGTCTTTTTTGGAGAAAATGGCGTGCAAACAACGAAAACATTTGGGCTGATTACCCTTAGTATTCCTCTTGTTCTGAAACCTCTTGGAAGTGTTCTTTTTGGTCATATTGGAGACAAACATGGACGAAAAAGAGCCCTGATTTATTCTTTGACAACAATTACGCTTGCAACCACGGCAATCGGACTTATCCCTCCTCATTCTTCGATAGGATGGGTCAGCAGCCTCCTTTTATTATTTTGTTTATTTACGCAAGGTTTATCTTTGGCAGGTCAGTACACGGGAGCGATTATCTTTATCCAGGAACATATGGATAAAAAACATGCGGCGTTTGCTTGTGGAATCGTTGGATGTATTGGCGTTTTTGGTGTATTACTTGGGACGGGGACCTCATTTCTGTTTCATCATTTTGATTTGGTCAATTGGGAATGGCGTCTTCCTTTTCTGCTGGCTTTTGTGTTGGGTAGCACATTACTTTATTTTACACGATATGTGCAGGAAACACCGATTTTTATTGAAAAACAAGAGGAAGCTCTTCATAAGAAAATCCCACTTCTTGAAATCATGCTGTCTCATCAAAAAGTAATGTTTGCAGCTCTTTTCCTTTCAAGTATTTCCGTTTCCATGTTTTATATCGCAACGGCCTACCTTCCGAACTTTTATAATGATATGGGAGGCGCTGGTGGCCCAATTGATCCTTTACAACTAGCGTGCATTGCCCAGATTTTTAATATCCTTTTTGTCTTCATATTTGGATATACAGCAGATAAATGGGGAAAGGAAAAACAAATCAAAATAGGTAGCTTTTTCATTATGATTCTGCCCATTTTTTTCTTCACATTAATGACATATAACAATAGCTATTTGATGCTTATCATGGGGTTGGCTCTTTTCACTTTTCTCTCAAGTTTATTTGTGGGAGCAGCACCAGCCTATTTATCAGAGAAATTTCCTATTATTGGAAAATATTCAGGCTTAGGACTCGGTATTTCCATGGGTGAGGGGTTGTTTGGTGGGCTTTCGCCTCTCATTTGTGTTGGTTTTGAGCAAATGTTTGATTCAAAAATTGCCCCAGCTTTTTATATTTCTTGTCTCGGCCTTCTCAGTTTGTTTGGCCTTTTCATTTCTCTTAAAAAGAGCGAGAGGCAAAATGTTTCTTATAAATACTCTTCTCTGTGAGATAATTTTTTCCTATAAGTAAGGGCTAGTTAGATGTCTCATGTGTATGTTAGAATAATCTATCTTAAAGAGAAGAGTTCATGCCTAAAAGTGATCGCAATATAAAAGATTTGAAGAATAAAATTCTGGAGCAGATTCTCTCCAAGTTAGAGAGAAAGATTCCAGAAAATCTTAAAAAGACGGCTCATTCTTTCGTTGAGCTCTTTTACGCAAATGTTCCCTGGGAAGATTTAAGTGAACTTTCCTCAACTTCACTTGTAAACTCTATTTATGAGTCATGGAAGTTTGATCAAGTTCGCTTGCCAGGCGAAACCAAAATCCGTGTGTTTACTGACAAGAGAGATGTCCGAGGGCATCCTGTTTTTCACACAATTGTTGAAGTTATTAATGATAATATGCCTTTTCTTGTTGACTCTGTGGCCGGAGCGATCAACAGTCTTGGCTATTCTATTAGTCTTATAGTTCACCCTGTTATGCATGTTGAAAGAGACAAAAATCATAACCTCAAAGTGATCAAAAAGCGTATAGACGGCGATAAAGATGGCCAATACGAGTCATTTATTCGCTGTGAAATACCAGAATTAATTCATGGTGAAAGGCTTAAAACCCTTGAATTCGAAATTACAAAAGCGCTGAATAATGTTAAAGCTGCCGTTCAAGATTGGGCGCCTATGCGCAAGCGTCTCAGAGAGGCCATAATAGATTTAAAAGAGAATTCTCCTAAAATTGCCAAAGAGGAACTTGATGAAAATATAGCGTTTTTGGAATGGATTGAGGATCATCACTTTACTTTTCTCGGGTTTTGTCAGTTTGATGCAGACTCTGAGAAATATGAGATGAACCTTACCACTCAAGAAGGGTTAGGAATTTTAAAAGGATCTTTAAAAGAAAAAATCAATAATCTTTTCGAAGGAGTTAAACTGACACCTACCAATCGCCAATATTTATTTGAACCTGATCCGATTATCATTACCAAAACAACCCAACTTTCTCTGGTTCACCGACGTGATCCCATGGACTCAATAAGCATTAAACGTTTTGATTCGAAAGGGAATGTAATAGGATTATATGAATTCGTTGGTCTTTTTACATCCGTTGTTTATAATAGAAGCATTCGAACAATTCCCCTTTTAAGGCTGAGGGTTGCTCATATACTATCGCGTTCTGGTTTCTCAGAGGACTGGCATGATGGAAAAACACTGATTCATTTGTTGGAGACCTTTCCTAGAGATGAGCTTTTCCAAGCTTCTGAAAATTGGTTATTTGAAACGCTTATGGCGATTATCCAACTTCAGAACCGCCAACGCCTTACATTATTTATTCGACCTGATAACTTTGAACGTTTCTTTTCTTGTATCGTTTATATTCCTCGAGAGCGGTATGACAGTGATTTAAGAAAAAAAATTAGTGTCGTTCTTGAAGAAGAGTTAAATGGTCAGGTGACAAGCTGGCAAATTCAATTAGGTGAACTTGCTTTTGCGCGGGTTCACTTTACGGTCAAACTTCTAGAACCCAAGAAATTTAATTATAACCTTCATGCTATAGAACAAAAAATGGCTGATGCTGCTTTAACATGGCGAGACCATTTGCAGGAGTCACTTCTTGAAATGTACGGAGAAGAAAAAGGTCACTTTTTCTACGACAAATATGGAACAGGATTTTCAGAAGGATATCAGGAACGATTTTCTCCGAGTGAGGCAATTACTGATATTGGTCAGATTGAAAAAGCCATAGCAACATGCGAACTCAGGTCGCATCTGAGTAAATTTGGGGAAAAAGAAGAAAACAAACTTCAATTAAAGCTTTACTCTTCTCAGGGACCTTTGACCCTATCAACGATTCTTCCTGTGCTTGAAAATATGAATTTCAAAATCCTGAGTGAAATTCCTTTTATAATTAGCCTTTCAAAAGATTTAAAAATTTGGATCCATATTTTTGAAGTTCAAACATGGGAAGAGGACTTTATTGAACTCGATCGTATCCAGGATCATTTCTTGCAAGGTTTTAAACGGATTTGGTCTGGAGAAGTGGAGAATGATGGGTTTAATCGGTTGATTATTCGAGCCAATTTTGATTGGAGAGAATGTCAACTGTTCCGGAGTTATTCCAAATATATTCGCCAACTCCGTGTGACCTTCAGTCAAACGTATATGGAAGAGGTTTTGGCTAAATATCCTCATCTTTGTCACCTTATGCTTCAACTCTTTGAATGTCAGTTTTCACCTGAGTGTAAGGAGGATAGAGAACGTGCCAGAGTAGAAGTTTCGAACAGGATCACAGCCCAGCTTGAGCATGTTGAGAGCTTGGATGAGGATCGGATTATACGCAAATTTGTCAATGTCATCAGCGCAACATTGAGAACGAACTATTATCAGGTTAAGGATGACCAGCCAAAGTCTTATGTATCCCTTAAGATTGATTGTACAGCTATTGATGAAATGCCTTTGCCGCGCCCGATGTATGAAATATTCGTTTATTCTCCCCGTGTCGAAGCCATACATTTGCGTGGTGGGAAAGTGGCTCGTGGCGGTATTCGGTGGTCTGATCGTAGAGAGGATTTCCGAACGGAGATCTTAGGATTGATGAAAGCGCAGATGGTTAAAAATGCTGTGATTGTTCCCGTTGGTTCTAAAGGTGGATTTGTACTGAAGCAAGCCATTCCACGCGATGATCGAGAAGCCCTGAGTAAAGAAGTAACAGCTTGTTACGAAATCATGATGCGTGGACTTTTGGATTTGACCGATAACATTCAAAATGACGAAGTTATCCCACCAGAAAGAGTGGTTCGGAGGGACGATGATGATCCTTATCTTGTGGTTGCGGCTGACAAAGGTACAGCAACACTTTCAGATTATGCTAATAAAATTTCAGCGGACTATAATTTTTGGCTTGGCGATGCGTTTGCGTCTGGGGGATCTTCCGGCTATGACCACAAAAAAATGGGCATCACAGCAAAGGGGGCCTGGGAGTCTGTCAGACGTCATTTCAAAGAAATGAATATCAATGCCGATCATGACACACTCAGTGTGGTAGGGATTGGAGACATGTCCGGTGACGTGTTCGGAAATGGGATGCTTCTGTCCCGACATTTGAAACTTGTTGCTGCCTTTAATCATCTGCATATTTTTATTGATCCTAATCCTAATCCAGAGAAAAGTTATCAGGAAAGAGAGCGCCTTTTTAAGAATTCTCAATCCTCATGGACGGACTACAAACCTCTGTTAATTTCTCAAGGAGGAGGTGTATTCGAGCGTCGCGCAAAATCAATAACCATAACCCCCGAAATGAAAGCCCTTTTCAACATTCGCGAGGATAAGTTAGTTCCTTCTGAACTTGTTCGATACATTCTTAAAGCGCCTGTTGACCTTATTTGGTTTGGAGGAATAGGTACTTTCATCAAATCAACTGGCGAAACAAATGCAGAAGTAGGGGATCACGCAAATGATGCCGTGCGCATCAATGGTGGTGAGGTGCGTGCTAAAGTCATTGCAGAAGGCGCTAATTTAGGTATTACCCAGTTAGGTCGTGTTGAATATGCTAAAATTGGTGGGCGAATCAATACGGATGCAATTGATAACTCTGCTGGCGTTGATTGTTCAGACCATGAAGTCAACATAAAGGTTCTGCTTGGGAAAACAATTAAGGAAAAGGAATTATCCATTAAAAATCGTGATCGGCTTCTCCAGGAAATGACGGATGATGTTGCTCGC
Source organism: uncultured Alphaproteobacteria bacterium (assembly GCA_964424065.1). Lineage (GTDB taxonomy): Bacteria > Pseudomonadota > Alphaproteobacteria > UBA9655 > UBA9655 > UBA9655. Next base: position 112,161 of record CAYRHD010000001.1, read on the forward strand.
CATGTTTTAAAAGATAATTTTTGGCAGAATCAAGTGATAAGTTTTGTTCAAAGCCAAGGCTTTAGTCATCTTGATGAACAAGTGGGTCTTATGCGTGAACTCGAGAGTGAAGGACTTTTAAATCGTGCCCTTGAGGGGCTTCCAGATGAAACAGAAATTTCTCAACGTATTGCAAACAAGCAAGGTTTAATGCGCCCTGAATTGGCTGTACTCTTGGCTTATTCTAAAATTTCTTTGAAAAGACAAATTCTTCAGTCTGAACTTCCTGACCTTGAAGTTCTGCACTCTCGATTATTGGGTTATTTTCCAGAGCGATTACAGCATGCCTGCCGTTCAGAAATTATCGATCATCCGTTGAAGCGTGAAATAACAGCAACGTTATTCACTAACAGTATTATTAATCGAATGGGGATTACTTTTATCCACACGATGAAAAATCGTTCTGAGGCATCGGGGGCGGATGTAGCGCGGACATTTCTTGTTGTCAGAGATCTGATGAATTTGATAAGTTTGTGGTGTTCCATTGAATCTTTGGAGATGTTACCTAATGATTTCCAGATTGAACTCATGCTAACAATTTCTGAAAGTGTTAAACGGTTTACGGATTGGTTCTTAAGGCTTTTTCCCTCCTATCGTGATATACCGGGCACAATTGAGAATTTTAAGCCTGGCTTTGAAATTTTGCAAAATGAATTGACGTCTTATTTTACTGTTGAGCAGAGAAAGGCTTATGAAGAAAAATGCCAAGAATATGAACAATTAGGCCTTCCACCTGCATTAAGTGAGCGAGTTATATCTTTAGCTCCATTAGTTTCAGCACCCGATATGATTATGCTTAGTAAAGAACAAAACGTTGAAATCAGCCTTGTTGCAAAGATCTATTTTGCTCTAGATCAACAGCTTGGGTTTGAGTGGTTAAGACAAGCATCCCAGGCGTTATCTGGTGAAACACATTGGCAACAAACAGCTGCAAATGCTCTAATAGAAGAACTGTATTTGCACCAAAAAGAATTAACTGCCCTGGTTTTGAGGACTGGGGAAACTTATGATCAGCTCTTTACTGCTGAAGGAACGCTGAGACCTGATGTTTTGGATGTTTCTCATCTTGAGACCATGCTGCAGGATATCAAAAGTGCAACAGCTGTTGACTTTGCAATGATGACGGTGATGAATAGCCGTTTTAGAATGCTTGCAAAAGCAGCTTGAAGGTTTCATGAAACCCATTGGTCTTTATATTCATTGGCCATTTTGTCTTTCAAAATGTCCCTATTGCGATTTTAATAGCCACGTTAGAGAGAACGTTGATCAAAATCGTTGGCAAAATGCTCTTTTACAGGAGCTGGAAGAAGCAGCATTACACTTGGGCTCACGAAAATTGGTCAGTATTTTTTTTGGGGGAGGGACTCCTTCCTTAATGAATCCAAATACCATCAATGCATTGATTCAAAAAGCACGTGAGCTTTTTCAAACTTCTGAAGAGATAGAAATCACTTTAGAAGCCAATCCAAGCACCGTTGAAGCAGAAAAATTCAAAGCCTTTGCTCAAGCGGGAGTGAATCGGCTCTCGATAGGAGTGCAGTCCTTGGATGATCAAGCCTTAGCCTTTTTAGGACGTCGTCATTCAGCAAAAGAAGCGCTAGCGGCGTTGGAAATTGCTACAACTTATTTCCCTCGCTTTTCATTCGATTTAATTTATGCGCGGCCCGATCAAACAAAGAGAGCATGGGAAAGCGAGCTTAAAGAAGCTTTGACTTACGCGCAAGGTCATATGTCCCTCTATCAGTTGACAATTGAACCCCAAACCTTGTTTGCAACGCGTCATGAACGAGGAGAAAAAATGACTCTTGAAGATGAACCGGCGGCCCAGCTATATGAACTCACGGAGATCATGATGGAGGATGCGGGACTTCAGCCTTATGAAGTATCCAATTACGCATCTCCACTGCAGGAATGTCAGCACAATCTTTTGTATTGGCGTCTTGAAGATTATATCGGTATAGGACCCGGAGCCCATGGACGTTTGACCAAGGAGAATGTGAAATATACAACCTACCGCTACAAAGCTCCCGAAACATGGCTCGAGGCGGTTGAGCAAAATGGACAAGGACTTCAATCCACTGAAATTTTGTCTTCGCAGGAACGCTTTGAAGAATGTGTTCTCATGGGGTTACGTTTAACGGAAGGGTTGAGCGAGAATCGACTCAAGGAAGAAACAGGTTATGATTTTTCCCAAGTCTTTAAACTAGAATCGCTCGGACATCTTAATAAAGAAGGACTAATTCACCAAACGGGAACTCATCTTATCCCGACATTTGAAGGACGGTTGAGGTTAAATAGTTTGATAAAATACCTCCTTTCAAATCAAATGTTGGTAAAATCTTTTTAAAAAGAAAGAAGTATATGGCTTTTATCAAAATACCCATGCCGGACAACATGCCTTTGATCGTGAGACACTTACAAGCATTTTTCATCAAGCTAGTTTCACAGATATTTCTTTTTATTATATGTCCGCTTTGATGCCTAAAATAAAGATTGAGTGTGAGCTATCGGAGGTCGAAAGGAGCTCTGGAGTTCTCTACCACGTTGATATCGGAGCTAGAAAACCCTAATCTCTCATAGCATATGCACCTCAAAGCCAGCATCTGTTAGATATTTTCGAAAATAGGTGTTGGCGACATCAATGTTTTTGAGTTTTCGACGAGTGGCGGTTTTTTTAACACAGAAGTAACTGTTTACTGTTGGACCTGTGATTTCGGGAAGAACCCTGATCAGCTGGCCCTTATAAAAGCTATTTGACTCAATGGGGGTAGAACAGATTCCCATTCCTTTTTTTGCGGCTTCATAAATAGCTTTTGTCACATTGATCGAAAGAGTTGGAGATAACTTGGGAAGTCCATACGCACTCCCCTTAAGATGCCAGTCAATGTCCTCAATATAGCTGAAAGTATCGCCATATCCAATTATCTTATGGCGAATTAAATCCCCAGGTGTTTTAGGCATTCCATATTTATCAATATACTCTTGGCTTGCAAAAAGTCCGAAGTTATAGGAGACGTACCAAAGTTTTTTAAAATCAGTTGAATCATAAAAAGGTCTGACTAATACATCATAAGCTTTCTCTTCATCACGGGTAATTTTGTCAGAAGCAATGATTTTAAGTTTTAGATTAAGGACCTCCGCCAGAAGGTTCTTAATACTATCCATGGACCACCCTAGCGCAGTAGCCTGGGTGGCTGAAATAAGAACATTTCCTTCGATTTCAGAATTCTCTAGATCACTATCATCCAATAGGCTTTCTTCGAAGATTTCATAAAGCCGATAGGCATTGGGTATAAATTCTTCACCATGGGTGGTCAGCGTCAGACTTTGGCGTTTTCTATTGATGAGTAATTTGTTGAGTGATTTTTCCAGATCTGAAACGTGATTCCAAATGGTTGTTCGTGGGAGGCTCAGAATTTTTTGAGCTTCTTTGAAGTTTAATTCAAGCTCTACAAGTTTGATAAAGATATAGACTGACTGTATTTTCATGGTTCTCCATTTACATTCATAAATGTGGATAAAATTTATCCAAGAATCATATTGACAGTTCTTCGAACATGCATCAACATGAAGTATGCCTTATTTATAAAGCATTAGCATGGGTTGTTAAATAAATAAAGCGCCTGTGATTTTTTTTAAGATTTACAGGTGCTTTATTAAATAGAAATAAATTTTAAAGATATTGGTTGTTGTTTTAGAAAGGTCAGATATCTTCCTCCCTCTAAGAAACCATTTGGTTTTAAAGAGATATGGGTACTCAAATGTCGTATGACTCCCCTTTTTTCATACGACTAGGGGCAGGCCTACCCCTGCCCTTTTTTCATTTAACTTTTTTTATTTTACCGTATTCTTATACTCAATAAAAAAGGAGTCAGAAATGAAGTGGAGAAACGACCAAAAAGCTTGGGGCGCGGTAACGAAAATCTTTCATTGGGGGATGTTGTTTTTAATTCTGGTTCAATATACGTTAGCATTTACCATGAAAAGTATGACTGATTCAGATCAAAAATGGGCTCTATATGATTGGCATAAAGAACTGGGTGTCACCTTATTTCTTATAGCCTTTCTTCGGTTATGGTGGCGAGAGATGAACACTGTTCCCCAAGATTCTCCCAAAGCTCCAAAGTGGGATCATCTTTTGGGGAGGACCAATGTTTATATCCTTTATACTCTCATGTTTATTTTTCCCTTAAGTGGCCTTTTGATGTCCATATTTGGGGGGCATCCCGTCGATTATTTTAATCTTTTTACAATACCTGCCCTCATGGAAGGACATAATATCTACTCTTGGACTTTTCATAAAATCCATATTTGGAGTGTTTATATATTTGCTGGACTTATAGGCCTTCACATTCTTGGGGCACTTTTCCACCACGTCTTCTGGAAAGACAACATCCTTTCAAGGATGCTTCCGCATAGCAAATAGTTTTTTGTTGAGGTAGTAAAAATAAGACCCAATGATAAAGGCTGCAATGATGGCAATGAATGTAGTGTCAAGCCATGTATCTATATATGATGCCCAAAGAAGTCCGTTAGCGCCGGCAAGCAGTGTAACCCCCCATATCAGAGGAGTAGTGTTATAAAATCTTTGATAGAGGACATACATCAGCAGGCCTGCAAGACCTGATATCGAAAGTCCAAGGATAGAAGAGCTCATGAAAGTTCCTAGGAGGAAAGAGAGGGCAATAATCTCACACGCATAGATGACAAAAATGGCCACTTGATTCTCCCTGAGTTGTTTTTATAACTATATATGAAATTGACAAGGAATGCTTGCAGAAATTTTAAGCATAAAATCTTATGGCACTTTGAAAAAAGATGACCTATAACAGTAATTAAACCTTTCAAGGACAGGAGAATCTATGGCCGGAAGCGTAAACAAAGTTATTTTAGTTGGAAATTTAGGTAAAGATCCGGAAGTTCGTATGACACAAGACGGGATTAAGATCGTTAATCTTGCTCTTGCAACATCTGAGCAATGGCGTGATCGAGACACTCAAGAGCGCAAGGAAAAAACTGAATGGCATCGTGTTGTTATTTTTAATGAAAAATTGGCGGATGTAGCGGATAAATATCTTCGGAAAGGTTCCAAAGTATATATTGAAGGACAACTTCAAACCCGCAAATGGACTGATCAAAATGGACAAGAGAAATATACAACAGAAGTTGTCATCCCGCGTTTCCGAGGAGAAATGACAATGTTGGATAGTGCGCGTAGTCAAGGTGGAGAAAGCGATTTTGCGTCTATTGAAAATGCACCTTCCGTAGCACGTGAGTCTATGCCTGCTCTTGATCAAATTGATGATGAGATCCCCTTTTAATAGACGATAGAGACCTGATAGGAGTTTTCTGGTGAGCGAAATCCAAGTGATACCTTCCGTTAATATTGAAGAGGAGATGAAGCAATCATTCCTCAGTTATGCGATGAGTGTCATCGTCAGTCGTGCGCTTCCAGATGTTAGGGATGGGTTGAAACCTGTCCACCGACGCATTCTCTACTCCATGTATGAATCAGGATTTGAGTATAATAAACCTCACCGTAAATCAGCTTGGGTTGTAGGTGATGTGATCGCAAAATATCACCCTCACAGTACCGATGCGGTTTATGAAGCAATGGTCCGTATGGCTCAAGAATTTTCCATGCGCTTACCCCTTATCGATAAGCAAGGAAACTTCGGATCTTTGGATGGAGATCCACCTGCGGCTATGCGGTACACAGAAGCGCGTCTTTCAAAGGCAGCCCATTATCTGTTACAGGATATTGATAAAGACACTATCGACTTTACACCTAACTATGATGAGTCAACGGTTGAACCAACCGTTCTTCCTGCCCGGATTCCAAACCTTCTGGTCAATGGTGCGGGCGGTATTGCTGTGGGAATGGCGACGAATATTCCTTCCCATAACCTGGGAGAATTAATCGATGGTTGTTGTGCCTTGGTTGAGAATCCTGATCTGACCGTCGAAGAGTTGATGGAAATTATTCCAGGTCCCGATTTCCCCACTGGGGCTTTGATCATGGGGCGCCGTGGTATCTATAATGCCTTTAAAACAGGCAGAGGCTCGCTTCTTGTTCGTTCGCGTACCCATTTTGAAACCGTTCGAAAAGAGCGAGAAGCGATTATTGTCACGGAAGTACCATATCAAGTCAACAAAGCCAAAATGGTGGAGCGTATTGCTGAGCTCGTGAATAACAAGGAACTTGAAGGGATTGCGGACCTTCGAGACGAATCAGACCGGGAAGGTGTTCGCGTTGTTATTGAGCTTAAGAAAGATGCCATTCCAGAAGTTGTTTTAAATCGCCTTTTTGCGATGACATCTCTTCAAGTTACCTTTGCCGTCAATATGTTAGCGCTTAATGCGGGTCGCCCACAACAAATGGGCCTTAAAGAAATCCTCGAAGCCTTTATTTTCTTCCGGGAAGAAGTAATTACTCGCCGGACACGTTTTGAATTAAGAAAAGCGCGTGAACGTGCACACTCTTTAGTAGGGCTTGCGCTTGCTGTTGCAAACTTGGACGAGATGATTGCCCTCATTCGTAAAGCGCCGAACCCTCAAGAGGCTAAGGAAGAAATCCTCCGTCGTGCTTGGAAGGTCATGGATATTGAGCCACTGATTCGTTTAATTGATGAACCAGGCTATCCAGTCGTTGATGGCACTTACAAGATGTCAGAAGCCCAAGCGAAAGCTATTCTTGACTTGAGATTGCATCGCCTAACTGGGCTTGAACGCGAGAAAATTGCGGGTGAGCTCACGGACATTGTTGAAGAAATTAAAGAATACCTTCATATTCTTGCTTCACGCGATAAGCGCCTTGAGATTCTGACGACTGAACTCTTGGAAATGAAGCAAAATTTTGCAACACCACGTCGCACAACCATTGAAGATTCTGAACTCAGCGTTGATGAAGAAGATCTCATTCAAAGTGAAGATATGGTCGTGACTGTCAGTATGGGTGGGTATATCAAGCGTGTGCCGACCAATACGTACCGTGCTCAAAAGCGAGGTGGTAAAGGACGTTCCGGTATGTCCACTCGGGATGAAGATGCTGTTTCTGAGGTGTTTGTTGCCAATACTCATACCCAAATGCTGTTCTTTACGACAACAGGACGTGTCTTTGGTATGAAAGTCTATAAACTTCCTCTGGGCTCACCTCAAGCTCGTGGGAAGGCGATTATTAACCTCTTGCCATTAGAAGAAGGCGAAACAATTTCAACCATTATGCCAATGCCTGAAGACGAAAGCCTCTGGCCAAACATGCATATTATGTTTGCGACCTCTTCAGGAAATGTGAGGCGAAATGCACTTTCTGACTTTACCAGTATTCGTTCCAATGGAAAAATTGCGATGAAGTTGGAGGAAGGCGAGCATTTGATTGCTGTTCATTCCTGTGATGAAAACAGTGATGTTCTTCTCACCACCCACACGGGGCGTTGCATTCGCTTTGACGTTACAGCTGTGCGTCAATTCGTGGGGCGTACTTCAACAGGTGTTCGTGGGATTCGTCTAGGTAAGGGCGATAGAATTGTCTCCATGACCATCCTTAAGCAAGTTGGCTTTACGGTTGAAGAAAGAGACTCTTATCTAAAACAAGCCCAACGCATCCGTCGCCAAGAAGGTGAAGAAGAGGCAAATAATAATGTCATTCCTTTGCCGACTGAGCGCTTTGAAGCAATGGCGACTTTGGAAGAGTTTATCTTGACCGTCAGTGAAAATGGATTTGGTAAGCGTTCTTCTGCCTATGAATATCGTTGCACGAATCGCGGTGGTCAGGGAATCACGACCATGGATGTCACTGCCAAAACTGGAAAAGTTGTTGATTCATTCCCCGTGCTTGATGAAGACGATGTTATGCTTGTAACCAATACGGGTAAGCTGATCCGATGTCCTGTTCATGATATTCGTATCGCAGGGCGTAGAACCCAAGGAGTGACTTTGTTCCGAATGGATAAGGAAGAGTATGTGGTTTCCGTTGCCCGCATCCAGGAAGATGAAAATGGCGAGGGTGAGCCCGCGTCAGAGCCAGAATCTGAGGGAAATGAGTAAACCACTCCACATTGGTGTCTATCCAGGAACCTTTGATCCAGTAACTTTTGGTCACCTTGATATTATTGAGAGAGCCACCCGATTGGTAGACCGTCTTGTAGTTGCTGTTGCAACGAATCTGAAAAAAGGCCCCTTATTTTCTGTTGAAGAGCGTGTGTCCATGCTTGAGCGTGAGCTCAAAACCCTTTCTATTTCCTCGCATGTAGAAGTTATTGTGAAACCTTTTGATAAGCTTCTTGTCAACTTTGCGAAGGAGCAAGGTGCACAGGTTTTAATTCGAGGACTTCGCGCTGTCTCAGACTTTGAATATGAGTTTCAAATGGCGGGAACCAACCGTAAACTTGATGAGGATCTTGAAACCGTATTTTTAGTGGCCTGCGAAAGTTATCAGTTGGTAGCTTCGAATTGGGTCAAAGAAATTGCCCGTTTGGGAGGCGATACAAAAGCCTTCGTTTCAGCGGAAGTTGGTGAAAAACTGAGAGCGAAGTTGAGCTCTTAACAAATCTTTAGTCCGTATCTAAGATCCTATGACCACTCCTCACCCGATCCTTCGGGTCGACCCCTCCCACCCCTTTTGTCATCTCCGCGCAAGCGGAGATCCATTTTTCAGCTTTTTCGTCAATACCTCCACCAGAGGTGGAGGTATGTA
>CAYRHD010000002.1:0-51816 GCA_964424065.1 uncultured Alphaproteobacteria bacterium
TGTGCTTCGCTTAGACTTCCCCCAAAGACTGTAAAATCTTGCGAAAATACAAAGACAGGCCGACCATTGATCGTCCCATGACCTGTCACGACACCGTCACCAGGGATGCGACTTTTATCCATATCAAAATCTTGAGAACGATGTTCAACAAAGCCATCCCACTCCTCGAATGACTCAGGATCCAGCAAAACATCCAATCGTTCGCGAGCCGTTAATTTCCCTTTTTTATGCTGCTCATCAATGCGCTTTTGACCGCCCCCAAGTTTTGCGGCTTCGCGCTTTCTTTCGAGCTCTTCTAAGATATGCTTCATGGATTCTCCCTTAGATTTCAGTATACTAGAAAATAAAGAAAAGACCAAGGTAAGAGATTTTGAGAACGCGTGTACTGAGGAAGTGGCTACCTGAACCGACAAAGATGACAAGCAACATCAGCAATTGTGCAATAGCTAATCACCACGGGACTCTCCTGGTTCATTCAAAGAACCAACGGCTTCGCCCCTGTTACCCGGGAGGACATTGGTTTCTCGGGGATCGGGCGTACCAAATGGATTGAAACGATCTCCCTCTTCAACAGCATTTCCTGGTGTCTGGAAAAACATCATTCCTAAGAATGCAATTATTGAATATTTCATATCTTTCCCCCTGTATTGGTACCTTAAGCATATCTTATTTTTGGCCTTGAAGGAAGAGAACATTAAATTAATTTCACGAGGACTCATCAAAATTTTTTGTCTTATTCCCGCTCTCTCTTTGTCATTCCCGCGAAAGCGGGAATCCAGGAAAAGACTGTAAAAATGGATCCCCGCCTCCGCGGGGATGACAATGAAGGATACGGGGTACAATAGAAACTGGCATCATTGTTGATATCCAATTCAGAATTAGAATCGACCTTGAAGGAAGAGACTTACTTCTTAAACAAAAAGGCTTTTTCTTCCTGATAAGCAACCCACTTTTTATTGAGTTTAATAAAAGTCATTTCGACTTTCTTGTGGATGATACCAGCCATAATCAAGGAATATATAATCGCAACACCAATGCCCCAATACACACTAAAGCCCCACTCGATCGCGAGGTACATCATGACGTACCCAGGAAGGACGTGACCCACATATAATGGATAGCTGATCCGTGACGCCCAATCAAAAAAGTGTGTAAAGGCACCTTTGGATCCGAGGCTTGTCGCATGATACAGAACAAAATATCCAAATAAGAAGAACCCTAACGTATATCCCATCATTTTCGAAAGATCGGGGGAGTGGAATAAAGGTGACCAAAAGAATAAAAGCATGAGTCCCATCAGAATAATGGCTCGGATCCAACTGATATCTTTTCGATAAAGCGCATAGAGGCATGTCCCCAAGAGAACCAGAAGGTCATACTTTAAATTCTTCCGTACTAAAACAGCCCAGTAAAACCAAGAAGATTCTGTCTCTTGCAGAACAAGATAAACAACATAGACAAGAACACTCATCATCAACGCAAAAATACAAATTTTCTCAATAAAATTCTTACTTCCCAGGCTCCATATAAGAGCCGCAAAAATGTAGAACTTGATCTGAATCTCAAGAGTCCAAACCGATCCATCAATATAAGGGTAGTCAAAAATATCACGCACCCAAAAGACATATGCCAGCACATGATCAAACGTGTAAGGGAAAGAAGAATCGCCTAAAAGATGAAAAACCCAAACAAAAAAAAGCCCTATGGAAAAGCTGACAACATAGGTAGGCCACAAACGAAATATTTTGTGAACAAGGAATATTTTGAGGGAATGATATCGCTCCAGAGAAGGCACAATAAGGAATCCAGACATCAGAAAAAAGAAGGAAACAGCAAAATGTCCCAGATCAATAGGAAGTTTTTCGAAAACTGATAAGTAAAAGGGTGTTTCCAAGCATATAGGTTGAATTAAAAGAAGATTTGCAGAAAATTCTTGATGGGCAAAAAAGAAGATAAAATAATGATAGAGAACGACAATAAGCGCACCCAAACCACGTAAAATATTTAAAATATAAAAATTCTTCTTTTCCATTCTCTTTAAATAAGCCTTCCAATTCCACCTTTCAAGGAAAAAGATATTCCTCTCTTGTGGTATCCCGCATCTTGTTTTAGAAAAGATATATCTTTTATTAAAATAGGATATATTCCATGCCCATTTTACCTGATAATTGGATTCGAGACCATGCTCAAAAAGGAATGATTGAGCCTTTTGTTGAATCTCAAGAAAAAGAAGGGGTCATTTCCTATGGCCTTTCCTCTTATGGATACGACGCACGTGTCTCCGATGAATTCAAAGTTTTCACAAACGTGGACAACGCGATTGTGGATCCGAAAAATTTTTCGTCCAACAGCTTTGTTGACCGTAAAACCGATGTCTGCGTGATCCCCCCCAACAGCTTTGTTCTTGCCAGAACCGTTGAGTATTTCCGTATTCCCCGTGACGTTCTTGTGATTTGCTTGGGTAAATCAACCTATGCGCGATGCGGAATCATTGTCAACGTAACCCCTCTTGAGCCGGAATGGGAAGGACACGTTACACTTGAGTTTTCCAATACAACTCCATTGCCTGCAAAAATCTATGCTAACGAAGGCGCCTGCCAGTTCTTGTTCCTCAAAGGGGATGGTGTGTGCGATATTTCCTATAAAGATCGCAAAGGTAAATACATGGGCCAACAAGGGGTCACCTTACCCAAGGTCATTCAAAAGATTTCTGAAAACTTACGGCTTTACAATGGATAAAATTCGCATCCTCGGCGGAACGCCACTTAAAGGAGAGATTGCAATTAGTGGTGCAAAGAATGCAGCACTCCCTCTCATGGCTGCATGTCTATTGACGGATAAACCCTTCACACTGACGAATATCCCAGACTTGTCTGATATTTCCAGTATGACTGAACTTTTAACGCAACTGGGTGTCAACGTTGATGTTGAGACCAAAGGAAATCAACGATCTATGGAGCTGCACGCCAAAGATCTCACTAGCACAACCGCTCCCTATGATGTAGTCCGGAAAATGCGGGCATCTGTCCTTGTTCTGGGTCCCCTTGTTGCACGCGCAGGAGAAGCCCATGTTTCCCTGCCAGGTGGATGTGCGATTGGTGTTCGCCCGATTGACCTTCATCTGAAAGGACTCGAAGCCTTAGGCGCCACAATTACCCTTGAAGATGGCTACGTGCATGCCCATGCACCTCAAGGGTTAACAGGTGCAACTTTTGTTTTTCCAATCGTCTCTGTAACAGGCACAGAAAACATATTGATGGCTGCGACCCTTGCCAAAGGCCAAACAAAACTTGTCAATGCAGCACGCGAACCTGAAATTGCCGACCTTGCCCACTGTCTGAATGGGATGGGTGCCAATATTACAGGAATTGGAACGGATACTCTGGTCATTGAAGGTGTGGATCGACTTGAAGGAACAACTCACCGTGTTATAGCCGATCGAATTGAAACGGGCACGTATGCGATGGCTGCTGCAATTACCAAGGGACAAATACGACTTAAAGGATCAAATATTGAACTGATCCCAACGGTTTCACGTTTATTGGAACAGTCAGGTGTCAAACTTGAACAAGATCAAGATGACATCATTGTCTCTTCCCCCTTTTTGCCCCTTCAAGGCGTTGACGTCCTAACCGAACCTTTTCCAGGCTTTGCCACTGACCTTCAAGCTCAATGGATGGCCTTGATGACGCTGGCAGAAGGAGCTTCCATGATTACGGAAACGATTTGGGAAAATCGTTTCATGCATGTCCCAGAACTTTGCCGCATGGGAGCAAACATTACGGTCCATGGATCTTCAGCTCTTGTGAGAGGCGTTAAACAGTTGCGCGGCGCTCCTGTAATGGCCACCGACCTTAGAGCATCTGTTTCTTTGGTATTGGCTGGACTTGTTGCAGAAGGAGAGACTCTTATCAACCGCGTTTACCACCTGGATCGAGGTTATGAAAGGGTTGAAGAAAAATTATCAGCTTGTGGGGCTAACATTCAGCGTGTTCAATAACTATATAAAAGGAAAGAGTCAATAAAGGTATTGAGAAACATGACATATAAACCTTTAAAAGTGCGCGTCGAAGACGAAGAAGATCTTAATATTATCTCAGCTTGTCTCCAAGATTCTCTCATTCCCCTGACAGGAATTGAGTACGACCCTAAGAGCCAAACTTTCTACCTTATTGCTAATCGCTTTTGTTGGGAGTGTGATCCCGAGCATGTTGAAGGCATAGACTACCACAATCGTGTTGCAGCAGGCGTTACATTTCATCATGTTAAAAAAGTTCAACAAAAAGGGATTGATCCAACCCATCAAGCGGAAATTGTGAACCTTCTCACTATTCATAATCCTGAACAAGGGTGTGTTCACCTTGTGTTTTCAGGAGGACCTGAAATCAAGCTGGAAGTTGATAAACTCTGCTGTCATCTTGCAGATATTGACGAGCCGTATCCAACTTCTCAAAAACCTACACACAGATAAGTTAGAATCGGCCAAAGACCTTGTTGTGCATTTTAAATTGATTCCATGGTTCATCCTTCATGACACTTTCATGAAAATAATCTCCCTTGGGTCTTCCTATCGTTATGTGTTATAAGGTACAATCTAACACTTAAAGAATAAATAATCCGGGAGACACTCATGAAAAAAATAAAATACATTGCCCTTCTTTCACTAACACTCGGTTTTGGACATATCCAAACGGCTAACGCAGTCCCCGTTATTTGTGATCCAATGCAAGCTATCCGGGTCAACATGGAAGTTGTAATAGAACCTTACATTTTAAAGAATCTTTTTGACTCAGGTATCACACAATTATCCATACGCTCCGTATTGGGAACACCATGGGTTGAAGAAGTCCCTGTTACCGAAAGAACGATGCTAACCCTCGAGAACACATCTGACCCTCTATCTCTTAGTTTACAAAAAGGTCTACTTGTGACTTACAAAAACTGCGAAGACGACATTATCTATGCATTTTGCCAAATGAATCAGGATTTAGAGGGAGAATTCCCCAAGGATGTTCGATTAACGATTAATCCCTCAATTCAAAAGTGTAAAATTGAGACCCTTTGCACACAATGCCCTTAAGAAAGAAGGATCAGTCTGCCCTTTTTCTTTCAACCTGAAGCTGACGTAGTTTACGGTGAAGGGCGGAGCGTTCCATTCCAATGAAATTTGCTGTTTTAGAAATGTTACCGGCAAATTTTTGAACTTGGGCCAGTAAATACTCTCTTTCAAAATATTCTCTCGCTTCACGCAAGGTCATTGAAAGAAAGTCAGGCGCATTTTGCGCTTTTAGAGATGCAAGCTCTTCGCCTCTCACTTCAACAGGAAGCTCATCAGGAGAAACTTTTTCATCATTTGCAGCCGGAGACATAATTAATGTTTTCTCAACAACATTGCGTAGCTCATTAACGTTTCCCGGCCAACTATAAGCCTTCATTAAAGCAAGAGCTGACTCTGAGAACTGGCGACTGATAACCCCCCCCTGTTTGGAAAGACGGGCAATAAAATAAGCAACTAGATCCGGAATATCATCCACACGCTCTTTTAAGGAAGGTAAGTTAAGAGTTATCACATTCAAACGATAATAGAGATCCTCTCGAAAGGTACCCTCTTCGATTTTTGCTTTTATATCCCGTGATGCCGCTGCAAGCACGCGAACGTCACAAACTACTTTTTGCATTCCATTGACGCGTTTAAAAGCTTGTTCATGAAGAAAACGCACAAGCTTACCCTGAACGCTGATAGGAAGTTCGGTAACGTCATCTAAAAATAATGTCCCGCCATGGGCTTGTTCTAATAAACCCAATTTTCGGGGAGAATCCTTCTCAGCTTCTATGCCAAACAGGTGTTCATCAATGTAAGTCTCAGAATCTCCTTGACAATTCATCACCAAGAAGGGGCCAGACATTTTTTTGGAACGTTGATGAATTTCGCGCGCAACAAGTTCTTTCCCTGTTCCTGGCTTCCCTTCAAGCAAAACACGGCTATTGGTTGGCGCAACTTTTTCAATAGCTTTTCGAACATTTTGGATCAAAGAAGAATTCCCAATTAATTCAGAGGGTTGCATTTCTTGTTTCAAATAGCGATTTTCTCGGCGCAGCAAAGCCGCTTCAATGGCTCTCGATATAATCATGAGCAACCTTTCGGTTTTGAAAGGTTTTTCAATAAAGTCGTAAGCGCCCAGCTTTATGGCATTAACTGCCGTCTCAATGGTCCCATGACCACTAATCATAACAATTGGAAGATCTTTATTTGTCTGTCTTATATGTTCTAATATCTTAAGGCCATCATATTTTGGATCCCCAAGCCATACATCCAAAATCAATAAGTTTGGTTGCCGTTTAGCTATTTCCTCGAGGGCTTTTTCACCCGTAGCAGCTACACGGCAACTATAGCCTTCATCTTTTAAAATTTCAGCAACCAATTCCCTGATATCGGGTTCATCATCAACAATTAAAATATCTTGAGACATGATTAGCGTTCCTTAGCTGAGTGTGCGTCATGTTTTGCAGTGCCAACAAAAGAAATTTGAACAATCGCACCTCCATGGGGTGCATCATGAAAGCTCAAATTCCCTCCGTGATCTTCTACGATTTTCTTCACAATCGCAAGCCCTAGTCCTGTTCCTTTGTCACGAAATGTGATGTAAGGTTCTGTGAGCCTTTCCCTACCTTCAGGCGGCAATCCAACACCATTATCCGTTATTTTTAGTAAAATATTTTTTCCGCTTCTATTTAAATCAATCTCAATTTTGCCATCCTCTTCCCCTTTCGCTTGAACGGATTCAATCGCATTCTTGACGAGATTCGTCAAAACCTGCCCGATTTGACCTCGATCACAAGAAAAGGAAAGCACGGTTAATGGTGACTTAAAGCGAATCTCCAATGCAGGGTGACTATGTTGTTGAAGGAATATTTCTTCTTTACAGATTTGAATGAGATCTTCTTCCTGCATGTCTGGTATGGGCATACGAGCAAAGGAAGAGAATTCTCCAACCATCTGCCCGATATGACCTACTTGCCGAATGATGGTATCCACACAAGTTTGAAAAGACTCGGGATCTTCTTTAATTTGCTTACTATAGCGACGCTTTAACCGTTCCGCAGACAACTGAATAGGCGTCAATGGATTTTTAATTTCATGGGCAATACGTCTGGCCATCTCGGCCCAAGCCGCATTTCGTTGGGCAACTTGAAGCTGGGTAATATCATCAAAGGTCATAACATATCTCGTCAACCGATTCTTAATTTCTTGAGGAGACAACCGAACCAAAAAGGTATGATTATGGCCCTTTCGATTCATAGTTATTTGTTGTTCAATGAACCCATCATCCATATCGGCAATCCCCTCAAATAAAGATGCCATTTCTGGAATCAACTTCTTTAATTTCTGCCCAACCGCTGTTTTGAGGTTAATGCCTAAAAGTTGAGTTGCTGATTCGTTGTATAATTGAATATTTCCTTGAGAATCCAGACCGATTACTCCAGCAGACACGCCAGACAGAACAGCCTCCGTAAAGCGCCGCCTTTCATTAATTTGTTCATTGGCTTCCATCAGCTCATCTCTTTGAGATTCAAGCTGAGAGGTCATTCGATTAAAAGCTGATGTGAGCGATGAGAGTTCTTCTGTTTCATCTTCTTCTGAAATACGAACGGATAGGTTTCCTTGGCACACTTCATCAGATGCTGATATCAAGCGACGTATAGGACGCGATAGTTTATTTGCAAAAAGTAACCCGCCCAAAACAGCCGTAAGCAATAGTACAACCGCAATAACCACAAAAATAGCAATAAATTTAAAGACAATCGTTGATCCCTCAGATTTAAGGCGTTCATAATCTTCAGAGGCCTTCATCGCATTTTCTATACGACTCACCACGGTTGGTGAAACACGACGCCCCACCAACAAGTATGTTTTCGTCAATGGATCAATGCGAACCAAGGCCCTTACACGATCATTTTCATCATTTGTATAAACAACGGGCGCTGTTTTAGCACCATTCAGCTCATTAAGGAGATTAGGCTCAAAATCAAGAGCAAATGAAAATTGAGACCTTCCTAAGATCTGCATATCTTCTGTGAGAATAATGGCTTCATCTAGAGAGCGCAATTGTGTCTGTTCCGTTAACTTTTGACTAATATCAGCTGGTCTAAGTAAAGAGTTTCGAACATACGGAATAAACTCAACAGCCATGGCCTCTGCATTTGCACTGATAACTTTTTGATGTTCTCCTAAATAGGCGCCAGCGATCGCAATTGATTCACCAATAGATGTTTCGACCCGTTCATTAAACCAACTATTGACAATGCTATTGAAGAATACGGCTGAAAATGTAGCGATAAGAATCGTCGGCAAAATCGCAAGAAAACTAAAAATCGCAACAATGCGGCTATGCAACATTGAACCTGCTTCTCCGCTACGTCTTTCTGCCCATAATGCGGCCAAATATTTTGCAACGACTGCCGCAAGGGACATCAAAAAGACGAAATCAAGGCTATACATAAACCAAAGGATTTTTTTACTTTTCAGAAATGGTGGTGCTTTTGTCAAAAGAACGTAAGTTACCATCACAGACACGATGGAACCAATGATAAGAAGCACAAGAAGTTTTCTACCAATATGGTGGCGCTTTGCCCATGCTTTTAACTTTTCATAAAATTCCATAACCACTTTCAAAAGTTCTCAAGAGGTATATTCAGACTTTTTATTTTTCGTCTCAGTGTATTTCTATCGATTCCTAGTAGTTTGGCTACCTGAACCTGATTGCCCTTCAAACGTCTTAATGATTCTTCGATTAAAGCTTGTTCCACTTCTTTAAGCAAGCAGGCATAGAGACCGCAATTGGGGAGGATATCCCCGTGAAGGTCAAAATAATGACGTAAATACCGCTCAACAACTTCCTGGAGACCAAGTCCGTATAGCTTTTGATTAAAATCATTCATGAAGCAATTTCCAAGTTTCTTTCAAAAAAAGTCTTCGTCAAGCTCTTTACGTCCTGTGACGTTGTTGCTTGGTTAATGGCTACACGAAACTCAGCCGAATCCTTGAGCCCTTTGCTATACCAACCCATATGCTTACGCGCCATTAATAAGCCTGTATGTTCACCATAATGAATTAGCATATCTTCAAAATGCTCTAACACAAGCTCTTTCTGTTCGGCAAGAGTAGGATCAGGCAGTTTTTCTTTAGTTTTCAAAAAATGACGGATTTGTTGTAAAAACCAGGGCCTTCCATAGGCTCCACGTCCCACCATCACCCCATCGGCACCAGAAAGATCCAATAACTCTTGAGCATTCTCCACACTGACCACATCTCCATTTCCAATGACAGGGATATTAACAGCCTCTTTCACTTTGCGAATAAAAGACCAATCTGATCTGCCTGTATAGAGCTGACAACGAGTTCGCCCATGAACCGTAATCATCTTGACGCCACACTCTTCCGCAATTTTAGCAAGAGACGGTGCATTACGGTTTGTATCATCCCACCCAGTACGCATTTTTAAAGTGACAGGAATATTGACAGCTTTGACAGTCGCTTCAATGATTTTTGCAGCGTGGCGCTCATCACGCATAAGAGCAGACCCGGCATGACCATTAACGACTTTCTTTACAGGGCATCCCATATTGATATCGATAATGACAGCCCCTTTATCAAGGTTCAGCTTGGCTGCTTCAGCCATGACCTCTGGTTCACAGCCTGCCAGTTGAACAGCCATCGGGAATTCTTCAGCCGTATTTTTGGACATTAGTAAAGATTGCCGCGTTTGACGAATCATGGCTTGGCTTGCGATCATTTCTGAAATAACCAGCGCCGCACCATGCTTTTTGACCAACCTTCGAAAAGGCATATCTGTGACACCTGACATTGGGGCCAGAATCACATTATCGGTTAAATTGACCGGTCCAATGGAAAGAGACATTATGGTACCTACACTTCTAAAGAAAAGACATTACTCTCATTTCAACTAAATTTACAAGAATAATAAGTGACAATTTCTCGGACTAACATCTTCAATGATCCTAGTTGACAACGTAAATGTTTCAATTTAATCCTTAAGCAGTTGTGGTGCATTATTGCTCAAAAGGGAACATGGTTCAAATCCATGACTACCCCCGTAACTGTAAGGGAAGAGCCCTCTCCATAAACCCACTGAGTGTTTAATTCGGGAAGGGGGAGCCAGGGTGACGAGGCCCAAGTCAGGAGACCTGCCATAACGAGTCACCAGTCTTTTTCGCGGGGTGCGACA
Organism: uncultured Alphaproteobacteria bacterium; assembly: GCA_964424065.1. Taxonomy (GTDB): domain Bacteria; phylum Pseudomonadota; class Alphaproteobacteria; order UBA9655; family UBA9655; genus UBA9655. The sequence continues at coordinate 10,248 of CAYRHD010000002.1, forward strand.
AAAGTCACGGCTTACCGTTAGTGGTGGCGACAAGAAATTGTCGACAGTCATATACGGAGCCATCATGCTTTTTCCTCGCATATATATATTTACCCTATGCTGGGCCCTTCCCTTTTCCCTCTCCGCAGAAACGGTCTACGAAATTACAGCAACCCCACTTGAAGAAAATACAGGAGCAACTGAAACAGTTATTTCTGAGAAAGAAATTGAAACCTACCAAGATACATTTTTAAAAGATGCGCTCCCCTATTCTCCAAGTGTTCTCTTAACTTCAACGGGAACAACAGGGCGCAAAGTTGACTTTTCAATCCGTGGGGCTCGCTCTTCTCAAAACTTAGTCCTCTTCAATGGTATTTATGTCAATGATCCTGCCTCTGGCGGTGGTGCAGATCTGGCGGATTTTTTAAACTCTGACCTTGAGTCCATCAACGTTCTTCCTGGCCCTCAAAATTTGGCTTACGGGCCAGGAGCTTTAGGCGGCGTTCTTCTCCTCATGCCAAAGAAAGGGAAGGGAAAACCATCTGCAAGATTTCACGGAGAAGGGGGAAGCTTTCAAACCAAATATGGCACGTTGACAACTCAAGGAGAAAAAGGAGCCCTTCAATTTTCATCCACGCTTTCCGGCTTCGGAAGAGGTCCATCAAGCTATACCAATCATCTTCATGGCAACCGTCAAAGCGATTACTATCGCAATGGTACCTTTTCAACTTGTGTTGGATATGCCATGTCAGATAACTGGGAGATTGAAGGTGTTTTGCGCTATTCCACCGGGAAAGTGCAATTTGACACCTCTCAAAATATCCCTGCTAAAAACGAATATCTTCCTGTTAAAGCCGATAACTTTAGCCACAACCGAACCTTGCTCATGAGCCTCGAAAATCGTTGGGGAAATGATGTCACAGATCACTCCATAAAGCTATTTTACTCGCATATCTTTCGCAAAACAGAAATGCCAGATTTTAAAAATGATACCCTTGGTGAACACCCTTTTATGAATTACAATGCCGACATTAAAATTAATAAAAAAAATACCTTGTTTGTTGGCTGCGACGGGGGACAAGAGCGAGCCAAGGGTCAAAATCTTCATACGCGATACCACGGAGGACTTTTCGCCATCCATACCTATTCTCCTTTTGACTCAACGAAATTAAAAGTTGGACTGAGAGGAGATCACTATCAAACTTTAGGCAATCGCATCACCTACAATATTGGCGCTGAGCATAAAGTAACATCATCAACAGTTCTTAAAATAAGTTATGGAACAAATTATAAGCCTCCTGTTTTGTCCGACCTTTTCGAAAAAAATCTTCCTTGGCAAATACCCAACCCCAAGTTAAAGCCGGAAGATAGTCAAAGTGTTGAGGTTGGGGTTCATCAAGATTTTTATAAAAGCAAAGTCAAAGTTAGTCTAACAGGCTACTTAAATTGGATTCGAAGAATTACTCTTTCGCGCCAACTGCCTAACAAAAAATGGCAACGGTATAATGGAGAAAAGCGAAAAACGAAAGGACTTGAGCTGGCTCTTTCTGTATCCACATTCAAAGACTTAGAACTGAAAGGTTCTCTCTCATTCATCCATTCTCGGGATTACCCCAATCATAAAAAATCACCCACCATACCTTCATTTAAAGGAGCAGGTGGCGTTCACTGGACACCCTATACAAAGCTGTCACTTTTTATGCAAGGTTACGGCGTTTCATCTCAAGTGAATAGTATAGGAAAAAAACGAATTTCCCCTTACGGTTTTCTCGATATCGGAGGCTCTTATGACATTCTCTCTTCTGCTTCCGTTTTTGGCCGTATTGAAAATCTAACGAATAAACATTATGAAGAAGTCTATGGATATGGAAATCGAGGAAGAGCCTTTTATATTGGAATTGAGGCAAAGACATAATGAATAAATACTTCTTAATCTCATCCCTTTATTCTGTTGGCCTCCATGGGATAGCCGTTGGAATTTTTTATTCAATAATGACACAAAATTCTGTTGCTCCTGTCGAAACCTTCACTGTCGTATGGGAGCAAATAAAACCTGCCGTAGAAACTCGTTCAACAATGCAAAAATACGTTCACTCAGAATCAACACGGATCCTTACCAAGGCTCTTCCGACTATGACCACAAAAAGTGAATCGAAGGATGTTGGCCCCGAAAAACATGCTTTTCAATCCACCTCATCCCAAACAACGGTTTGCGCCAAAAATCACATCCCTCTTCCTGCCTACCCATGGATATGCCGCAAACGGCAGCAGGAAGGCCAAGTCGTATTGAATGTTTCCCTCGATAGCTCCGGTCATGTTAAAGGCGTCAATATACAAAAAAGTTCTGGGCATGAACGACTCGATGAAGCCGCCCGCGATGCAGCAAAATCATGGGTTTTTGTCGATGGAAAGTCTCAAAAGACCCTCACATTAGCATTTCGATTGAGAAAATAACTTACTAACTTAGTTCTAAGAAAGTCCCTTCACCATAAATGATAAAGTTAAAGGAGATTAACTCATGACAATTGTATGAGAAAATATACTCAGTAGGTCGACTTATAAAATATAAAATTTTATACAAAATTTAATTAAATCGTTTCTTTTTGCCTTTCTATTCATTTATACCTACCATTCGATAAATATATTTGTTTTTTATTAATGTTCTAGCCATATAGGTAACAGTAATAATATTTTACCTGTTGGTGTTTAATGTTTCCCAGAATTTTTCTTCATTTTGCGATCCTCATTGCTTTATCTATATCCCCTTGTATTTCAATGGAGATTTTGGAGAAAGAAAATCTGCCACGCGATCCATTTAGCCCCACTTTTGTTCGTAAAAAGCGCAAACTTGATCAATTAACTTTTGAATCACAACCCCCAATCAAAGAAGCTGACTATCCACGAGAATTTTTGAGACCACAAGCCCACCCTTTAGCCGTTGTTCAAGAAGAAAAATCACAAGTAAGCCTGGGTATTTCCGATTTATTTTGGGATCCAGTAAAATTATTTTCTTCTTCTATTTTCCCAACGATTCAGGAACATACAAGCCCTTCATCTGATAGTATAAAAATTGAGAGTCCCAAAAAGAGACGAAGAGAGAACGAACCAAATGCTCTTCCTAAACCAGATTTCGAAAACCTTGAAGATCGTTCAAACGTTCAAATTATACCAACTCCTCAAACTGTTCCATCGACACCAGAAAGTGCATCATGGAAGCAGGCTAAGCAGGATTTAGCAATAAGAAGAGATCCTGATTCTCCTTTCGTTCGTGGTCTATGTGAAAGAACATGTTCTATTAATAGATTTCCCCACATGAATTTCCAAGGCACACGAATTTATTATAGAAATGATCTCTTTTCCCTAGATGCCAAAGTGTTGAGAGATACAGGACAGTGGGAAACAAACTTGGATAGAATGAGTGACGGCAGATGTCCTGTGGGCCACAGAGGAATTATTACTGAAGAAGAAATAAAAACAATGTCAATTTCGCAGATAATGGCAAAACAGCGGTGGGGTAAAATGGAGCTCCAACATATGACACAAAAGCACAGTGAAAAGGATCATCTGTGTGAAATGACAAAATGGGCACATATGAGTCATGATACTAACTTTGTTGTTGATGAAGATCCTAACACCGGAAACCGCAACGTTGTCTATGAAAATCTCACGATAAAAGAAGCAGAAGAGCGCGCTAAAGAAAATCCTCGTTACATCGTCGTAACCAATGTCCTTCACTTTCGAAAAGGCCCTTCTCTAATCAATAGAACTTCTTTTAGAAACTACCGTGAAAAATGGTGGAAGTTTCGTGCAACAGGGTTCCAGGACGGAACACCTCATATTGAACCCTTACCTAGAACTTTAGAACCTCTTTTTATATGATAATTTTTCATAAAAGGCTTCATTTTTTTACTAATATAGGTAAAAAATTATGATACCTAGGGGAATTTTCTTTATTGTCTGTTATTGAATTATATATTCATTTTGCATGGCTTATAAGAGGGGTCTTTATGAATTACGCAAAACAAAGGATTGAGATTAGGAATCCATCTTGGACACATATGTGTATACTCGGTGGGAATAACGTACAAGCTTCTACTATTGCTAACTCCATCGCATGTGAGACAGGCAAACGCAAAATCAAAGTATCACAGGTTGAAGAAAAATCATCCTCAATAAGAAGTGATGATTATGATTGTTAAACCATTACGCAAACGAAGAACAACTATTTTTTCATTCGGGTATGTTTTTCCCCAAAGGATCTTTTATTCATTGCCCAGACGTGGCGCTGCCAAATTGGGCCGTTCTCCTGAAAAAGGCTCCTCTCGCGGCGATGCTTTGATAATCGATAAAACCTCTTTAATGCCGCGATCAAGCTGAGGATCAATTCCCTTTTCATGATCTTGGGGAGTGATTTCAACCTCTATATCAGGGGCTACACCGTAGTTTTCAACAGCCCAACCTACATCATGGAACCAGAATGAAAACTCTGGCTGGGATGTCCCTCCTCCATCAAGCAAACTATGACGTGGCCAGATACCAATAACTCCTCCCCAGGTTCGCTTTCCAATAAGAGGCCCCAACTTCAACATCTTGAAGCTATGAGAGAAGATATCCCCATCCGAGGAAGCATATTCATTCGCAAGTGCAACCATGGGACCACGTGGCGAATCATAAGGATAAGGAATAGATCCATACCAACGGGTTTGGTCATAGCCCAAACGTTTACGGCTCAGTTTTTCAAGTAGCAAACCAGAAATATTGCCCCCCCGATTAAAACGCACATCGATGATAAGGCCCTCTCGATCCAGCTCAGCCAAGAAACCACGATGAAATTCCGCAAATCCATTTGCTACCATATCCGGAATATGGACATAACCGACTTTTCCTTTGGTTCTTTCATGGACGTAATCTCTATTTTTTTCAACCCAATCACGATACCTGGCAGATACCTGAGAAGCTAATGTTTTCACAAATACTTTTTTAGCTTTTTGTTTTCCTTTTTGAACAAGAAGAGACACCGCATTACGGGCTTGGTTCACCAATAAAGACTCAGGTGTTGTATGTTCATCAACCCTTTGCCCATTGACTGCCAACAATAAATCTCCATCCTGTATACTTACACCAGGGGTATTGAGCGGCGAGGTTTGAGCAGGCGACCAGCGGTCTCCTTGAGCGATATTTGAAATCACGTAGCCTTTTTGTGCTTTGTTATAGATAAAATCAGCTCCCAAATCACCCAAAGGATATTGAGCTGGAAAGCGAAAGTCTCCGCCAAAGACATATGCATGAGACGTCCCAAGCTCACCATGCATTTCAGCAATCAAGTCCGTGAGCTCGCCTCGCGTTGCAACTCGATTCAGAAGGGGACGATATCTTTTATAAATGCTATCCCAATTAATTTTGGACATATCTTCGGTCCAAAAGAAATCCTTTTGAAGTCGCCAAACCTCATCGAAGATTTGTGCCCACTCTTGGGGTGGGGAGACGGACACTTTAACACGATTTAAGTCAATCCAACCGCCTTTACGATAGGATGGATCGGCATCTTGAGGTTTCTCGCCCGCTTTTACAACGCGCAGTCTCTTTGCACTAGAGTAACACAGCCATTGACAATCTTTTGAAATTTCAAAAGAGGATACCTTCGAAATCAATGTTTCAGACTTTTGCATAGCAAAATCATAGCATTCCAAATGACTATAAGTCGTTGGGTCTTGACTCTCTTCCTTCAGTGCACTTTCAAGAGGATAGGAAAGATAAAGAACCTTTCCTGGAATCGCGGCAATCGAAGCATAATTTCCTTCAGGAACGGGGAACTCTATGATGCGATCCTCAATTCCCTTCAAATCAATTTTAATCCCTTTGGCTTTCTTTTCTTTTTTACTAGGCTCAGACGCCTTTGCTTCCTCTGTTACCTGAGGAATAAAAGGTGATGGAAGCGTCTCATCTAATAGAATGACATAGGGTTTTGTTCCCTTTGGAAAACACATTTCAAATTGAAGAGTGTCGGAAAAGGGTGTGAAGCAGCGCTTTGAGAGGAAGAAAATGCACTTACCCTCAGGGTGAAAACAAGGACTAAAATCTTCTCGTAAAGGACTTGTAATAACATGGGTTTTAAACCCTTTAAGTTCACACAACTTAATGGCGCGATGCCTCTCATCAATAGGAAAGTCGTACACAACCCACTTGCCATCCGGCGACCAATTGAGTCCTCCAATATCTCCCGCAGAACTTTTATCAATGATCTGACGCTTTTGAGTCTTCAAGTTCACATGAATCAGTTCGCATCGATGATTAATGAGGACCACTTCATCTTGAGTGGGCGAAGGCTTAATGGACAGAATACGACCCAAATCCATCTTCTTAAGGACCTTATGCCGTTTCAATGGATCGATGGGATGAAGCTCCAATATAGCTTCACCATCCCGATCACTCACAATCAGAAGATTCTTTTCATCGTGAAGCCAACAGACAGATCGATAACGAATGCCATCTTTCTCTCCATATTGATGGACGGCGCCTTCCCAATTGGCAAAGAAAAAAGGTCTACCTCGGGTAATAATCGCAAGCTGAGAGCCATTTGGATTCAATGTGTAGCTTGAGAGATAAGTAGACGGATCTGTAAACTTTCGTGCCTTTTGAGAAAAGGACGAAGAAAAATCGATATTTATTTTTTGAGAAGTCTTTCCCTCTAATGGTAAACGATAGAGGCTCCCCCCTGCTGTATATACAAATAAGCCGTCATAATAGGTAAGTCCTCTCACGAAGAAATCTTCGTGGGAAGTATGACGTTTCAGGTCTTTACCCTCAAGCGTACAGGAATAAATGTTGCCATGACCTTCGTGATCACTCACAAAATAAATACGATTGTTGACCCATATTGGGGTTAAGGCATTTCCCTTAATATCGATAAGCTTTTTAAACTCACCCTTCCCGTGTCGATCAATCCAAAGATCCCCAGCTGTTCCACCACGATAGCGCTTCCATGAAACATATCCATGTCCATGTCGTTGAATCACACATCCTTTTCCTTTTGGTTCATAGGAAATCAGATTTGCAGGACCACAAGGAATTCGTTTTAACTGTTTCGTTTTAGGATGAAGGGTATAAAGTGAAAATAGACGGAAGGGATGGTTCTTCATAGAGGAAAAAATAATTTCGCCGGTTTCTGTCCAACCGACAACGATGGATCCTTCGGCAATAAAAGTAAGGCGTTCCGATGGCCCCCCTTCAGCAGGCATCAGATATACTTCAGGATGTCCTTCATAGGTTCCCGTAAAGGCAATCCACTTCCCATCGGGCGAAAACGCAGGATCTTTTGCTTCACCCATACCTGTGGTTAATCGCTCTGCCTTTCCACCTGACACAGGAACGGCCCACAGATCATCATCTGCTGTAAAGACAAGTTTATCCTTCCAAAGGGTTGGTGAACGATAATAGCCATCCTGCTTCATTTTTGACCTTTCTTTTTAATTGAAAAATATTCTATCATTTTTTTCTCCAAACTTCCATCAAGCGTTTATTGCTTTCACAGGTAAATGCAACGGGTTGTTTAAATTGGTTTTATCTGCCTTTGCCATAAAAACTTCTAAGATTCATAATGATAGAAAAATCCATGATTTCGCACATCTTCCCTACTCAGCTGAAAATGTTCGTTTTGCTGTTTCTCCTTCAGGCACAAACGCTAATGCGACCGAATTCAAGCAATATCGCTTGCCCGTAGGCGGGGGGCCATCATCAAAAACATGTCCTAAGTGAGATTCACAGCGTGCACATAGGACTTCTATACGCACACTTAAGAACTGATGATTAAGACTGGTATCTTTCCTAAGTTTAATGTGTGTTGGATTATGTGATTCCCAAAAACTGGGCCAACCTGTTTTTGAATCAAACTTTGCCTTTGAGCTAAAAACAGGATAATCTCCTCCACAACACGCACACATATAGGTTCCTGCTTCATAAAACTTGTCATATTTTCCTGTAAATGCGCGCTCAGTCCCATTCGCACGACAGACCTTGTAAGCTTCTGGAGATAGGTTCGTTTGCCAAAAACTATCCGGTTTATTTTTATACTCCACAGCTTTTATTCCTTTTTGTGCCTAGGTAATCTGGGTTGACGCTAAAAATAAGATAAGCCAAAAAGATCTAAAATTTATTAATTTTTCACATTTCTTCCATTTTTTAGATCTATTAAATATATAAAGGACCCTGACGATAGCTTCTATCAACTTAGAAACGTCACTCATTATTTTTTCTGGTCGATTTGATCCAAAGTCGCTAAAATTCGAACTCAAAGTAAGAAACTGCGGAGAGGTCCGAATTTCTCCGCCACAAAATTAGGTAAGGCTAAGAGCTCTGTGATTCGTCTTTATGTTAATGTTCCTTTGCAGGAAGACCAAAGCGTCCTATTGTCTGACCTACAGAACCACTATCTGCAAAAGGTCATGCGCGTCAAGGCAGGTCAGTCTATTCTTCTTTTTAATGGCAGGGAAGGTGAATGGAAGGCAGAAGTTGTTGAGCTCTCCAAAAAAGAAACTCATGTCAAAGTCCTCTGTCAAACTCGCCTCCAAACTTCAGGCAAGGATGTCTGGCTACTCTTCTCTCCTCTGAAACCCAAGCGCCAAGAGTTCCTGATTGAAAAAGCAACGGAGTTGGGTGTTTCGTGCTTCTGGCCTGTTCTTTTTGAGAGAACGTCTATTCCACGCATTAATATAGATAAAATGAAAGCTCATGCCATTGAAGCAACGGAACAATCCCAAAGGCTCACCGTACCGGAGATCAAGCCCTTGACACCGCTTTCTAAAGTTCTCACACATTGGCCTTTAGAACGGATGCTCATATATGGTGATGAAAGGTTGACATCACCACCGCTTCAAAAACTGGATATACAGGGTACCTGCGCTTTTATTGTCGGACCTGAAGGGGGATTTACAGACCAAGAATTCTTCACCCTAAAAGAGCATGGTCAGGGCGTAACTCTCAATTCAAATATTTTGAGAGCCGAAACAGCCGCTTTAGTAGGATTGAGCTTTCTTCAATTAATGCCTTTTTCGGACAAAAGCTCTTGAAGTTCGCCTGATTGATACATTTCTTTGACGATATCACACCCACCAATAAACTCACCTTTAACATAAAGCTGCGGAATCGTAGGCCAATTCGTGAATTCTTTAATGCCTTCTCTAAGCTCGGGATTTTGGAGTACATCAATGGCTTTAAAATCAATTTCAAGAGCTTTTAAGATTTGAACAACCGCTGCTGAAAACCCACACATAGGAAATTGTGCATTTCCCTTCATGAACAAGACAACATCATTTGTTGATATGTCATTTTGTATTTGGTCATAGATTTGAGACATTAGTCCTCCGATGGAATAAGGGTTTTAAGAGAAAGGGCATGAAGTTGAGTCCCCATACGACCTTGCAGCGCTTCATAGACCATTTGATGTTGTTGGATACGTGATTTTCCTTTAAACGCTTTTGATGTAATGGTCGCGGAAAAGTGGTCATTATCCCCTACTAAATCCTTGAGCTCAATGATTGCATCGGGAAATGCTTCAAGAATAAAGCCTTTTAATTGATCCGGCGCCATAGCCATGCTTTCGTCCTTCTTTTGTATTCTATATAAGGCAGTCTAATGAGAATCAACCTTTTTCGGTTTTACATTTAACCTTTTCTCCACCCTTCTTTTTCATTTTCTTCTCTCGAGTAGCTAAGAGTGGATCGACAATACCTTGAAATTCCTTATAGGTGAGCGCATGATCATATATCTTTGTATTAATAACAAAAGTTGGTGTCGCTTTAATATTATATTTCTTTTGGGCATCTATCCTGAGCTGTAGAATCTTATCTAAAAGTTCCGTATTTTTGAGACAGGCTTCACATTGCTCTAGCGTAATTCCACCTTTCATAGCGATCGCCTTTAGCGCTTTGACGGGATCTTGGGCCTCCAACCATTGCTCTTGAGTTGAATAAAACAACTTAATCAAATCAAAGTACTTCATCCCTCCTCGACTCCAAGCGTATTGGTGAGCGATCAGACTGACCTTATCTCCAGGGAAATCTCTAAACACAAACCTAATCTTGCCCCGATCAATATAGTTCTTTTCTATTTTAGGGAAAACATCATTTGCAAACTCAGCACAATGAGAACAGGTCAAAGAGGAATACTCTATCACCGTCACAGGTGCATCCTTACTTCCCAGACACATTTCTGGCAAAGGCTTAACTGGCTTCTTGGGTCCTTTGTCTTTTCCAGCATAAGCTGGAGTCAGGACCACACATAAGCACATAATAAAATTTCTCACAAAGAAAAGCATTTCATACTCCCTCAAATCTCATCTAAAGATAAGCAAATTCAACCTTTCTGACAAGAGGTTCTTGTTTAAGAATTAAAGAACTCCCACGGAAACGCGCGATAATTTTTGGGTTCGATTTAAACCCACGTTCAAAATAAATCCAAATCCCATAAGCAATGTTAACATTGCTGTCCCTCCATAGGAAACGAGAGGAAGAGGAATTCCAACAACCGGCAGCAGTCCCATCACCATCGCGATATTGATAAAAACATAAAGAAAAAAAGTAATGGTCATTCCCGCTGCAACATAGCGCCCATAATTATTTTGTGTAGTTAAAACGATATGAAAACACATCAAGAGTAAAATGACATAGAGAAAGACTAAAAAAGCACCTCCCATAAAACCCCATTCCTCACATAACAGAGTAAAGATGAAATCTGTCTGTTTTTCAGGTAAAAAATTTAATGAAGACTGAGTTCCTTGCATAAATCCCTTACCCCAAACACCTCCCGAGCCCAAGGCGATTTTAGATTGGATAATATGATATCCAGCTCCTTTTGCATCCTGGCTTGGGTCAAAAAACATCAAAACCCTGTTCTTTTGGTAATCATGGAGAAAGCTCCACAGAATAGGAAGCGCTGCAGCACCACCTGCAAGTGCAGCACCAAAAAGCCATAACCTAACGCCCGCTATAAAAAATAGCGCTCCTCCTCCCATCAACAAAATCATAGCTGTTCCAAGATCTGGTTGTCTTAACACCAGAACCACCGGTATGAAAATTAAAAGGAGAGGAACAAAAAGCCTATAGAGAGGTATTGGATAAGATTCTTGATGGAAATATCGCGCCAAGGCAAGAATTAGTGCGATTTTCATCAATTCAGAGGGTTGAAGTTGGATAACATAAAGATCAATCCATCTTTCCGCACCTTTCCCAACAAATCCAAGAAATTCAACGCTGCATAAGAGAATCAATGCCACTGCATAAAAGATATAAGAAGCTTGATTCCACCATCTCAAATCAACAAGGGTAATCAAAAACATAATGATGATCCCTACCCCAAAACGAATCACTTGCTTTACGGCCCAAACATAGGCATCTCCATTCCCTGCAGAAACAAGCAAAATCCAACCTATAGCAGAAATGACGAAAATAAGAATACAAATCCCCCAGTTGAGCTCACTTAATTTTGAAACTACTTTTGCTATCATTTCACTGATCATGGTGCCGCTCCTTCTCCAAAAGTTGAGCTTTCCATAAAATATCTCGAGCCGCATGGGCAGCGACACTTGAGCCCCCTGAATGTTCAATTACAACCGCAATAGCATAACGAGGCGCATGGATAGGGGCATATCCAATAAACAAACCGTGTTCGCGATATTTCCAGGGAAGATGATGGGTTTTGGTTTGCCCTGCCATCCGTTGTTGCATTGTTATGCGACGAACTTGGCTTGTTCCTGTCTTGCCTCCCATTTCCATACCTTGTTCAGGTATTCGCCACCGAAACGCTGTACCACCTGGGGTGTTCACTGTGTCATTCATAGCTTGCAAGATAAGCTCTAAGGTTTCTTTTTCATACCCTATATCTGGAAAATCAACAGGCCTATTTCCATCAAACCGAGGAATGACCTTTTTTCCACCGCTTGCCAAACGCGCCATCGCCACAGACAATTCAAGAGGTGTTGAGAGAACATACCCCTGACCAATGCTAGATAAAATGCTATCGCTGACGGTCCATTTAGCTTTTTTCTTTTGCATCTTCCATTCTTTTGTGGGAACGAGTCCCTTTTTAACATGTGGGAACCCCTCTAAACAACCCTCGCCCATTCCTAAATCTTTGTAAACTGTAGCCATAGAGTCAATTCCCATCAGCTTCGCTACCGTATAGAAAAAGACATCACAAGATTGATAGATTGCCCGAGAGGGATTAACCGCTCCATGTCCATGCTTTTCCCAACAGTGAAATTTATGATTTCCCAGCATCATGTATCCAGGACAAACGACCGTTGTATTTTTATCAATGACACCTGACATCAACGCTGCCAATATAATAAAGGGTTTGACTGTGGAACCAGGAGAATAGAGTCCCGCAATCGCTTTATTCGTTAGAGGAATATAGGGGTTTTCCTGAAGATCACTCCAATCCTTATGACCAATACCTTGTGGAAAGAGATTTGGGTCAAAAGAAGGACAGGATACCATTGCTAAGACATCTCCATTATGAACATCCAAAACAACGGCCGATGCACTTTCATGTTCTGATAGTACTTCCTGAACATAGTCTTGAAGTTCCCCATCGATCGTCAAGTGGATGTCTTCACCTGGGATACTTCTTTCCTGATGAAGTTCGCGAACGATTTTACGTCTTGCATTCACTTCAAATGCGCTATAGCCGGCGGTCCCCCGTAATCTCGTATCAAAAAGCTTTTCAATTCCAATTTTCCCAACCTTAAATCCTGGAATAGCCAATTCAGCGTCTTCAGCTTGCTCTTCTTCTGAAGGAGCAGCGACGTATCCCAAAACATGAGCCCCCAATAATACCTTTGGATAAGTACGCGTATGGCCAACTTCGACAGATATCCCTGGCAAATCTTGGGAATGAAGCTCAATGAGAGAGACCTCACGCCAATTCAGATTATCCTTCAGGATGATAGAGTCTAAGCCCCTTCCTTTAAAAGATTGCTGCAAGATTGACTCTTTTTCTTCTTCCGAGAAGGGAATTAAATTGGATAAGGTTTCCAGAGTTTCTTCTAAGACATCCCTTTTGTCAGTCAGCAAAACTAAACGAAAACTGGTTCCATTATCTACAAGGATTTGCCCATTTCGGTCATAAATTTGTCCCCTTAAGGGAGGTAACGATCGGGATGCAACTCGATTATCTTCGGCTAACAATTTATAATAGTCTCCTTCAAAGACTTGAAGATACAACATGCGACCCAAAAGAATGATGACCAGAAAGACTTGGACAATGCCAATAAAAAGCACACGACGTAAAAATGATGTATTTTCAGGCTCAAACATAGGCATTCATCCGTGTATGAAGGATGCTTAGCCCAGTAAAAACAAGAGGGTAAAAGATTATGCCATATAGCCAAGAAACAACAAGGGGATAGCCTCCAAAAGTCAATAGCCCATAAAGGAGCAGATATCCCAAACTATAAACGATAAACCCCCCCCAAATAAAAAGAAAACGAGGAGACGATAAAAAGCGTCTCAAACGTTGAGAAAGTATAGAACTGACCACAAGCAATAGCGAGGTAATACCCAAACTATTGTAAAGCAATGCATCATAAAAAAGCCCAATAAACAACAGAATCCAGACAGGTAGCAAGTCGGGACGATAGACCAACCAATAGTAGACTGGGATCAAGAAAAAAACTGGTAATAAAGGATAGTTTCCAATGGTTAAACAACTTGCAGCCAAAATAGAACAGATGATACTCAAAAGTGGGAGCCCCTTCAGGAGTTTCATTCTCCCTCCAAGGATGATGTTAAATCTTCGAAATAGTCCTCAGATTGACCATTTAAGATAGAAATCCACTCCAGATTACTCAAGTTCACATAAGGTCTTATGCTTATTTTCCCATTGTATATCTTATCAATAATTCCAACTGGAACGCCCGGGGGGAAAACCCCTCCAGATCCAGATGTTACAACAGACTCTCCGATTTGGACTTTTCGACTATCAGTTATATAGACCAGAATGGGCAGAGTACTTTCATCGCCTGCCAGAATAGCATTTTGCTCAGAATTGACCGTTCTTACAGGAATTCGGGAATTAATATCGTTTAGCAGAGTGACGCGAGAGCTGTAACGACCAACTTTTTCCACACGCCCGACAACACCTTCAGGGACAACAACAGCTTGCCCGCTTTTCAACTGCTCCTTTTCTCCTCCTTTGATGATGCAAAAGTGATGATTACCATCATAGGGTGTGGCTAAAACAGGAATAGCTATATGTCTAAATGTTTCAAACTCTCCAATATTCATTGCGCTTCTTAAGGCAGCATTTTCATGTTGGAATGGTATTAATGTCTGAATCTGCCATTTTAAAGCTTCATTTTCCTTTTTTAAGCGATCATATTCATCTCTAAGCGTCAGAAAAGAAAAAGAATCTTCGATAAGTGTTTTGGAGAGTTGTGTCGGATGGTTAAAATAAGTCTGTATCACAGTAACATATTCAAAAAGCTGCTGTTGAATCAATGTAAACACAGGAGGGTAAAAGCGAAGAAAAATTGCCACCATTAGAATGAGAATGAAAGACGTCGAAACCTTGTGCCGCCATCGGTTAAATCGAGAAGGATAAGGGTTGGGTGTTGGCTTAACAGGGCCTAGCTTTTTTGCACGTACCCAGAGAGCCACAATGAACCTCTTATATTGAGATCAATACGTTCTTGTGACTAGTCATCATATCTAATGCTTTGCCTGTACCATGAGCCACACATGACAGTGGATCCTCTGCAACAATGACAGGAAGCCCCGTTGCTTCACGAATCACAACGTCAAGGTTATTTAAAAGAGAACCACCACCTGTAAGCACAATACCACGATCCACGATATCTGCAGCAAGCTCGGGTGCTGTATTTTCAAGCGCCATTTTAACGCCCTCTACAATGGCAGCTACCGGTTCACTTAAACTCTCGGCAATTTGCTTTTCAGAAATAACAATTTCTTTTGGCACACCATCCACAAGGTGCCTTCCCTTTATTTCCATGGTACGACCTTCACCTTTTAGGGGTTGCATAGCTGAACCAATTGTTTTTTTAATCCGTTCAGCACTTGCTTCTCCAATCAAAAGGTTATGCTGACGACGTATATAACTGATAATGCCATCGTCCATGTTGTCTCCACCAACACGAACAGATCGTGCATAAACAATTCCTCCAAGAGACAAAACGGCAACCTCTGTTGTCCCCCCGCCAATGTCAACAACCATCGAACCAGTCGGTTCAGTGACAGGGAGTCCGGCTCCAATAGCGGCAGCCATTGGTTCTTCAATCAAATAAACACTCCGTGCACCAGCGCTTTCAGCTGATTCTTGAATAGCACGTCTTTCAACGGCTGTTGAGCTTGAGGGCACGCAAATAATGACACGTGGACTAATAAAGCTGCGCCTTTTATGTACTTTTTGCATGAAGTATTTGATCATCTCTTCAGCAATATCAAAGTCTGCAATCACACCTTCTCGCAAAGGGCGGATAGCCTTTATGTTTCCAGGAGTTCTTCCAACCATTAGTTTAGCTTCTTCTCCTACAGCCAAGACTTGTTTCTTGTCTTTAGAGGTTGAAATAGCCACAACGGATGGTTCATTAAGCACAATTCCTTGGCCTTTAACATAGACAAGGGTATTGGCTGTCCCTAAGTCAATGGCCATATCTGAAGAAAGTCTGCCTAAAAGTTTCGAAATCATTTCTTACAACTCCATATTTATCTTAAAAATAACAGTCGCTTTTTATACTCCTTATCCTGCTAAAATTGCAAGCAGGAGTAAAGCCACGATGTTAATAATCTTAATCATTGGGTTAACCGCTGGACCCGCTGTATCTTTGTAGGGGTCTCCCACTGTATCACCTGTAACGGCTGCTTTATGGGCTTCAGAGCCTTTTCCTCCAAAGAAACCATCTTCAATATATTTCTTGGCGTTATCCCATGCACCACCACCAGAGGTCATAGAAATGGCTACGAAGATACCAGTAACAATTGTTCCTAATAGCATCGCCCCTAAGGTTACAAATGCTTGTGCTTGTCCAGACACCCATAAGATGATGAAGTACACAACAGGTGGTGCCAAGACAGGAAGCAATGAAGGGACAATCATTTCCCGAATCGCCGCTTTCGTCAAAATATCAACGGCCTTACTGTACTCAGGCTTCGCTTTACCCGTCATAATACCTTTGATTTCTTTGAACTGACGACGAACCTCAATCACAACTTCAGCACCAGCTCTCCCAACAGCCATCAAGCCTAATGAGGCGAATAGGTAGGGCAACAATCCACCGATGAAGAGGCCAACAACAACATAAGGATCCTGCAGTCTAAAATCCAAATTCAGAAAGGGGAAGAAGTTTTTTAAGTCTTCCGTATAGGCAGCAAAAAGAACAAGAGCCGCAAGCCCTGCAGACCCAATTGCATATCCTTTTGTCACTGCTTTTGTTGTATTTCCGACAGCATCCAATGCATCTGTAATCTTACGAACTGAGGCAGGAAGGTCGGACATTTCTGCAATTCCACCCGCGTTATCCGTCACTGGGCCATAGGCATCCAGTGCAACGATCATACCGGCAAGGGCAAGCATGGTAGTTGCCGCAACACCAATACCGAACAACCCAGCATTCAAGTAGGAAACAAGGATTCCACCGCAAATCACAATAACCGGCAATGCTGTTGCTTCCATTGAAACAGCAAGTCCTTGAATAATATTTGTCGCGTGTCCTGTCTCAGAAGCTTTTGCAACACTTTTAACAGGGCGATAGCGGGTGGATGTATAATATTCTGTGATCCACACAAGAAGACCTGTAACCACAAGCCCTGTAAAAGCACTATAAAGAAGGTTCATACCCGAACAAATTTTTCCCTCAACCGTGAAGGGAACATCAAGACCTACCAAAGTGAACGTAACCCAAACGATTAAGGCCGCAGAAATAATACCCGCAACCATTAACCCCTTATAAAGGGCAGCCATAATGTTTTCTGAAGATCCTAAACGGACAAAAAAAGTTCCGATAACCGAACCTATGATGCAAACTGCACCAATTGCAAGAGGCAGAAGCATCATCATTTCCTGCAGTGCACCTGTAAAGAAAAGGGCTGCAAGCTGCATAGTTGCAACAATAGTCACAACGTAGGTCTCAAAGAGGTCTGCAGCCATACCTGCACAATCACCAACGTTATCACCAACGTTATCCGCAATCACAGCGGCATTACGGGGATCATCTTCAGGAATGCCGGCTTCAATTTTTCCAACAAGGTCAGCTCCAACGTCTGCACCTTTTGTAAAAATACCGCCTCCAAGACGCGCAAAGATAGAAATCAAAGATGCACCAAAACTCAAAGAAAGAAGGGCCTCCATAATGTGACGGACTGTTTCTCCCCCTTGAAGAAGATACATGTAATAGAGTGTCACACCCAAAAGGCCAAGCCCCACAACCAACATCCCCGTTATAGCACCTGCTTTAAAAGCCACGTCTAGAGCTGGGATTAGTCCTCCGCGAGCTGCTTCTGTAGTTCTAACGTTTGCTCTCACAGAGACGTTCATTCCGATGTATCCAGCTATACCTGATAAAAAAGCACCAGCGAGAAAGCCTATGGCCGCGTGACTTCCGAGGACCCAACCCAGAAAAATAGCGACAACAACACCAACAATACCGATCGTCGTATATTGGCGGTTTAGATAGGCACTAGCACCTTCTTGAATGGCTGAAGCAATTTCTTGCATACGTTCTGTTCCAGCTGAACAAGCAAATACTTTCCGCCCAGCATAAGCTCCATAAAGAAGCGCAAGCACAGCACAACCGATAATATAGATATAAATCATAGACATTTCTTATCCTTTTTAGTGATCTTTTAAATGATGCTAGAAACATGCCAGAAAGTTTTCAAATGGGCAATGGGTTTGTATAAAAACATGCCTATTATAAATAATCACTCCAAGCGAGGTTTTATTTACACAGACAGAAATTTCTTAAGAACCTGATAAGACTCATTAATTTTTTTCAGACGTTCTTCAGCTTCTTGATCATTGGGATTGAGGTCAGGATGATATTGTTTTGCCAATTTCTTGTATTGCTTTTTCAAAGTCTCATTGGTTAAAGGCATGTTTAATTCCAATACATTCAGCGCCTTTTGAATGGGCTTAGGAATAGATAAGGGTGGGGCTTTTGCTTTTAAAAATGAATTAAAGTCGTCCAGATATTTGACATTATCAAGAAGGGTTCGCCAAGCACCAACAGGCCAAGATGGGCGATTCCAGGTCATATCAGAAATGCGACTCTCTTCAATTTCCTCTGGACTCATGCCTTTATAATAGTCCCAAGATTTATTATATTCTCGCACATGATCCATGCAAAACCAATAATAGGCATTCAGTTGAGATGTGCTTTGAGGGGCTCTGAATTCTCCAGTTTTATCGCAGCCAACCTTATCACAAATCCTCTGGTGAGAAGTTGCTTTTTCAAAAGAATCTAAAGGAACATGACGTTTTTTTTTCATACCTTAAATATGAGAATAAATCGATAAAAATCAAGGCTTTTTGTTTCTCACGTATAGGTTTATACCCGCTTATAGAGTCTTGAGCCGCATAATCTTATCAGCAAATTAAACTTGGCTTTTACAATTGCGAGAGATGTAAAAACCCCCTATAACCAATCCGTGGATTCCTCAGCCTTTGGTTCAGGAGCCCTGTACAGCACCTGCAATGCTTCCTCAACAGAATTGACAAACATAAAAGCTTTTTTATCTTCAGGATCAGCAAAATGCTGGGCGAAAATATTCTTAGTCACTTCTTTTAAAGAATCCCAATACCCATTGATGTTAATAAATACAATAGGCTTTTCATGAAGCTCAAGTTGACGCCAGGTAATCAACTCAAAAGTCTCATCAAGGGTTCCAAATCCCCCAGGAAGAATAAAAAAAGCCTCAGAATTTTCAAACATCAAGCGTTTTCGTGTATGCATATTATCAACCATATGGAGTTCGGATATCATCCAGTTTGGATCTTCAAACTTTTTTAAGTGATTGGGCATGTAGCCAATCACATGACCGTTATTTTCCATAGCAGCATTCGCTACGATCCCCATCAATCCTTGCCCACCTCCACCAAAGATCATTTGAATGTCGCGGTCGGCTAACGCTTTTCCGAGTTGGAAAGCAGCATTTTTATAAACTTGATCCACATTATTCGATGAACTGCAATAAACACCAATAGACCTGATTTCTTTCATTTTTCCGCCATTCTTTATAAAGACCATAGCCAATGTGCCGGAAACTGGGTATAAAGACCAGAGCCAATTTTAAAGAGGACATATGAAAAGTTTTTTTGCACCTATCCACAATGCCGGCTGGCCTTTTATTTTTGTCTTTGTTATTATTACTTTTTTCTTGTTTGCCTTATCCCTAACTCTCGGCTACATCGGGCTCGCTCTAACAGGGTGGTGCGCTTATTTTTTTCGCAACCCACATCGTGTCACACCCATTGAGAAAGGGCTCATTATCAGCCCCGCCGATGGAATCATTACCAAAATACAAAGCGTCGTTCCACCTAAGGAACTAAAATGGGAAAAAAAATCCCTTACACGCATCAGCATCTTTCTTAATGTATTTGACGTACACGTCAATCGCTTACCAACGGATGGCATTATTACAAAAATTCATTACCATCCTGGAAAATTTCTGAATGCTTCTTTGGACAAAGCCAGTGAAGATAATGAAAGAAACTCCCTCATTATAAAGACCCCTTCGGGTCACGACATTCTTGTCATTCAAATTGCGGGATTTATTGCCAGACGTATTCTTTGTGATGCAGAAGTAGGAGAAGAAGGCAAAGCAGGGGAAACTTATGGAATCATTCGTTTTGGCAGCCGTGTTGATGTCTTCCTACCAGAAGGTGTCCATCCTCAAGTGATTGAAGGACAGAGAATGATTGGTGGAGAAACCATATTAGCTAATCTTTTTTCAGATACTCCTCAAGCAAAGGGAACTGTGCGCTCATGACGCCTCAAAGAAGAATCAAATCACCACATCTTGTGCGTATTATCCCCAATGCAATTACAGTCATTGCTCTCTGTTCGGGTCTGAGTGCCATCCGCTTCGCTCTTCTTGACCAGTGGGAATTCGCGGTGACCTTGATTTTTATAGCGGCTATCTTAGATGCTCTTGATGGCCGGATTGCTCGCTTTTTAAGGGCTGACAGCACTTTCGGAGCTGAGCTTGACTCTCTCTCAGACTTTGTCAGCTTTGGCGTTGCACCCGCGGTCCTTATTTATGTTTATACCCTTCATGAATGGAAAGGCATGGGATGGGCTCTCGCCCTCTTTTTTGCAACATGCATGGCACTCAGACTCGCCCGTTTTAATACAAGCATGAATATCCCCTTGCCCGACTGGGCCAAACAATTCTCAGTCGGCGTTCCTGCACCAGCCGGGGCTATTCTCGCCTTACTCCCCCTCATGGTTAGCTTTGCTTTAGAGCAAAGCTGTAAAGCCTACCCTTTCCTATTTGCTGTAAGCATAATCATCAGTGGGCTTCTTATGATTAGTCGAATTCCAACGTTTGTGATAAAAAACGTCCCCATCCCCCATCAGTATGTCAAAATACTGTTAATGTTGGTCGCCGTATTTATTGCTGCTCTTTTTAGCGTTCCGTGGTGGACTCTTAGCCTTTGTACGTTGATCTACTTTTGCTCAATCCCTGTCAGCCTTCTCCACTACAAGAAACGCAGAGAAGAAGCTTAACCCTCACTCACCTGAGAGATTAAAGCTCCAAGGTACCCTAAAGCAAAAGGCGTGTTTAACCTGTGATCTCCATTTTTTATCAATGTTAAAGAGCATTCTTGGCTTTTCACAGAGTCCATCAGTCGTTCAGAAAAACTGACAGGCACATCTGTGTCATGAGAACCATGAATCAAATGAACTGGACACGTCACTTCCAATTTTTTCCGCAGAACCAGATGCTGCCGCCCTTCTTGAATAAAATCTAAAGTAACGGGAAGACCCAAAGGATCTTCGCTTGAGGGGATATACATCAGACCATTTTCCGTTAAGTCCTTCTTTTGGCTGTCTGTCAAAGACTCCCATATCAAATCTTCTGTAAAATCCGGTGCTGACGCAATCCCAATCATAGCTTGAATACGTTCAGGACGTGCGAGGGTTGCAAGAGTTATAAGCCATCCCCCCAAGCTTGAACCTACAAGAATCAAGGGACCTTTTGTCAATTCATCAATTACAGCAAGGCTGTCGGATAACCATTGCCCAATGGTTCCCTCTTCAAACTTACCCGTTGAAGAGCCATGCCCGAAGTAATCAAAGCGGGTAAAGGTTTGCTGGCGCTCACGACATAGGGAATCTAAAAACATTGCTTTTGTGCCCGTCATGTCCGATTTATAGCCTCCCAGGAACACAACCCCCGGAAGACTTGAGTTTTTGGCTTCAAAGCGATGATACGCTAAATAGTCAGAAGGTCCTCGACTTAATATTTTACATGACCTATCCGCTGTTAAATTTAAAGATGTCATAGAATCCCTCAAAATATATTTTCATGGATTGAAATCTTAACGAAACGAATCCACTGTAGGCAAGTTTTGTTTATACACTAAATTTTTTTCGTTAACGAAGTTTTCATACTTTTGTCATATTCTAATAACATAAAGATAAAAATATAACCGGGAGGAACCGTCCATGAAAGCCAAATGTATTTCCAAAAAAGAAAATACAGCCTATAAATTTTTTCTCCTTATGGTTGCGCCTCTTTTGATTGGCTTCATGATTGCGTTTATATCCCTCGCCCATGCTGAGCAAGATAGGAACTATGAATCAACAACACCAATCCACGGCCCCCAAGGACAAAATTGGGATCGTTATCAAGGAGCCAGTTACAACTTTTAATAAATGCACGTCTGGAAAAAGAAAAAGGGGGGATTACTCCCCCTTTTTTTTTACTTTATTGTTCGTAAATTGCCCCTTCTTGAGCAGGCTTTGCAACAGGTGCAGCTTCTGTTTTGACTTTCATTGGTGCATCTTGAATATCATGCATAACCGTATCCATTTGATGCGGAGCACTTAAAGGATAGGGTTGTACAAAAACCAAAGATTGCTTTTCTGCGTAAACCGCATGGGGATGTTGACGGCTTGCATACCAATATAAACCTTGATGGTGATAAGGCTTGTAGCCAGGCACTACATCTGCTTGCGCCTGAGGATACCAAAAATATCCTTCATGAGATTGATAAGGGCATTCAGGTTTTGAGGCATAATAAGAAGGTACACATGTTGCGCATCCTGTTTGATCTACGGGTGGAAAAGCCACATACACATGCTCAACAGCTGGCACTGCAACTGGCGTTGTTTCTAACATTTTTGACTGTGCTTTATGAGCCACTGGGTGCATATGATGCGGTGCCATTGTTTGTTGCTGTGTGGCTGGCTGAAGCTCCATCATTTGTGTTTGTTTTGCTTCTTGCTCAGATGGCATTCGGGTTTCATTTGCCAATGCTGCACAAGAGAGAGTTAAGGCAACGCTCGAAACGGTTGCAAAGATAAAGTTTTTCATGAATCCTCCATGTTTTTGTTTATTGAAAGAGTTCTCAATCAAAAGTTGAGAGTTTTTTCTCCGAGAAAAACAATAGCATAGATTTTGTTGAAAAATAACTCTATTTATAGGGAAAGCCCTTTCTAGAATGCCTGAGGTGCTATGTTCACCGATTGAAAACCCGCTGGAGTCACTTGAAGAACCACATATCCTCTTTCATTAAGGCCTTGAGGCGTCAGGCGAAAAAGCCCTTCAATCCCTGTAAATCCTTGGGAGGTTGTGAGTTTCTCTTTGCTATAACCTTGATCCGCAAGTGCCACCGAAAGGGCCGTTGCATCGTAAGCGAGAGTTGCAATGCGGGGAGGAATATAGCCATAGGCTTGTTCAAAACGAGATTCAAAGGATTGTCTTTGTTTCGGATCTGTTGAGACAAAATAAGCATCCTTCAAATGATGGGCTACTTGAAGCGTCTGAGGCGCATCCCATTGTCCACTCCCAAGAATCGTTAAAGGCTTCTGATTCACTAGCAGATTCATAATGTGGCTAAGGTTTTCGCCACCTTCTGGAATAACAAGGGCTTGCACACCTTGACTCTTATATTCTTCAACTTCCTCAGTAATACGAATGTTCCCCGGATTTCCTTCCAAAAGATCACCTTTCTCATAATGGGTAGTACCAAGTAGCTGAATATCTCCCCTAATCTCCATATCCTTTAAAGTCTGATCAATCAACCGTCCGTATGCATCATCGGGTGTCAAAGCGGCAATACGTGTGAGGCCTTTCTCTTTCGCAAAGGCTACAATCCTTTGAATTTGTTGAGAAGGCAATAAGCCTAAGATATACGTTCCATCCTTTGCAACGTTTGTATCTGTTGAAAAAGCGAGAAGATTGACTTGACGTGCTTTCGCTATAGATTGGACACTTTCAACTTCTGCTGCAAAGATCGGACCGAGAATCAATTCTGCTCCTTGATCAACGGCTTTTGTTACCGCTTGGTTAGCACCTTGGTTTGTATCTTGAGGTATTAATATTATGGATGATGAATGGGTATCAAACAGCGCCATTTCAGATGCATTGAGCATCCCTTTTCCCAGCTCCGCATGAGGACCTGACAACGGAAGCAATAATCCAATTTTATGAACCTTGGGTTGTTCAGGAAGAGGGGCCAATTCTTGTTCTACCTCAGGTGATGGTGTTTTCACAGGTTGTGGAGACGTCATGGGCTCAGTTCCTTGTTTTGATCCACAGGAGACAAGTACAACAAGCATGCCACACATTAAAATCTGCCAAATATTTTTCATCATCAATCCCTCAGGGTTAATTAAATGCTATAGCTAATCCTATCTGTTTATACCTTGTGAGTAAACCATGCTTCATCTTGTAGCAACCCCTCTTAAAAATATAAATAAAATCTTGAAACCAAGCTCAAACAAGCGCTTACTTGAAGAAGGTAACAGTGACCAGAAAAGAGGTTTAGCGCTTTGTACTTTCAATCAAATCCAAAAAAGAAAGCTTATCTTAAAGGTCAATGGAGCGAAAAAATCGCCACCTTCTTTCTGCGTTTGAAGGGATACAAAATCCTTGAGAATCGGTTCAAAACGCCGGTCGGCGAAATCGATCTTCTGGTTCAAAAAAACAAAACTTTAATTGCTGTGGAAGTAAAACAGCGCAAAACCCTTGAAGAAGCCGCCTGGGCTCTAACATCCTTTCAACAAAAGCGGATTGAACGTGCTCTGCTCTATTATGTAAGGTCTCTCAAAACACCCCTTGATCTTCGGTTCGATGTCGTCTTAATCTCTCCTTGGAAGTACCCTTATCATATTGAAGGGGCTTGGATACCCAACTGTTAGGAGGTTGAAATGTATCGTAAATTTTGTATCGGCATGACTTTGTTGCTTTCAGGATGTGCGCCTGCAGCCATTGGCGGAATTGGCGCCGTGGGTATGAGCGCTGTTGAAGACAGAGGTTTAGAGGGCGTTACGGGCGATCAAGCCTTGCGCGTCAAACTCAATTTCGAACTTGAGAAAAAGCTTTCTGACTTTTCAGGTATTGAGCTCACGATTTATAAAAAGCAAGTTCTTCTGACCGGTGTGGTTGAAAATGAAAAAATAAAGGCCGATGCTGTCCGAATCACGAAAGCCTATCCCGGTGTTCGAAAAGTGATTGACGGCATGAACGTGAAAGGCGAAGATGGATTTGCCGAGTATACTCGGGATGCATGGATAACAACCAAACTTAAATCTGCGCTCTATACGGAAGATAACGTGATTGCGCCGAATTACCTTATCAATACGTTTGACAAGGTCATTTATATTTTCGGTACAGCACAAAATACGGCAGAAATGAATCGTGTTTTAGCACTAGCCGGTGAGATTACGAGCGTCAGAAGGGTTGTGAATCTGATCGAGGTTAAAAAAACCACCCAAAAATAAAGTGAACCAGGGGAGGGCCTTGTGTTTTCACGCACAAATACTGTCGCCTTTCAAGGAATTAACGTCATGACCATTGACGTTCAAATCCAAGTATCATCAGGAATGCCCGGCTTTGCCATTGTGGGCCTTCCTGACAAAGCTGTTGCTGAATCAAAAGAAAGGATTCGCTCCGCTTTCCATGGGATGGGACTCTCCCTCCCCTTTCAACGGATCACCGTTAACTTAGCCCCAGCCGATGTTCAGAAAGAAGGGTGCCATTATGACCTCCCCATTGCTTTGGGTCTTCTGGCAACTATGAAAGTCGTTCCGATGGACATTCTGGAGGAAACCATCGCCATTGGGGAACTCTCCTTGGATGGACGCCTTCCTGCCATCTCAGGAGTATTACCAGCCGCCATTCATGCCTCATCTCTCGGGAAAGGCGTCATTTGTCCAAAAGCTTGTGGAGGAGAAGCGGCTTGGGCTGGCGACATCAATATTCTCGCAGCTGATAGCCTTCTCTCCCTCATCAATCATTTTAAGGGAACTCAGGTTCTCTCCCCACCCGAGCCATTGATGGAAGAATCAAATAAAGGGCCTTCTCTTGATCTCAGAGATATTAAAGGGCAAGAATCAGCCAAACGCGCTCTGGAAGTCGCAGCCGCTGGAGGCCATAATCTCCTCATGTTAGGACCTCCTGGCTCCGGGAAGTCTATGCTGGCCTCGCGCCTTCCTAGCATTCTACCCCCACTAACAGCTGCAGAAGCTCTTGAAGTCACCATGATCCATAGCTTGGCAGGGCGACTCAATGAAGGAAAACTAATTCGCACTCGACCCTTCCGCGACCCTCACCATTCCGCTTCCATGCCCGCCCTTGTGGGAGGTGGTCTTAGAGCGAATCCTGGGGAGATTTCCTTAGCCCATCATGGGGTTCTGTTTTTGGATGAACTCCCTGAATTCCAACGGACAACCCTTGAATCCTTACGCCAACCCTTGGAAGCTGGAAAAGCGGTTGTCTCTCGTGCCAATGCCCATGTCACATACCCTTCCCGCTTCCAATTAATTGCGGCCATGAATCCTTGTCGATGTGGCTATCTTTCGGATGCAGAGCGAGCGTGTTCACGCGCCCCTAAATGCGCGAGCGACTATCAAGCAAAAATTTCAGGGCCCCTTTTTGATCGCATTGACTTACACATCGATGTTCCCGAGGTTCTAGCCCATGATTTAAGTCGAACCCAGTGTGGCGAGCAAAGCTCTGTTGTCGCCGAACGCGTTAAGCGCACGCGAGAAATTCAGGAAAAAAGGTTTGCCGCTTTGGGCCTCAAGATTCAACTGAATGCGCACGCGGATGGTGAAATCCTGGATGAGATCTCAAAGTCTGATGAAGAGGGGCAAGCTCTTCTGGTCAAAGCAGCGGAAGCCTTTAAGTTATCTGCACGTGGCTACCGCCGTGTCTTGAGAGTTGCACGAACACTCGCCGATATGGCAAATGAGCCATGTGTAAGGGCTCAAGACCTTGCAGAGGCCTTGAGTTACAGGCGACTTCATTTTCATTCTTAAGACTAGACACACGTTAACTTTTTGAGTATAAGCATTCCTAGTTATAGGAGAATTCTCATGAAAAAAGACATCCATCCAGATTACCATGAAATTACGGTTGTTATGACCGATGGTACAGAATTTAAGACACGTTCTACCTGGGGCGCTAAGAACGAAACCCTTCGCCTTGACATTGACCCAAAGTCCCATCCCGCGTGGACAGGTGTCCATCGTTTGATCGACTCTGGTGGTCAGTTGGCTAAGTTCAAAGGTCGTTTCAAAGACTTGGGTCTATAGCCTCTCAGATATCAGTACTTATATTTCACCTGGAATACCCAAGGTGTTATATTTCCTTTGTTATACTCTCATTCCCATCCCCCATTTGCCGCCCCCACGGAGGCCGGATCCATACTTTCAACTTTTTCCTAGATTCCCGCTTTCGCGGGAATGACAATGGAAATGAATCAATTATGTTAGACAGTTAATCTTATTCTTGCCCTTCTACGTGTCATCCCCGCCCCCCATTTGTCATCCCCGCGGAGGCGGGGATCCATCTATCAATTTTCTCCTTCTCTTTTAAATGTTTTAATAGGATATCAATGAAAAAGGCATATTTGATGAATAAAATTTCACTTATTTATTTTTGTTTATTTTTAAATTAACTATTTTTAAATTGTTTTATTTTAAACTAAAAGTATGGAAAAATTATTTTTTCATTAGGACTAATTTTTAAAGGAGTATTACAATGAGAAATGTTTTATTAGCAACAGCCCTTATCACAGGGTTTATGGTAACTGCTTCAACAGCGGAAGCTTTGGGTAGAACCTGGGGCTTTGTGGGTGTAGATGGTGGAACGAGGTTCTATACTGTAGGCGAAACGAAAGCTGTTTCACCTAGATTCATGCTAGGTACAACTGATGACTTTGGGCTTGTGCAAACACATCTTTACGCACCTCATATAATGTTAGACAAAGCCTTGGTTCATAAGAAAAGTCATGCCATGATGAACCCTGAATCTTCCAACGTTAAAGCAGATCGTGAGTTGGGTATTTTGAGATAAAGTTGACATTAAACTTATAAACAAAAAGGCGCTCCATTAGAGCGCTTTTTGTTTGGAGCTGATTTTATAGTCAAGGAAAACGATAATCTCCTTGATGCTTCATCACATAAATCAGTGTTACAATCGTAAAGAAGATAAAGATCAAAATCAGAACACCAATCTCTTGAAAGGAACCTCTGTAAAAATATCCTGCAATCTGCAAACAAATCGCAGAAAAAACCAACCGTCCCCCTTGAAGAATGGCGGAAATTCGACCTTTCGCCTCGGGAATGTAGTTCAAGCACAGTGGATAAAGGATAGTGGTTGGAATAATTTGTCCAATCACAAAGGGAATAAACGTCAACGTAATCAATAGAGGGTTTGGACTATCCACAACCGTAACCCAGAAAAGAGTGATAAAACCTACAACAAATATATAAACAGAAAATTTGAGCATTTTAATTTGATGAAACCGATTCACCACTAGCGCAAAGAGAAAACTTCCCACACCAAAAATAAGTCCAATGGATCCCTGATAATATCCAAAGTGGGAGAGGCTCACTCCTAAGCCATCAATAAATAGCAAAGGCGACATACCGACAAAGATCCAATAAGGCATGAACTGAGTAATAAAATGACCAACTAAAACAACCAGAGGTTTTGAGCGAAAAATAGCTGCATATCCGACCTGAGGGCGATCTGCCTCCGGCTTCGGCGGCGGATTCGCAGGGATAAAGAGGTGAGTTAAAACAATTGCCATAATACCAAACCACAACAACACCCAAAAATTTCCCTGCCAATGAAAATAGAGAGTAATATAACTGCCAAGGACAGGAGCCAAGGCAACCGCTGTGTTCATCAAGCCATTTAAAATCCCAAACAAGGATTGCTGGGTTTTGAGAGGGTAGGTGTCAGCCACAATAAGAAAACTTAATATGGCAGGACCTGCAATTCCAACTCCTTGGAGGAAGCGACCCGTCAACATCAAAGGATAGGAAAGTCCTGCTAAACACAATAAGCTCCCTCCAATAAAAATTGTGAGTCCACTCAGGATCATGGGTTTTCGGCCGTAACGATCAGCCAGCGTGCCCACCAGGAAAAGGCTCAAGCAATAACCCAAAAAGTTACTGGAAAGGAGGGCTTCTACCCAAAAAGGAGACAAGTTCCAATAGTCCTGCAAATCAGGAAAACTGGGCACAAAAAGATCGAATTCCATTCCGGCTAAAAGGTCCATCAGGATAATCGTTCCCAATATTTTTGTGTGAGTCAGGGCTTTTTTCATTTTTCACCTTATGCCTGAGTGAGCCTTCTTCGTTTTCATCATTGCAATCAGCCGAAACTTTAGCGCAGGCTGAGAAACAATCTACATTAAAGTAGATTCAAGATCATATCACTACTAAGAGATACTAGAACAAACTATGCTATTGTTTTTCTTTGAAAAACAAACCATTTGCTTTCCAAGGATTTTTAATTTTCACAACATGGTTCATGACACCAGAGTTAGGCACTCCGCACTCTTTTGTCATCCCCGCGGAGGCGGGGATCCAGAAAAACAGCTCCCATCTTAGATCCATTTATAAAAAAATCATGGATTCCCGCTTTCGCGGGAATGACACCGAGAGATAATGGAAACGAAGACTTGCCTTGGTTCCTAACGATCAGATATGATACATTAATCTTAACACATTAAGAGTTAGTGATGCGATATCTTATTCTTACAGGAACCTTGCTTTCTTTGTCGGTTATCAATAATGCTTACGCTGGTCTTTATGATGACCTTTACGAAGCAGCCGTCTTATCAAGCCCCGTTATCAAACGCATTCACGAGGATAGTCGTACTTGGCGAGCCGAAGAGCAAAAAGAACTTCAAGGGCTTCTTCGGTTTGTTCAAGAACACCCAGAAAAAGGCGAAGACCTTAAAGCACACGTTAGGGAAGACTTAGAAGGGGATGTGAGATACTTTACAATCCTGGCAAGTCAATTATCGCCTTTTAAAGTGGGTGAAGACAGAACCACTTTCCAACTCAAATCAAATAAAATGCTTCTTGGAGCCCAACGAGCCCTTGCCCTTTTAGAATTATCCTTTCATGACATTCTAGAGGGTAAACTTCCAGATGGATATTCTATCATTCCTCCTAAAGTGAACACATCAGAAGATACAGATCATATTTATGCCTCCGGTCGGGGAATTGCTTTAAAACATCTATTGCTCCGCACAGCGATGCAACTTGCCGGAGTTCCGATATCAAAATTAGGAACAGTTTTAGAATTTGAACCCAAGGATTCACCCTTTATTCAATATACCCCACTTCCAACAAGTCTCAGTTATGAAGGACTGACGGACTCACCTTATTATGTCCCAGGACACTCTGTCGCTATTCTTCATAATGGATATACTTTTGGAGGACATAGAAATGAAGAAGACAAACCCTTTGGCCCGGAAGATTGTTCATCATTACTCGCGAAGTATGCTGGCTGTCAGCCTGTCTCAACATGGCATCTGGCAACTTATTTTCAACTGCAACAGAGTTTTTTCTTTGAGGGATCTCAATTCCAATCCGTTATTCAACAGTGGGAAGGAAGCCGCGAGGAAAACTTACGGGATGCCTATATTGCTTCCCTAAGCCAAGTTGCCACTTCTGTTAAAGTTTTTGATATAAAGCAGGTCACACCAGGAATGATTCATGGTCACCGAACCTATAAAGGTGTTAAGGACAAACCAGATGTGGCTCTTTTTGGAAATGGTGGTCACACCTCTTTTGTTCTTGGAACACAAGGGCAAGGTGAGGATGCAAAAGTCATCACGATTGGCGCCAATCGTGATCTTGAAACCACTAATCGGGATGGTATTTTTCTTGTTGAACCGCAGGTTTTTCAAACTGTCCCTTTACGTGATGAAAAAGCCGTCATGTATTTTCAATTAAAATAGAAAAAGTCTGAAAGTTTCTTATTTTACTCAATCGTAAAGTTCTCTTGAAGATCTGAAAAATTCTTACTCAGGATGGCTTTTAATGCTTCGCGAGCAGCATTTGCTTTCTCCCCTGAACAAACAAGGGAGACTTTTTTCATTTTTTGTCGAAAGTCATAAGCACGCGTATCTGTCGGTCTAACTATCGTGTCTAATTCAATTTCATCTTTCTGCTGAAGAGAAATAAAGTCACTGACAATGATAAATTCGTCCACTTCCCGATTTAACTGATATTGTCTTGCGAGCAAAAGAAGAGCTTCCTTCATAGACTCAACTTGGTAATCCCACGTGATCCCAAGAAAGTGGATGGATTGAATCTCTTGAGCTTCCTCAACCCAACGAATAAAGGTTCCAACCTGAGGGGACTTGAAGAAGCACTTTTCTCTCCTTTCATAGGAGGCATATCCACCCTTATCTACTGGAATGGACTCTCTTTCTGTAAAGCTCACACTTCTTTTGGAGAGAACTTCCCCAAGTCTTTTCCCCCTATCAGGAACGTCATCTTCATCTCTAAAATCAACGACAATTCCGCGAGCTGCTCCATTATTAAAGTCTTCGTAAAACAAATATACCGCCATTACAGGGGACATCAGATAAACAAAGGTAAGGACAAAAAGGGCAATTTTGGTCATAACATCAATGGTATTTGTTAAGGATGCTTTATTATATCATAGAATAGCATGCTAAGAGCAGGTTAAAACTTGAGAGAGCAATAAAACACAAACCTTATAAAGATGAAGGATGAAATAAGAACCTTTGGAAGATTGGCTCCCCGGGGCGGGCTCGAACCGCCGACCCAGTGGTTAACAGCCTAAAGTCTGCTATATTTACATGCTTTTCTCTTCATAAATATTCCTTCACAAAACAATATGTTTTGTGCAAAGTAAGTTTTATGGAGTGATTCGATTTTAGCTGTAATTCTTCCCAATTTGCGGCACCAGAAAAATATATGAAAGTGAATTTTTATTACGATGTACTTAGAACCCTCTGAATAATGCGTTGGAAGTTCTATTTCGGTAGAGGAAGTGATTAAATGTGTGAGATGAGGAGAACGGTTCTATTCGTGAATACGTAAGGAAAATAATACCTCCAAAGGAAAGAAAACGCGATCCTCTTCTCAGAAAATTGCTCGCTACACGTCTATCAGATGATAGAAAACCGGATAATGATCCCAAATGGAAATGGCTTATCAAATTATGTTTTTTCTTGCCGTGTAAGATTTGTAAACCAATAATCACTAATGAAGAAGAAGGTTGTCCAGCTATATACAAAAGACATAATTGGTTCGTGGAAAACACCTATGATTACGGTCTTGATGCAGCATTTGTGGGTATAGGATTATTAAATATCGCAAGTACGATTTTAATGCAATAATATACCCATAGCAGTTGCTTGTGTTACATTAGCTGTTACTTTTTTGCAAACAACCACAGGGTTTGTAAAGAAGATGCACGATCGAAAAAAAGAGAGGCAATTAAAACACGTTCGTGTTGTTGCGAAAGAAGTAAAGCGCAATTGGGCAGCACCTGATGATCCAAAAGAGTTAGATGAAGATGTTACGGGACTGAGTATTTTAGTTAATGATAATTCTGACGAAGATAATTCTGATCCCATCATAAAACCAAAAAAAGGAACGGCACTCATTGCTGATTTTGCGAGTGATGGGTGTTTCTTCCTTGTAAGCATTATTAACCTTGTTGTATCCATACTGATACTTACAAATGAAACACGAGCAGCTCAAGGGTTATCAGTATCGAGCGACATTCTACAAGCCGTGGGTCTCTATTTTAAGAAATTAAGTGATACGAAAGTTAGTGAAAAGAGAAAAAGCTTATCAGAAAAGAAAGTAACAGGTCGTAGTCAAAGTCAACGGATTTTAAAGAGACGAAAAAAACCTTTAGAACCGGTATACGAATTACCTATGGAAGAAGATTAAGATTCTGAAGATGAAGGAGAAAGGATTCCAACGAGTACTTCAGAGTCCTGGGCAACATGAGTCTGTTTTAGATCTAAGTGTGCGATGAGTTCTTTTAGAAACGAAAGTATGAAAAAATCTGAATATTTCCATTTTTATTCATAGAATTTCAACGAGTGTTTAGATTTGGAGAAAGAAGATGTAGAAAAATCTGCTTTCATTATCATAGGTAATCTCAAAAATATGTTCAGTAACCAAAAAGATAGGATCTAACTTCATCTTGAGTTGGCTTTTCTTTTACCTCTGTTTTCTTCATAGCAACCATCCCATGTTCTGAATTTCAGCGAATAGTACGCGGCACCGGTGCGGCACCGAAAATTTTTAGAGATGACGGATATTAAACAAAAGCCTTTGAAGGATTGGCTCCCCGGGACGGGCTCGAACCGCCGACCCAGTGGTTAACAGCCACTTGCTCTACCGCTGAGCTACCGGGGAATAATGGGCCTTATAGCAAACTCTGATTCAAAGAACCAGAACTTTTTGGAGGCCGAGACCGGAATCGAACCGGTATACAAGGATTTGCAGTCCTCTGCATCACCACTCTGCCACCCGGCCGCCACTAAAATCTATACTTTTTTCAAGGACTTTGGTCAAGTCAGTTCTCGGAAATAAAGACAATTTTTATGACTTCTCTTTCTCAACCTTGAGAATTGTTCCTTTAACACCCACGACTTTTACTGGCGTCCCTTTCGGAAGATCGGGTCCACTCACTAGCCATTCAGAGTCACCAACTTTGGCTTTTCCTTTACCCTCTTCAATAGCGCGAGTCAAAACATAGACCTTTCCTATGTATTGCTCACCTCGTTCATTCAGTGTCACGTAGTCACTTTTTGTGGTCGAAGGCCAGATCCTTCTCCCAATTAAAACACTGAGGATTGAAAAAAAGGCAAAGAGGATCAGCTGAATCGGCATGGCAAGAGGCCATATAAAATCAATAAATCCGACAAGAATCGCCGCAATTCCCATCCAGAGCATAAATGCTCCGGGAAGGGCGAGTTCTGTCAATAGTAGGATCCCTCCTAAAATCCACCACATCCAAAAATCAATCTGAAACATGAGATATTCCTTTACTTTTTAGATTTCGGGATTACAGAAGTAGGTTTGGAGCTATTACTCCCAAAAAGATCCTTTGCAATTTCGCCAATACCACCAAGAGCCCCAATAACATTGGACGCTTCCATTGGCATGAGGATAACTTTGTGGTTAGGCGCGCTCGCCATTTCGCCCAAAGCCGTAATATACTTCTGGGCAACGAAATAGTTCACAGCCTGCATGTTTCCTTCTGAGATCGCTTCTGAAACCATCTCGGTTGCCTTGGCTTCAGCTTGGGCCAACCGTTCACGGGCTTCCGCATCACGGAATGCTGCTTCTTTACGACCTTCCGCCTCGAGAATAAACGACTGCTTCTCCCCTTCTGCACGAAGAATGGCTGATTGACGATCTGCTTCAGCCAGCAAGATTTCCGCACGCTTATCTCGTTCAGCTTTCATCTGACGAGCCATCGCATCCACAAGGTCACGTGGCGGTTGGATGTCTTTGATTTCAATACGCGTGACTTTAATACCCCACATATCTGTGGCTTCATCCACAACTGTTAATAGCTGGGCATTAATACGCTCACGTTGAGACAACAATTCGTCCAAATCCATGGAGCCCATGACCGTACGAATATTGGTAATGGTCAAGTTCATGATTGCATTTTCAAGATCCGCCACTTCATAGGCTGCTTTCACGGGATCAAGAACTTGGTAGAAAATCACACCATCAGCCGTGACCATCGCGTTATCACGCGTAATAACGACTTGTGAGGCAACTTGCAAAACTTGCTCCATCATCGTTACACGTGCACCAATCTTATCAACCAAAGGAATGATAAAGTGCAATCCCGGCTTCAGTGTTTGGATATACCGTCCGAAACGCTCCACCGTGTATTGCATTCCTTGGGGAACGGAATTCACCGCTTGAAATACGAAAATGAGAGCAAAAACTATAAAAATAATTGCAAAAATTAATACGGGTTCCATGTTCAAACACTCCTTTAGATTTGGTTAACACGTAACAATGTATAAAGAAGCAACTGCAAGCGATTTAAGATTGTATTTGCTGGATCGCTCTACTCATCTGCATTTAGTTTGCAGTGGACTCACGATAACAGTTTTGTGGTCAAAAATCATTGCGATCAACCAAAACCATGAGCTTGTCTCAGAAGCGCCCTTTGCAAGAGCTTCATTTATACTTAAATGGTAGATATTCCATTTTAAAAGTCAACCAAATAGTGAGACAGAAGCTTTCATATTCATTGAGGAATCAAGACTCTATTCTGATCTTAATCTCTTTTAATGGTAACACTTGCTTTTAGCGCCTCTCTTAAACGAGTTAATTGGGCTTCTTCAAAAGCTGATAGTTCTTTATCAACTTTATTTCCTAAACCAACCAAATGAGTCAAAGTTGGACCTGTTACATCACTATCCCATAATATTGAAACAGTATGTTTCGCTTTTTGGGGACCAAATGTAACATCCCTTGAAAGACTAGCCTTTCTATCTGAGGGGCCTGCATCAGAAGAAGGTAAGGTCGATACAGAGTAAAAGGCGATCTGTGTGTCTGTAAGTATGCCAATTTGCTCAAAGATGGCCGTCATTAAAGCCAGCGGAACTTTAGCAAACAAATCAAATTCACTTGCATCAACGGCGGCTCTATGAAACTGATCCCACGCTCTTTTGAGTCCAAAAGCTGACCATGTTTTCACCACATCTTCAATATATTTTCGAACAGCCAATGGATCCCGTAAAAAGCCATTAAAATCGATTTCTACATTTGCGATCAATTCTTGATTTTGGGCCTGTTTGGCCTCTCCTCTTTTGGCTTTCAGTTGCTCGTAGGTCAACGCATCCGTCTTCACACATTCATTTTTAAAACTGTGATCAAGGTCATAACGTTTTCCTATTTGCTCTATCGCTAAGTCGAAACAGGGATGACAAGAACTTTCTGTAAAGCTTTGAGGCACAAGTAATTCAACATCAATCGAAGAAGCATTATCCTTGGATGACTGCCCAGCAGAGCTTTTGAAATCTCTTACTAAAATGTCTTGAACTTTTTGAGCTACTGTTCCCTCCGCTGCAGACTGAAATCTCCCAGAATAGAGGAACTTTGAAAGATTAGGACGGACAACGGTTCCGTCTGGTGTCATGAGATTTTCCATAGAGTGCAGGGCAGCCACAAGGACTTCTAAAGAGAGGGATTCTTTGCCCGTCGTTGTAAGCAATTGAAAGAGTGTGTCCAAATCACCAGCATTCTGCACATAGTATAATCGACCTGAAGTTTTCTTTGCTTTCCCTTTTACATCAGGTGTGAAAACATCCAAGGCTTTTCCAGAAGCCTTTGCCTTTTCAACAAGTTCATCTAGAACCACGGGAGAACGGTGACGCTGCTCAAATTCATCTGCCAACTCCTTCGTCGAAGCAACTTTATTCGGAAGACCTGCAAAAGCAATATTTCCCGTGATTAATATTGTCGTCAAAAGAAGGGGGCTTAAACTCTTATAAAACATAATAAATTAAACTTTCTAAATTAAAAAACATATGATTTAATTAATTATATAATACAATTTATTAATGTCAATGCCTTTTTAAATAGAATCATTTCGCTTGAGTTTTAACGATGACATTAAGACACTTAAATGATAAGTCAGAGAACTTTGAAAAGTCATTCTGGATTGCCGCGTCGCTACGCTCCTCGCAATGACGCAGAAACACTAGAAACCGTCATTGCGAGTCCTGCAAAAAGCAGGGCGAAGCAATCCAGCTTTATTGTCATGTCCCCGCGAAGGCGGGGAACACGGGAATCCATGTTTCCTTCATAAATGAAACTTGGATGAGAGGTGTTTCTCTGGATCTCCGCGTTTGCGAAGATGACACGGTAGGAACAAAAACCAGACTATCGTGCCCCAAATTCTCTACAATATGTGTTGGGGATCAAAGCGAATCGTTATAATGCGCCACTCATTATAGCGATCGAGTGGTAACTTCAAAGGACTACACCGAGGGTTTTTAACCGCTCTGAGAGCTGCATCTTTAGCGACCTGAATATTCCCATTTGAAGCAACAATCTGTGCGTCACGAAGTGTTGCATCCGCATTCAGCTCAAGCTTAATGTCCACATAATGATCTTTGGCATCCTTCACAGCTGCAGGAACATTCCAGCATTGCCTTAACTGGCGACGAATCAAATCAAGCTCAGAGACAGATAACACATCGCTGATATTACGTGCAGCATAATCTGCTGTTGAGTTTTCATCTTGCTCAGGTTGAGTTGGCCCATCGGATGCACTTTCCGTCTTTTCAAAGTTTTTCAGAAGCTTGTCAAAATCCGTCTTTTTCTTGGGCTTTTTCTCTTTCTTAGGTTTCTTTTCTTGCGGTTTCTTTTCAACTTTTTTCTCTTCTTTTTTGGGCTCTTCCACTACATCGCCTAAAAGATCATCGATCGTCATCTCGAGTTCAGGTTCTGGCTCAGGTTCGGGTTTTGTTTCTGGTGCAGGATCAGGTTCAGGTGTTTTTTCAACAACAGGCGTTGGTTTAGGAGGCTCCGGCTTTTCAACCTCTACTTTAGGGCTATCATTTTTTGGCTTAACGGTCATCGACGGCGCACGTGTCAAATCAGAAATATTTAGAATTTCAATGGGAATAATAGGCGGAGGCTCAAGTTCACGCTGCATCAGCGCTGGCAATCCTAAAAGCAGCAATAGGATAACACTTCCATGTAATAGAGCTGAAAGGATGGCACCTTCACGCATGTATCTACTTTCGCTTTTTACCTTGAGTTGTTGGCTCGGCAGCCGGACCAGTTGGCATCTCCGAAATCAAGGCGACCTTTTTAAAACCACCCGCACTAATGGCTCCCATGACTTCCATCACTTGACCGTAAGAAATACTTTTATCACCACGAACATAAATGCGCGCCTCTGGATTTTCACCGGTAATGGCAACCAACCGTGGGACAAGGACAGGAAGTTCAATGGTTGTTTCTTGAAGATAGAGATCACCCTTCCCATCAATACTAACCGTCAAGGGTTCATCTTTTTCGTTAATAACAGAGGCTTTTGTCTTTGGCAAATCAACGGGAACACCCACAGTCAAAAGAGGGGCCGTTACCATAAATATGACCAACAAAACCAGCATCACATCCACCATAGGCGTAACGTTGATTTCAGCCGCTAGATGGGCTTTCCTTCGTGATCCTTTCATACGCGGCGGTTGTGCTGAAATCGCCATTTTACCGTCCTTCTTCAATCTGACGGGAAATAATTGCCCCAAATTCGTTTGCAAAAGAATCCAAACGATTCGCGTAGCGATTCAGCTCGACAGAGAACTTATTGTAGGCAATAGCCGCAGGAATAGCCGCAACAAGGCCAATTGCTGTCGCAAAAAGTGCTTCGGCAATACCAGGAGCAACAACCGCAAGGCTTGTGTTTTGCGAAGATGCAATGGATTGGAAGCTATTCATAATTCCCCAAACTGTACCAAAAAGGCCAACGAAAGGAGCTGTGGAGCTCACAGATGCCAGAAAACCCATATTTTTTTCAAGCCGGTCCATTTCACGAGAAAGGGTCACTTGCATAGCTCGTTCAATTCGCTCTGGTCCTGAAACTGTTGATTTGGGACTCCCTGCCAATCGTTTCCACTCGCGCATAGCTGCTGCAAAAACTGCACTCATGGGATCTTTCGGGCGTGTTCCAATCCGCTCATAAAGAGTCTCTAAAGATCCACCGGACCAGAAGGAATCCTCAAACTTACCCGCAGAGGCGAATAGAGTTTTCATACGGATACCCTTGTTAAAGATAATGGTCCAAGACCAAAAAGAAGCCGCTAAAAGACCGATCATGACCAGCTTCACCACAAAGTCTGCCGACATAAAAAGTCCCCACAAAGAGAGATCGTGAGCCATAACTTGCGTGGCCGTTGCAACGCCGTTTAAATCAGGTAATGTCGAAGTTTCCATAGTTATATCCCTCCAAAATGGGTCCACAATTTATTTACAAAACTTGTATCCAACCTTATAGGTCTTCCTTCAGGATTAATACAAGCTAAAACTACATCAAGAGTTGCCAATATTTTATCATCTCGAATAATCACTTGAGTTGCTTCAAATTTGGCGCGCCCAGGCTTTTTAAAGTGAGTTCTCACTTCTAATACATCATTTAATCGGGCCGGCGCAAGAAAGTTTATATGGCAGGATCTAACAACAGTAATAATCCCCTGTTCTTTTAATTCCCGCTGACACCCGCCCAGTTCCCTCAAGGCTTCAGAACGTCCTCTCTCGGCATATCTTAAATAGTTTGCGTGATAAACGATGCCACCCGCATCCGTATCTTCTAAAAACACGCGAATCGGAAGTGAATGATATTTACTCATCTTTATCCTCAAATAAAGACGGCGTTAAAGTGAGTGGTGCTTTAATTCCTAAAGCCTCATAAGCCCGCGGCGTCAGCATGCGTCCTCGCGGTGTCCGCTGAATGTATCCTTGCTGAAGAAGGTAGGGTTCAATCACGTCTTCGAGTGTATCTCTTTGTTCGGCAAGTGCAGCTGCTAAGGTTTCAAGTCCCACTGGGCCACCGTTAAAATGATCAATCACATACCTTAAATAGCGGTGATCCATGGCGTCTAGTCCATGGGAATCCACCTCCAGGTGAGTCAGAGCCTTATCAGCACCCTCTGCCGTAATTTCAGCTTCTCCCCCCACACACACAAAGTCACGAATTCGCCTCAGTAAACGCAAAGCAATACGCGGTGTTCCACGGGACCGGCGAGCAATTTCAAAAGCGCCCTCTTTCGTGATGGGCACCTGAAGGGATTGAGCCCCTCTCAAAAGCACGCTTTTAAGTTCCTCCGCAGTATAAAACGACAACCGAATAGGAATACCAAATCGATCTCTGAGTGGTGAAGAAATCAGGCCAGACCGGGTTGTGGCCCCAATCAAGGTAAAGGGAGGCAATTCAATTTGAACGGAACGCGCCGCAGGGCCTTCTCCAATCATCAAATCCAACTTGTAATCTTCCATCGCGGGATAAAGGATTTCTTCCACTGCAGGACTGATACGGTGAATTTCATCAATAAAAAGCACATCATAGGGTTGAAGGTTTGTGAGAAGAGCTGCAAGATCTCCAGCTCGCGCAATGACAGGCCCTGAAGTTGCGCGGAAGCCCACCCCCAACTCGCGCGCCATAATTTGAGATAAGGTTGTTTTTCCAAGACCTGGAGGGCCGAAAAAGAGCACATGGTCCATAGCTTCTCGGCGGGACTTGGCAGCTTCAATGAAGACCTTCAGGTTCTTGCGAACCTGCGCTTGTCCCACAAACTCTGCTAAGAATTGTGGGCGCAAGCTTACTTCTCCAAGATCATTTGTTTCTTCTGAATCGATGAGGCGTTCAGCTGTACTCATGATCCCGTCCTTGCCAAGGCACTCAACCCTTGCTTAATCAGATCGTTCAAACCAGCCCCTTCACCTAATTGCTGAGACGCCTTTGTAATAGCTGTCACCGCATCCAAACGGCGGTAACCGAGGTTTACCAATGCCGAAACAGCTTCTTGAATTGCAGGAGACAAGGTTGTCATAGGCATATTTGCATTGGAAATAAAACCAATTTCTTCAGGAATCTTATCTTTAAGCTCAGTCAACATACGACTCGCTAATTTCGGGCCGACACCTTCGGCCCGCATAAGACTAGCCTTATCTTGAGCGGCAATCGCCCGATAAATTTCAAGAGAAGGAAGAGCAGTCAATAGAGAAAGTCCCATGCGCATGCCAACACCCTGGACGGTTGTTATCAAGCGAAAACAGGCTTGTTCCTCAAGAGTTGCAAATCCAAAGAGCTGAAGGCTTTCTTGACGCATGACCGTTTCAATAAAGAGAATAACTCTCTCGCCTATTGCTCCAATATTCCGCAAGGTTTGCCCTGAGCAACACACAAGGTATCCCACGCCGTTCACATCAATGATGAGAGAGCTTTCTTCAATGGAATCAATAAGTCCTGTCAGTTTCGCAATCATTGAGCCATCCTCACTTTTTGTTCAAAATTCCGATAATGGGCATGACAAATGGCAACGGCCAAAGCATCCGCTGCATCTTTCACAGCTCCGCCACATTTCGGCAACAACCGATTTACCATCATGGCTACTTGGTTTTTATCTGCATGCCCAACACCGACAATACTTTTCTTGATCTTATTCGCCGCATACTCTCCCACAATTAGGCCGGCTTGGGCAGGAGCCAACAATACGATACCGCGCGCCATTCCTAACTTGAGGGCAGACAGAGGGTTTTTATTCACAAACGTTTCCTCAACGGCCGCTTCATGGGGACTATACTGGTGAATAATATCCACCAATTGAGTATAGAGTCGTGAAAGGCGCCCCGGAAGAGTTTCTTCGTCCTTTGATGTCACAACGCCATGATCAACATATGCCATATTCGACCCCTGAATATCAATAATTCCCCACCCCGTAATTCT
This sequence comes from uncultured Alphaproteobacteria bacterium, assembly GCA_964424065.1. GTDB lineage: Bacteria > Pseudomonadota > Alphaproteobacteria > UBA9655 > UBA9655 > UBA9655. The sequence goes on from CAYRHD010000002.1 coordinate 51,194, forward strand.
AAGACCTGGATCTAGTCCTAAGATACGAATGGGGGAATTCATTATTTTCCACTCGCAAGCTTATCCAGCACATCCTCGGACATGTCAAAGTTCGCAAAGACGGCTTGCACATCATCATTATCTTCCAAAACATCAATTAATTTTACCAAAGAAGCTCCCTTTTCCTCATCCACCACTGTGGTTGTTTGGGGCTTCCAGAACAATTCAGCGTTTTCTGGATCACCAAATTTACTGATGAGTTGATCGCGAACAGTTACAAAGTTCTCTAAAGAACATTCCACATCATAGCTTTTTTCGGTTTCTTCAAGGTTTTGCGCTCCGGCTTCAATAGCCGCTTCAAACAAGGGATCATGTTCAATATTTTCTTTCAGATAGCGAATAACGCCAATGTGATCAAACATAAAGCTCACGCTATTGGTTTCACCCAAGTTACCGCCATATTTTGTAAAAGCAGCACGCACTTCCCCAGCCGTACGATTCCGGTTATCGGTTAAGGCTTCCACAATGACTGCCACCCCCGCTGGACCATAACCTTCATACCGTACTTCTACATAGTCGGTTTGATCTTCCCCGCCGGCTCCGCGCTTAATGGCTCGCTCGATCGTATCTCGCGGCATGTTCGC
>CAYRHD010000002.1:51826-84239 GCA_964424065.1 uncultured Alphaproteobacteria bacterium
TTCGCACTGCGCGCTGCAATGATGGCTTGCCGCAGCCGTGGATTCGCGTCCGGATCAGGACTTGTGCGCGCCGAGGTTGTGAGCTCACGTATAATCTTAGTAAAAACTTTAGCGCGTTTCTTATCTTGCGCACCCTTACGATACATGATGTTTTTAAACTGGGAATGACCGGCCATAAAAACCCTTTCTTAAAAGTCAAAGCTATGAAAACCAAAATAGGGTATTTGAAGGGGGAAGAGCAAGCCCTCATCCATTCTTTTTTTGTGGAAAAATTCTAATGATAATTCTTCTTGAAAAAACGAATTTATTGCAATATAAAATGATAGATTTTATTATTTTTTAGGAATTGTGTTGTGAAAAAATTAATTCTCTTCTCACTTTTGATTCTCTCAAGTACATCTTCTATCTCAGCAGGTCTCTATTTTGAAGAAGATGAAGGTGGCGCTTCCAGTTCAGCTCGAACGCTATCATTGACTCCTAAATATCGACTCACCCTTAGGCAAAATAGAGTCACCATTAAAACAGCCATTCAAATTGCTTTGGCAGGAGATGATCCACGTTTACCTCCCGCAATCGCCAAAGAAGTCCTCGAGACGCAATTTAATCTGCCCGTTTGGGATAGTTTGAGTCAAAGAGCTCAAAGAGATTTACTTGGTGAATTCCAAACTCCCTCATGGGCTAAAGAGAGCTGGCGCCACTTTACGGTTAAAGACTACCGAGAAACCGATGCTCCTTATACGTCAGAATTAAAAGCGCGTTTTGAACAAGCTCTCAGAAATGAACCACTATTCTTTTTCCGTGTTGCGGGAGGAGGAGATTGTGGCGCCTATGCTCTTCAATTAAGGCGTCGACAAATTGTGGCGGATGCTATCTCTCTTGCTCAAAATGAAGACGTAAGGCGACTACTCGCGACTGAGATTGCTGATCACAATGATGACTTTAGTTGGGTTGGTAACACACAGCCCCCTCTGCCTTCAGTTGAGGATTTTACAAACTATGTTCGTTACCGTTATGGAGATGGTGAAGGACAACTTCGTGAAATTCTCGATACGCCTATCCTTCTTATAATAGCCCGCAAATATGGATTTTCCCTCTACATTTGGACATGTCAAAAAGGGCAGAAAGAATTATCCCTTGTAAACGCTTACTTTGACCCTGGATCGCAGGCAGAAAAACATATTTTATTGGATGATGGCCATTATTCCAACCTATTAACATCTGATGCGTCTCGCCAAGAAGTATATGTCGTCGGTGAAATAGAAGATGCTCGCGAGGCAATGGACTTGGCCATATCTGAGGGTAAATATGAGAATGCATTTGACATGGCAAAAGTTCAAAACCTTCACGAAATGCCGTTTACTCAGAAGTTTGATGCAGAATCAAGCCTACAACTACCTAAACGCACACCTTCCCGCTCTAGTGAAAGCATAGCCGAAATTATTGCACGATTGGAGCGGTACAGGCTTCTTGAAGAGCAACAAAAGGAGGACGAACGAAGGGCTGCAGAAGAAGGTCAACGCTCAAGCACAATCAAACCTCAGGGTTATACTTCAGAATCCTTCACTGTAAGCTTCATTGAAAGTGGATATGCCTTACAAGCCCCTTCAAAAGGGGCCGCACGTTTTTGGTTTCACTCACAGCCCTTAAATGGACAAACAGACAAAGGGCATCTTGTTCAACCTTGGTCGCTCAAAAAGGGTCAAACTTTTACCATCAATATAAGTATTTCAGAGCTTACAGGAAATCTTGAACTCGCCCTTGTCCACAATGCCTACAAGCAACTGGCCATGCTCCCTATCAAGGCAAATGGAAATTTTAAATTAACCTATACCGCTACAGAAGACATGGAAGTCACACCCGATATCGTTTGCAAAAATAATTCAGCCGCGTTTCAAGTTAAAAATGTTGTTGTTACGATAGAGCATTAAATTTTTGCTAGAAATATCTCTTTGGAGTTCCTATATTAAATTTTAAACGATAAGAGCTGAAATATAATCAGACTTTATTTAAAATTTTATTTACGTTCATCTGGAGGTTCGTATGATCAACAAATCTATTCAAACGCTCACTTATTCTCTTCTCTTGTCGTCTGTTCTTTGTATGGGTACGCCTCTGTTAGGGATGAATGATGACCAAAATGGTAACCCAACTGGCTCTGTTAGAGAGAGAGGAAAAGCTCTTCAGGCTAGAATTCCCATGGGATTTCCAGAGAAAATGCCAAGTCTTGCCAAGAAACGACCCGCTCCAAGCCAAGACGATTCTTCTGGTTCACAAGTAAATCCATCTTCAAGTGGTAGGAAAAGAAGTGCAACGGATCCTGGCTCTTCGGTTGAAAAAGATCAAGTTGGTAAATCTTCTCCTTCACTTACTCATCCAACGAAAGAGCGCCCACAAGTGAAAAAGGGTACCAGAAGAACACCCAAACCCAAAAGAAGAATGGAAGTGACAAAGGACGCGCCCAGTTCTTCTCACACATCAACTTCTTCAAGTCGAGCTGACAATGCCCTCGCTGATTTAGAACGTATGAAGAAAGGCGAATTCACCACCGAGGAACAAGAAAAAATTAATACAAAAGTTGCCGAACTTAACTTAAAAACCCTTGCTATAATCATGAGTGAGAGAGTGATTTGTCAAAATAAGCTTAGTTCCGCTATCCCTCCGAATATGACTGAATTTCTTGTTCCACAAAGACAACAAGAAGCGATACGAATGGCAGCCCTCAATGTCCTTTATGCAGAAAAGAAATCCGAAATTTTGGGTGTTCTTGCAGAAGCCTTACCTCAAGGCTCTCCTTTAGCTAAAACCTTTTCAAAAATTCAAACTTTGGTAACAAAGAATAAACTAGAAGACATTGCCATGTATGAAGAGCTTTGCCAAATATATCAAGCTTACAAACATCCTCCGCTTGGAAGTACGCCTGATACGTCAGCCCTTCAACAAAGGTTAGAAACTTTATACACTCAACTCCCAGAAAAAGTGAAAAACGCTCAACGCCAACGCCTCGAAGCCTTTGCTACTAAACTTAAGAATGATGAAAAAGCTGCAGAAGCTAAACGTAAGACTGAAGAAGAAGCTGCTAAAGCAAAACGTAAAGCTGAACAAGAAGCCGCAAGACTGGAAGCTGAAGCTAAACTTAAAGCTGAGGAAGAGGCAAAACGTAAAGCTGAGGAAGAAAAAGCTAAAGCTGAAGCTGCACGGAAAGTTCAAGAAGAAGCCGCTCAGAAAGCAGAAGCAAAACGTAAAGCTGAAGAAGAAGCCGCAAGACTAGAAGCTGAAGCCAAACTTAAAGCTGAGGAAGAAGCAGCAAAACTAGAAGCAGAAACTAAACGCATAGCTGAGGAAGAAGCCAAAGCTGAAGCCGCCAAAAAGGTCGCTGCTCAAAATACTGTCAAAAGAGTTACACATCTGCCAAACGGTTACACTGCAGACAATTTTGGTGTTGCAGAAACAGCAGATGGCTATATTTTAACCGCTCCAACAACTGGCGCAGGTCGTTTCTGGCTCCACCAAAATCCGACCAACGGAGCTACGAAAAATGGTCATTTGGTTCAGCCTTGGGCACTCAAGAAAGGTCAAACCTTAAGGGTTCATTTAGAGGTTTCTGATTTGAAAAATCGTGTGGAGTTTGCTCTTGTTCACAAGGCTTTCAAACAATCAGCAATGCTTCCCATCACAAAAGATGGAAGCTATACAATGACCTTTGTGGCCCCAGAGGATATGGAAGTAACCCCCGACATCGTCGCGAAAACGAATCTTCCAGCATTTAAGGTATCGAACATTAAAGTTGAGATTGAGGATGCGCCGGTCATTGAAAACAAACGTTATTTTGCCGATGGGCTGACTGTCGAGGAAGTTGATGGTAGTTTATCTGTTATAGCAGGTTCAACCGGTGCGTCACGTCTATGGTTGTTTGATAGGGAAATATCAACAGCCACAGAGAAAGGACACCTGATTCAACCGATCGACCTTAAAGAAGGGGAGACTTTGGCGGTCAATCTTACGATTGAAAATCTCTCAGGTAATGCTGAGCTCGCTCTTGTAGCGAAAGCTTTCAAGCAATTAGGTATGAAACCCATTACCAAAAATGGAACATATACTCTCACCTATACAGCTCCTCAAGGTGGGATGCAATTAACACCAGACTTGGTCATTAAAAAGAGTTCTACGACATTTGTTGTCAAGGACATCACCATTTCTGTGAAATAAACCCAACAATCCGACAACCCCTTGGACCTCTAAAAAAGGCCCAAGGGGTTTTTTATTTCTCGAGTCCTGACTTTTCCATCTAAAAGTGCTTTAATAGATTCATTGATAGAGGGAAATTTAACATGGAACATTTAGCATCATCTTTGTTGTGGTTTCGGCAAGATTTAAGACTAGAAGATAATCCGGCTCTTGCTGCTGCCGCAGAAGGACCAGTCCTGGCTCTTTACATTTGGGATGACAATGATCCCTGGCTTCCTGGAGGTGCTTCTCGCTGGTGGCTTTATGAAAGCTTAAAATCCCTTGAAAATAAGCTAAAATCAAAAGGCATTCCCCTTATTTTCAGAAAAGGTAATCCTCTTGACATTCTTAAAGAAATTATAGGAGAAACGGGAGCTTCCACCCTCTATTGGAATCGTTGCTATGAACCATACACGATTCAACGTGATCAAAAAATTAAAGCTCATTTCCGAGAAAAGGGGATGATATGTGAAAGTTTTAATGCTTCACTCCTCATTGAACCCTGGCAGCTTCTCAATCAATCCGGCAAGCCTTACCAAGTCTTCACTCCCTTTTGGAAGGCGCTGCAATACCAAGACATTTCCAAACCCACGCCTTGCCCAACATTAAAAGGATGGAAGGGGAATCTGAAAAGCGATTCCATAGATGACTGGAACCTCCAACCTATCCATTGGGGAGATTCTTTTTCTAAAGTTTGGATACCCGGAGAAAATGGTGCCCAAGCAAGACTCTTCTCCTTTCTTGAAACATCTATTGAGGGTTACGATAATGAAAGAGACTTCCCAAGCCTCGATTCAACATCCCACCTTTCGCCCCATCTGCATTGGGGAGAAATCGGCCCCCGTCAAATCTGGCATCAAGCACTCAAAACATGTAGTCTCGAAGCTCTTCCTTTCTTACGAGAAATTGCTTGGCGTGAATTTTCAACCTATCTTCTTTTTCACTTTCCTGATCTGCCTCTAAAACCTTTAAACCCAAAATTCAAAGAGTTCCCTTGGCATGAGGATTTAGAAGGGCTTAAAGCTTGGCAAAGCGGATTAACGGGTTATCCCCTCGTTGATGCAGGAATGCGTCAGCTTTGGCAAACCGGCTGGATGCATAATCGTGTGCGCATGGTGGTTGCATCCTTTCTCATTAAACACCTTCTTCTGCCTTGGCAAAAAGGGGAAGAGTGGTTTTGGGATACACTCGTTGACGCAGATCTCGCCAACAATGCCGCTAGTTGGCAATGGGTGGCGGGATGTGGTGCAGATGCAGCTCCCTATTTCCGCATTTTTAATCCTGTGCTGCAAAGTGAAAAGTTTGACCCTCAGGGAGAGTATATTTACCAATGGGTACCAGAATTAAAAAACTTAACCGCACCTTATATCCATGCTCCCTGGAAAGCCCCGCTTTCTGCTCTTGAAAAGGCAGGCATAACATTGAGCATCACATACCCCCATCCCATCGTGGATCATCAAATCGCACGAATGCGAGCCCTTGAAGTCTATAAAACATTGCCTTGATGAATAGGAATGCGCCTCCCCTTTCCAGGTGAAGCGCAAACAAAGGAGATGAGTTGAAATTTTAAAAGTTGATGAATTTTGATGGTCGTCCTGTGAGAAACTCACAGACAGAAGCTACATCACCACAGAATTTTCCCACACCACGAACGCCGCGGAATGCCCCATCAGCCACCCAAACGGTCCCTGTCCAAAGGAACGAGGGCTCTGATGATCTTGAGGAAGATGATGAAGTTGAAGGAGAGGCGCGTGATACATAACCCCCGCTGGATCCTTCTTCTTCCTCGAAGTAACTCATGACGGGCGAAGAAGAAAGTAATGCAACAGTCCCTATCAAACTGATAATAAGTATTTTTGATTGATACATAATAAATATTTCTGCTTTTATTATTAATAATTTTAATATTAATTAATATTTATTTATCTGTCAAATTATTTGATGTATTATTTATTATGATACCCCATCACCCACAGGGTCGGGTGAGGAGATCTATGTCTTTTTACGCATAATTAAGTTTGCTTATAAAATACCCTCTTAACAGAAAACTATCATTAGGCTACCCTATTCTCTCTTGCACATCAGAAGGTCATATCCATGTTCAAAAAACATACAGTCCTCACATTTCTTCTAACAGGATTCATGGCATTTAACCCTTTACAAGCTACCCCATCATCAAATCAGTCCTTTAGTTTTACTGATTTCTTTCAGTCCATTTTAAAAGAACCTCAGAAGGTTGAAGAACCTTCATCTCCTCCCGTAGTTGATATAGAAGATCTTAAAGCCCAAGCTTATTTGAGTTCCATCCTTAATACTTATAAGAATTTCCATGTAACCCCTATGCAAGTCGTCGGCTTTCAAATCAAAGCCGTTAGAGCTTATCAGGCTGAAAATACATATGACGTAATTGAAAGATGCAAAAAAATTATCAGCCAAAACCAAAAAGATCTTACCGCCTTCCTTTTAATCGCTGCTTCAGGCATTACAGCCGATTCTTATTACAAAGACGAATCTCTTTCCGCTTCAGTGTTAGCTTATCAGTTAGCGAAAAGTCCAAAGGACAAAGCAGTAGCTTTGTATTTCAGATCAAAGCTTTCGAAAGCCCCATTAAGCTCGGAACTTTTAAAGCAACTTGAAAAATATAAACCAGAAGAACTTCAAAATACCTTTTTTGAGATGATCAAGTCCTATCCCAATGTCTTTCTGCCTTATGACGTTCAAACACAGGACAAGAAGGATTCGGGAAGTGTTGCTATTTTCTTTAGTAAACCCCTCAAGAGAACAAAAGATTTTCGTTACGAGGATTATATCTCACTTGATCCAAAACCATCAAACGTAGCTATTGTTCCCATGGGGAACAAGCTCAGTATTTCAGGACTCACCTTTGGACAAGAATATCGCATTACTCTCAAGAAAGGATTTGCTGGTGAAGGGAGTTATACTCTTGCCCAAGATGAAATCATTCCTGTCGCTATTGAACATCGTAAACCTCTGGTTGAATTTAGGGAACGGGGCTATATCTTACCTGCAAAAGCTCCCCAATTATTACCTTTAAAGTCAATCAATGTTCCTTCCATCAACATCAAGATATTGCGCTTATCTGTTCCGAACCTTTTAACCCAACTGAACCAAAGTAATGATTTACAACAGTTGTATAACTGGGAGCTCAATTCTCTGGAAAACACAAACGCTGAACTTGTTGCTGAAGGTACCTTTGATGCGGGTGGCAAGGCTGATGAAGTCGTTGTTAAGGGACTTCCTATTGAAGAGATTATTGGCAAGAGACTCCAAGAAGGAATTTATATCATTCAAGCATCCACAACGAATGATGAAGTGGCAACCCAGTGGCTTGTCGTCAGTGATATCGGTCTATCAACCCTAAGCGGACCGGATGGTCTTCATATCACAACACGATCTCTATCAACTGCAAAACCCCTCCCTCATGTTAAGGTTGTCATGCTGGCTCGGAATGGACGCGTTCTCTCTTCCCATACCTCTGACAACAATGGCACACTTCATATTCCGCAGAGCTTCCTGAATGGTAAGAATAGCCAAGAACCCGCTCTTCTTTATGCGCAACATCAGGACAAAGATTTTACGTTTATTAATTTCATTAAAGATGGTTATAATTTTAGTGATCAAGGATCAGATGGGCGCCGTCCTGTAAAGGACGCAGACTGTTATGTATATTGTGAGCGTGGTGTATATCGGCCTGGAGATACCGTCAAAATCGTAGGACTTGCACGGGATCAAAAAGGCAAAGCGCTCAAAGAAGTTCCCATCACTTTTAAAGTTCTCCGTCCTGATTATCTCGAAGTTACTCAAAAAGTGTCCCCAGATAGTGGTGGGGGATCCCATACCTTTGACTTCCCAACCCAAGCTTCCAGTCACACAGGAACATGGACCATCAAAGCTTACCTTGACCCCAAAGACGAAAGCATTGGAGAAACAACGTTTATTTTGGAAGACTTTATTCCACCCCGCATTCGAACAGCCTGCAAGATTGAGGAAAAAATTGCCAAACTTTTTCAGCCGATAAAGGCTCAAGTCCAAGCTGATTACTTTTATGGAGCCCCTGCAGGAGATCTTAAAGTTGAAAGCACCCTCACTCTGATTGAAGAAAAGGATCCATTCGAAAAATGGAAAGGTTATCAGTTTGGAAGAATTGAAGAACAATGGACACCAACGACCATTAGCTTGCCAGATCAACAAACAAATGAAAAAGGTGCTGCTTCTTTAGAAGCGACTGTTACGGCGTCACCCAACACTTCAAAAGTGCTCTATGCTCAATTCAAAGGAAGTGTCTATGAATCCACAGGTCGTCCTCAACCCTTTGAGCAAAAAATTCTCTTTTGGCATCAACCCTATGCCATCGGCATTCGCTCTTTTGCTAAAGAAGTTGAAAACAAAAATGAACAAAATGTTCATTTTGATATTATCGCTGTTAACGATCAGGGCAATCTCCAAGATGTTAGAAATCTCAACTATACTCTCTATACTGAAGAACAAACTTATACCTGGTATCAAAGCAATAAGAATTGGCGGTATGAACTTAACATCGAAGCTTATCCTATCAAAGAGGGCAACGTTTCTCTTCAAAAGAATAAATCCACGACACTGACAGAAAACCTCCCCTACGGCAGTTATCGCCTCGAAGTGATGGATCCCAAGACAGGTATTGCTTCAAGTCATCGCTTTCATGTGGGCTGGGATGGAGCCAGCACTACTCCAGACAGACCTGATATGCTTGAGTTGACCCTTGATAAAACCGCCTATAGCCAAGGTGAAAACATACAGCTAACCGTCAATACACCTTTTGAAGGCTATCTCCGGGTAGATGCGGCCGATAATGAAACATTGAAAAATGTGCATCATGGCATAATCACTGACAAACGCTCTGTTATCGATTTAAAACTCGAGGGAGATATGGCTAAAAAGCCAGGTGTTTATCTTCTTGTAACAGCCTATACGGCAGAAAATAATGCTCATCAAAAAATGCCCTGGCGTGCGATCGGACTCATATGGGTAGATCTTAAAAAGGACCTCCCCAAAATTGATGTTTCACTCAACGCACCCCAAGTCGTTCGACCTGAGACAACCTTTGATGTAAATGTAGTTGTTAACCAACCCACGGAAAAAGTCTATATGACCCTTGCGGCTGTGGATGAGGGCCTTCTTCAATTAACCGATTATCAAACACCCAATCCCTTTGATTATTTCTTTAGTCAAACCCTCTTTTCTTTTATCCTGAGAGATAGCTATGGCTATCTGATTAATCCTTTTGGCGCCAAACCCGGAACGTTTAATGTGGGTGGTGGGGCTGACTTGACAACTGAATTTGGAGCAAAAGCCCTCGCAAGTCTTGCAGAAAGAACGTTTAAAACGGTGAGTCTTTTCTCAGGCATTGTGGAACTAAAAAAAGAAGGTAACCGTTCCACTGCCAAAATTCCCCTGACGCTCCCTGATTTTTCAGGCGAAGTCCGCTTGATGGCCGTTGTTTGGAATGATGATACGACGGCTTCTTTGAGCGAGCCCGTTCTTGTTCGCGATCCCATAGAATCTTACCTCAATCTGCCGCGATTCTTGGCCCCTGAAGATCTAGCTACAATCACTCTTGATCTTCAAAATCTGCAAGAAAAAACAGACGAATGTCATGTGACAATTGAAGCCGAAGGTAGCGTTGGTTTAACGAAACCATTCTCGAAAAAGCTTACGCTTAAAAAGGATGAAGCCGTTCATCTTCCCCTTCAAATTCAAGGACTCAAGCGCGGGATAGGAACTCTCAACATTCTTATTGAAGCATCTAATAACCTTAAGCTTAACAAAAAATGGTCCATTGATGTGCGTTCGCCTGTTTTTCAAGTCACCCATCGAAAAGGAGGAGCTCTCAAGTCAAACGAAAGTTTAACTCTTGACTTATCTCTCTTTTCAGAGTTTGTGCCGAGCTCAGGTGTGGTTGATGTCAACATAGGACACATTCCATCCTTTGGAACAAAGAATTTAGTTCAAAGCTTAAGAGAATATCCCTATGGCTGTCTGGAGCAACTTGTCAGCAAATTGACGGCTGAGTTTTATAATGAAGAAGGCGAAGGCAAAACTCGCGTCAAAGAGATCATTTCTCAATTAGGGTCTCTCCAACGTTTTGACGGTACATTCTTTGTATGGCCTAATGAAGGAAGTTTTGCACCCTGGCTCACCTTATACACGATCGACATCCTCGCACGTTTTCCAGAAAAGTATGACAATCACGTCATTCTTGAGAGAGGTGTCAATTGGTTAAAAACCTATAATACAACAACACAGATCAACACCAATCGTATCAGTGAATACGCTTATGCCCACTACCTTTTGGCGCGCGAAAAGTTAGGAACTCTGGGGAAGCTTAGATATTTTACGGATCTGTATGGAAATTCGATCACTCGACCTTCTGACCAAGCATTTGTTGCAGCAGCGTTCGCCTATTTTGGGGATCAAGCCTCTGCTGACCTATGGTTTCAAAAAGCAACGAACCTTCACCCGACTTCATCGTCTTTTAGTTCGGACCTCTACTTTATGTCCGCGCTCAGTGAGATGGCTATCGTTGTCAATCTCTTTGCAGAAGTCAGTGCAAATGATTCAAAGGTTATTGAAATGGCACGCGTTCTCTTTGATCAAGCAGATCAAAAGAGATACCTCAGCACGTTTGAAAAAGCATCGATTTTGCGTGTTGCTACAAACCTAACTGCCCTTCAAAAACCTACGAAACTTGTTGTTGATGGAAAGGAAACGCTTGCCCAAAAGGGATTCCAAATAAGCTATAAAAAATCGGAACTTTCACAGAAACAAACGATTACAAATAAGTCAAAAGATCCCGTCTTATATTACTTATCCGCTTCAGGAGAACCTAAAGATCCCTCCAAACTTCCTAACGAAGGGTTTAAAATTGAAAGAGCCCTTTATACGTTAGACGGAACTCCAGCAGATCTATCAAATATAAAACCGGGAGATACGTTTGTTGTTGTTTTCGAAGGTACACTCTTGCATCAAGGGGCTCATGAAGTGGTGGTTCTTGACTTACTTCCTGCTGGATTTGACATTGAAGAGGTTAACATTGGATGGTTCCTTCTCGAAGAAAAGCTTTCCTGGCTGAAAGACCTCTCATATCTTTTAAGGGTCGAAAAACGAGATGATCGCTATTTCGCAATCACCCACATGGATAAGATAGGCCCTTTCAAAATGGGGTATATCGTTCGAGCAGCCAACCCTGGAAAATACATTTATCCTTCAACGGTTGTTGAAAGTATGTATCACCCCGAGCTTTCTGCTCGGAGTCCTGAAAGTCATTTGACCATTCAGCAATGAACTGTGTGAAAAGATTCGCTTTATACGTTCTCTTGTTTAGCTTCCTACTTGTGGGAAGTGCTTTTGTACTGGATCAGCTATTTCCTCCGAACCTTAAAACATATGAAACACTTTCATCAGAGGTCAGATTAGAGAACAATGTGTTAGCTCATGTTTTCCTGACAAAAGATGAAAAATGGCGACTTAAGACAACACGCGAGGATGTCCATCTCTTGTATGTTGATTTACTTATTGCCAAAGAAGATCGCTTCTTTTGGTCCCATTGGGGTGTGAACCTTTTATCCTTATTTCGTGCTTTACAGCAATATCTCACCCACGGGAAAATTATCTCGGGTGGATCAACACTGACCATGCAAGTGGCGCGCCTTCTAGAGCCAAGACCTAGAACTGTCTGGAGCAAAGTGATCGAAATTTTCAGGGCTCTTCAGTTGGAGTATCATTATTCAAAACAGCAGATTCTTGAAATGTACTTAACTCTGGCTCCCTTTGGGGCAAACCTGGAAGGAGTACGTGCGGCAAGCCTTTCCTATTTTGACAAAAACCCCAGCCATTTAACCCCTTCTGAAGTTGCGCTTCTTGTTATCTTGCCTCAATCGCCAAAACGTTGGGAAGGGAACCATTTCAATCCCTCTGTCCTGACAATACGAAATAAGGTCCTTCAATTTGCTTTTATCAAGCAACTTATCGATGAAGACCATTTTAAAATCGCCTTGCAAGACCCTTTACCACAAAACCGTTTTTCCTTACCGCGTAGAGCCCATCACCTTGCTAGAAGATTAACCTCAAGTCCAAGTGCACCCATCATTTCTCTGTGTACACTCCAAATCGATTTGCAAGAAAAACTTCAAGTCTTAGCTCAGGAATGGCTGAAAACACTCCCACAAGGAGCAAATGTAGCGATTCTTGTTGCTCATCACTCTTCATCCAAAGTCATTGCTTACGTGGGGTCAGGTGACTTTTTTAATCATGAAAGAAAGGGGCAAATCGATTACATCACCGCCTTTCGCTCACCAGGCTCAACCCTTAAACCCTTGATCTATGGTTTAGGATTTGATTTAGGTTTAATTCACCCTGAAACTTACGTTCTGAATGATCAAATGCGCTTTGGGGCATATTCTCCCCATAATTTTGATAAAGCACTTTCAGGAGCCATCCCTGTAAAAAAAGCCCTCCAACAATCACTCAATATTCCCGTCGTCTCTCTCTTGAACCAAGTGGGAAGCCAACGCTTTTTGGGGTTATTAGAAGAAGCAGGAATCCATCCCCTTTTGCCGGAAAAGGAAAGGACACCGGGATTATCCATCGCTCTCGGAGGGTTGGGTATGACTCTTGAACAACTCGTGACACTCTATGCGGCACTTGCACAACATGGAACCGTTAAGAATCTTGTCTATACTTCGCAAGAAAATCCGCAAATGAAGGGTCAAATCCTATCTGAGAATGCTACTTCTCATTTACGGTCGATTTTATCTTATTCTGCTTATGCTTCAATCTACGCGAATCAAGAACCGATCGCGATTAAAACAGGAACGTCTTACGGACATCGTGATGCCTTAGCCTTGGGCTACAATTCAGAATATGTGGTAGGCGTTTGGGTTGGACATGCGGAAGGTATACCTCTCCTATACATGACAGGGACTTCCCATTCCATTCCCATTTTGCAAGCCGTTTTTAAGACATTGCCACAATCTTTGATACCATCTCGTTCTTCAACCAAATCATTGCAAACCGTCCTCAAAAAAGATCTATTTTCTTATAACTTCAGGCACACACAACAAGACCATTTTCAAAATCCGCAAATTCTTTTTCCAGTAAATGATACGATTATTGAAAGTTCCTCATCTCCCATTCTCTTAAAAGTGTCCCATGGAAAGCCACCTTATACATGGCTGATGAATAACAAACCCTTTGCTGTGAATACCCATCACCTTCAAATCCCTTGGCATCCTGAATCGGCTGGATTTTATGATATTGCTGTAATTGACCAAAAGGGTTCTTCCGAGAAGGTTCACATTGAAGTGCGACAAGGTATTTAATTTCATTTCAATGAAAAAACTGGCTAAATCTTGATTGGCGCGTCGAGCATAAAGCCCTCTTCGTAATGATGAACTTTCTGTATTTAAATGAAAAAAGAACCATCATTGCGAGAATCGTTAGTTTCATAGTAATCCACGCTTGTAGTAGATTCCTTCGTATTTTCTCTCCAAATAGCATTTTCAGTAATTTCAAAGTCTTGTCTTCAACTATATAAGAAATATAATCCTATCTTTGCTCCCAGCGTGTCATCCCCGCGGAAGACGGGATGACAAAGAAAACAGGGGATGATATGCATAAGCGAAACTTAATTTAAAAAAACCACTTTGAGTGGTCTAAGCAAAGCGTTACATACCTCCTCCTTTGGTGGAGGTATTGACATAAACAGCTCCCCTTCAAGAATCATCACGAAGGAAAGATGGATTCCCGCTTTCGCGAGAATGACACGGATAGAGAGTTTATCCTTCTCTCTCGGTGTCATGCTTATCCGAACATCTCATGGTGGGTGACGTCATTGCTGTAAAGTCATTGCCTTCAGATAGAACGCGTATTATATAAAAACCATGACAATACATATCACCCAACTCCCGCAGAGGGCCATCATCGAAATTCAAGGAGAAGATAAGTCGGCTTTTCTTCAAGGTCTCATTACCAATGATATCTTCCTTGTTAAACCGGACCATGCAATCTATGCAACTCTTCTCACCCCTCAAGGACGCTTTTTGTTCGATTTTTTTATTGTTGAAAAGGAAGAGTATTATTTCATTGATGCTGAAGCCTCCCGCATTGAAGATCTTTTAAAAAAGCTCAGCATTTATAAACTTCGCTCAAAGGTTCAGCTCAAGCTTCGCCCTGACCTTAAGGTCTATACACTTTGGGGAGAAAACCTTTCTCAAGCTTTAGACCTTGTGGATGAAACCGGCTACACCCAAGGAGATTTTTATATAGATCCGCGCCTCCTTCACTTAGGTGCAAGAGCCATAAAAGATACAGAGCCAACCGGATTTCAAACGGTCACACCGAATGATTATGATCTCCATCGCTTAGCTCTTGGTGTTCCTGAAGGAGGCAGAGACCTCATCCCGGAAAAATCTATTCTTCTTGAGTCTGGGTTGGATGAGCTCAATGCCATCTCTTGGACAAAAGGGTGTTATTTGGGGCAAGAACTAACGGCTCGAACGAAGTTTCGCGGCCTTGTCCGTAAACGACTTTTACCCGTCATTATCCATGAAGGAATACCTGAGGAAGGCGCTGAAGTTTTTCTGAATGACCATCCTGTAGGAGAAATGCGCACACATAACAACTCTCATGGGCTTGCTCTTTTGCGCTTGGAAGAAGCACTCGATCAAAAAGCGCTTAGTTGCGGCAACGCACGCCTCGAGCCTTATCTTCCAGCTTGGATCACGTTAGAAGAGCCATCCTGATCAAGGGCCACAATCTCCTGAAATGCCCCTGGCAGAATTTGGGTCATTGGCGTTTCAACAAAGTTGTCCCCTTCCTTATATATCACAAGGGTTTCCGGGGTGCTGAATTCTTGAATCACTTGACGACACGCCCCACAAGGTGGACACGTAATATCAGCCTTTGTTGTGATGGCAATGGCTTTAATCTTAACTTGAGGACCCTTTTCGGAAATCATTTTGAAGATAGCGGTCCTTTCTCCACAATTTGAAAGGCCATAAGAAATATTTTCTACATTACAACCTGTAAAAATGTCTCCATCATGAGTTAAAATCGCAGCACCGACGGCAAATTTTGAATAGGGGATATAAGCATTCTCTTGAGCTTCTTTAGCCAAACGAAGCAGCTTTTCTTTATCTTGAAGGGTAACCATAAAAACTCCTTTAACTTTCAATTTTCGAAAAATCGGCGACTTGATGTAGTGTCTTTCTTAAGAGTGCCAGCAAATGCAGGCGGTTATGACGCAGGTTTTCTTCGTTCGTGTTGACAACAACCTTATCGAAGAATTGATCCACAAAGGGGCGCAAAGTCGCCAAATCTTGAACAGCCTGCATAAAGTTTCCTTTGTCAATCAGCCCTTTGATCGTTAGGGCTTTTTGAGAGAGATGTTGATATAGCTCTTTTTCTTCAGAAGCCTTCAAAGCCTCTTCATGGATTTGCCCCCCATATTCATGTTTGTCTTTTTCTTCTTCAATTTTGAGAATATTTGATGCTCTTTTGTACGCAGATAAAAGATTTTGTCCATCGACTCCAACCATCAGCTGATCAAGGGCTTGCACACGCAAAGCTAAAGTTGAAAACGTTGGATTTGCATAAGCAACACTTAAAACCGCATCCACATGATCATAAGGGCTTCCTTGGCCATCACGCATAGCAAACTTGAATCGCTCAAGTAGGAATTGCCATAGATCTGCAATCACCTGTTCCTTAGACTTACGGGTGACTGTGGGCATTTCTTCCCAAGGATAAGCATCATAAGCCCAACCCAACGCCTCAAGAATCGACAAACTAAAGTGAGGATTCATGGCCAAGGCAATTAAACTCAAGCTTGCGCGTCGTAAAGCAAAGGGATCTTTGGAACCCGTAGGCGTAACACCGATGGTAAAAAACCCAACCAGCGTATCCAATCGATCGGCCATGGCTAAAATCAGGCTTGGGATTGCCTCAGGAATCGGCGCCCCTGCAGCCTTGGGCCAATAATGCTCCTCAATGGCACGGTAAACCTCGAAGGGCTCGCCTTTGTTTTCAGCGTAATAGCGCCCCATGATACCTTGAAGTTCCGGAAACTCTCCCACCATTTGGCTAGCCAAATCAGCTTTTGATAGGATGGCAGCTCTTTCAAGAATTTTTGTGTTCGCATCAACTTCCTGTGCAAGTCGCACAGATAGCTTACTGAGCCGTTCAACTTTGTCATAAAGGCTCCCTAATTGCTGATGGAACATCCTTTTTTTCAAAGCCTCGTTAAAGTGTTCCAGGGGATAGCGTTGATCCTGCTTCCAAAAGAATTGGGCATCTGCAAGACGGGCCCGCAATACTCTTTCATTTCCAGTTACAATGGTTCTTCCATGATCGCTGGTTTGCGTATTCGCAACAACGCCAAAGTAAGGCGCTAACTTTCCTTTTGAATCTAGAAGGGGAAAATACCGTTGATGAACGCGCATGGGGGTGACAATCACTTCCGAAGGAAGTTCCATGAACTGTTGATCAACCGCTCCTTTGAGAGCAACAGGCCATTCAACAAGTCCCGCAACTTCATCTAACAGAGAAGGATCCACTGCAGGTGTTAGATCTCCTGCAATCTGACGAATTTCATTCTCAATAAAATTGCGGCGTTCCTGCCAATCTAATATCACGAAGTGCTCTCTGAGCTTTTCTTCATAGTCCTTAAAGTTTTTTACCATAAAAGGGAGGGGGGATAAAAATCGCTGCCCTTTGGTTTTATCGGTTGAGGTCACGTTCGCATAAGAAAGTGGAACAACCTCACCCTCAAAAAGATTAAGAAACCCGCGGAGTGGCCTGACCCATGTTTCGGAAAGTTCACCCCAACGCATGGATTTAGACCACCGAAATTGTTGAAGAATGGACAAACTAATGTGGGAGAGAATCTCTTTTGTCGGCTTCCCGGACTCTTTTTTCATCGCGAACAAAAAAGTCCCTTTGGGTGTTTCTTTCTCAACACACTCTTCCCGCTTCATACCAACGGACTTTAAAAATCCATCAATTGCTTGTGAAGGAGCATCAACACTAGGACCTTTTTTCTCTTCGACTTTCTCAGAAGTTTGCTGGGGGAGGCCTTGAACAACAACCGTTAAACGGCGAGGCGTCACAAAAGTTCGGATTGATTGATGATTAAGCCCATATTCTTCCAGTAAGGCTTGGGTTAATTGTTTGAGTTGTTCTTGCGCCCCTGGTTGCATGCGAGAGGGAATTTCTTCAGAGAAAATCTCAAATAGCCACTCAGCCATGACCTTCCTCCATCCACAATTCACAACACCGCCGTGCAAGCGCCCTAACACGCGCAATGGTGTTAGCGCGTTCAATAACGCTTAATACGCCTCTTGCATCCAAAAGGTTAAAAAGGTGACTGGCTTTCAAGCAATATTCGTAAGCCGGTAACACAAGCTTTTGTTCCAAAAGCTGGCGACACATGGTTTCTGCATCTTCAAAGTGACGCCATGTCATGGTTTCATCCACATGTTCAAAGCTAAAGGCGGAGAACTCTTTCTCCATCTGGAGCGCCACATCTCCATAGGTCATGCGCGCATCCCCTTCTGCTCCATTCCAATCGAGATCATAAACTTTTTCAATACCCTGAAGCACTGCAACCAATCGCTCAAGACCATAGGTTAGTTCAGCGCTCACAGGCTCACAGGGAATTCCTCCTACCTGTTGAAAATAGGTGAATTGAGTGATTTCTTGCCCATCCCCCCAGACTTCCCATCCAAGACCAGAAGCCCCCAACGTTGGGCTTTCCCAATCATCTTCTACAAAGCGAATATCATGCTTCAGGGGATCAAACCCGATAAACTTTAAACTTTCCAGATAGAGGTCTTGAACGTTCTCAGGTGAAGGCTTAAGGATGACTTGGTACTGATGATGACGATAAAGTCGATTTGGGTTTTCTCCATAGCGTCCATCAACAGGTCTGCGAGAAGGCTGAACATAGGCTGCTCGCCAAGGCTTGGTTCCTAAAGCTCTAAGGGTTGTTGCGGGATGAAATGTTCCAGCACCAACTTCCGAATCATAGGGCTGCAAAATCACGCATCCTTGGTCAGACCAGAATTGTTGAAGTTTCAGAATGATAGTTTGAAAATTTTGTTTCATGAAACAAAATAGTCATCTTGATTTCCTTCGGTCAAGAGGATTTTAGATCTAAGTAGAGGCTATGACTTAACCACTGCTTCGGAAAATCGAAACAAAATAGTAAGACCACAGCCGAGTCTCTTCTTTTTAGGGGCAGAGCTCAAAACCTTTCAAGAGATTATGAAGGGAACGTACAATGGAAAGATGGACGCTGTTGTACCACTTGTCGTAGAACATTTAGGGGGAAAGGCTCACCGGAATCGAATCCATGGCATTTTAGGGTTAACAGTTTGGGCAAGCAACGTCAGCTATTCTGGGATATTGATATGCCTCAACTAAACAAGTCTGAATGAGAATAATCTTTTCTCTTCAATATATTCTCGTTGCTCCTTTGTTCCGGGATCTCTACTTTTATTCCCCATTTCCTTGTTAGGAGTATGACTTGTAGAAAGTAAATGGTATTGCGCTAGATTGGAAAACTTCCCCCAAATAAAAGCCATTTAGAAAATTCACTATCCGTAGTTTTTACGGATAGATTTCATCCTGAAAGTTGCCTATGGTTCACGTGATGCTGTTATTACCCCATCTTGCTTTCTTTTATTAAGCAACCACCTCAACTTAAGTAACAGCATCAATTTTATGTTAATAACTCTCTTTGTTAGATGACATTATTTCAAAGGGCCAAACTTCCCTCTAGTTTGGCCTTTTCGTCTTTTGGAATTCAAAGAAAATGCTTATCGTTGAATTGTCAGCTTAACAGCCTCTTTCCCACTCTGTTCATCAAGAATTTTATTGAACTGCTCATGGGTTCGTATTTCCTCTCCATTGGGACCATATACCTTCATCGTTGTGGGATCTGCTTGTGCCTCATTTGCAACCAAGCTTTTCAACCCCTCAAATGTATCTTCAGAAGAAAACGTCGTCTTTCCATGATCGACATGCCCCCTTTCACTAACCCACTGGTAATGAATTTCTTGACTCTCTCGTTGCTCCGCCTTTGTTTCTTGCGTTCCAATCACCAAAACGGCGAACAAGGAAATGACGAATATAGTTTTCATTGGCTTTCTCCCACTATGTTGATCTTTGATAAGATATCATTATACACAAAATTTCTTACTATCTCAATAATACCCATGAGATTTTGTCGTCATCCCCGTGACAAATCATTGAAACTCGTCTATTTTAAATATCTAAATTGATGCTCATCAAAAAAGGAATCACGAATGTCTGTTGTCGTCCGTTTTGCCCCTTCTCCCACAGGATATCTGCATATTGGAAGCGCAAGAACCGCCCTCTTTAACTGGCTCTTTGCTCGTCACCACAAAGGAACTATGCTCCTGCGGATTGAAGATACGGATCGAGAGCGTTCCACCCTTGAAGCAGTTGACGCCATCTATAAAGGACTTGAATGGATGGGCATTAATTGGGATGAAGCCCCCGTCCATCAGTTTTCACGGAGAGAGCGTCATGTGGAGGTTGCGAAAGAACTGCTTGAAAAAGGGCACGCTTATTATTGTTATTGCACCCCTAAAGAATTAGAAGCTATGCGCGAGGACGCTCGCGAAAAAGGACTCCCACCTCGTTATGATGGTCGGTGGCGTGATCGTTCACCCGAGGACGCTCCTCCAGACGTGAACCCGGTGATTCGCTTCAAATCACCCTTGGAGGGCGAAACAACGATCCATGATGTTGTGCAAGGGGAAGTAACCGTTGCTCACCAACAACTGGATGATATGATTTTGATTCGTGCTGATGGAACGCCAACATTTAACTTGTCGGTTGTTGTAGATGATCATGATATGGGCATCACACATGTCATACGCGGCGATGATCATTTGACGAATATGTTCCGTCAGTTCCAAATTTTCAAAGCCATGGGCTGGGTCGTTCCTCATTTTGCCCATATTCCTTTGATTCATGGAGATGATGGTGCAAAACTTTCAAAGCGTCATGGCGCCATGGGTGTGGAAGCCTATCAAGAAATGGGCTTTTTACCTGAAGCTATTCGTAACTACCTTCTCCGGTTGGGCTGGAGCCATGGGGATGCGGAAGTGATTTCAACTCAAGAAGCCATCGAATGGTTTGATTTGGACCATGTGGGAAAATCTCCTTCTCGCTTTGATTTTGCAAAATTAACAAATTTAAACGGACATTACATTCGGGAAGCGGATAATGACCGTCTCGCCGATCTGGTCATTCCCTTTATGGAGAAACAATTCGACCTTTCTATTACAAAGGAACAAAAAGACCTCTTGAAACGAGGAATGGAGGGTCTCAAACAACGAGCCAAAACCATGATCGAACTTGCAGAAGGGTCGCTTTTTTACCTCCACCCCCAATCTTTGGATGAAGCATCCCAAAAAGTATTGGATACACAGGGAATTGAAATTCTAAAGCTTATGACAAAACATCTCATCGAATTTCCTGAAGTCTCTTGGACGGAAAGTGAACTCCACGCCATGATTCAGGAAGTTGCTGAAAACAACGGAATCAAGCTTGGGAAAGCTGCTCAACCTTTGCGGGCTGCACTCACGGGGAAAACTATATCCCCCAGTGTGTTTGAAATCTTGCATGTTTTGGGAAAAGATGAAAGTTTAAAGAGACTGGATCTTGTATTAGGAAAACGTTAAGAGATATTATGATATAAGCATATAATATGAAAGAAGAATTGGCCATGACATCACGTTTTTTAGAAGAAGAGAGCGACATCGCACATCTGGAAGTCACGCCTGGAAGGCCGGGTGGGGTTAAGTCCGTTGATCTTCCGATTCTTCATGGAACGCGAGGCCCCGATGTTCTTGATATTCGCGGGCTATACCAAGAAACAGATTGTTTTACCTATGATCCAGGGTTTACCTCCACAGCCAGTTGTGAATCGAAAATAACCTTTATTGATGGAGAAAAAGGCATTCTCCTTCATCGTGGCTATCCCATCGAAGAACTTGCGGAAAAGAGTACCTTTTTGGAAGTCGCTTATCTCTTGATGGAAGGGGAGCTTCCTACAAAAAGGGAATTTGAATCTTTTGAGCAGAACATCACAATGCATACAATGATTCACGAGCAGCTGAGAAACTTTTATCAAGGCTTCCGGCGCGATGCCCATCCTATGGCCGTCCTTCTTGGAGTAGTCGGCGCTTTGTCCGCCTTCTATTATGACAGCATTGACATCCGAGACCCTCAGCAACGGATGATCGCATCCCATCGCCTCATTGCAAAGATGCCTACCATCGCCGCAATGGCTTATAAATATTCCATTGGTCAACCTTTTATGTATCCTCAAAATGAGTTGGGATATGCAGAAAACTTCCTTTATATGATGTTTGGAACACCAACAGCTCTCTTTAAAGTTAACCCCATTGTTGCTCAAGCTCTGGATAAGATTTTGATCCTTCATGCAGATCACGAACAGAATGCATCTACTTCGACAGTGCGTCTTGCAGGTTCCAGTGGCGCTAGCCCCTTTGCTTGTATTGCATCCGGAATTGCTTGTTTGTGGGGTCCGGCCCACGGAGGAGCGAATGAAGCTGTCTTAAACATGTTAAAGGAAATTGGTCACAAGGACCGTATTCCTGAATTTATCAAGCGCGCCAAAGATAAAAATGATCCTTTTCGACTCATGGGATTTGGTCACCGCGTTTATAAACACTATGACCCTCGCGCTTCTGTCCTGAAAAAGACCTCACAAGCCGTTCTTGAAGAACTTGGTGTTAAGAATGATCCGCTGTTAGAGCTTGCCATTGAGCTTGAAAAAATAGCCCTCGAAGACCCCTATTTTGTTGAAAAACAACTCTATCCCAATGTGGATTTCTATTCAGGGATCATTTTCAAAGCGATGGGCATTCCCCCATCCATGTTCACCGTTCTATTTGCTGTGGCACGGACTGTGGGTTGGATTGCCCAATGGATGGAAATGATTGTTGATCCTGCACAAAAAATAGGACGTCCACGACAACTTTATACAGGACATGACCTGCGGTACTATGAACCCTTTTCTGCACGAGAGAAGAAATAATGTCCCGTGTTCCTAAAAATAAATTTTTAGCAAAAGCAAAAAAGTCGACTTTCTACTTATCTAAAGTCGCGAACGACAATCATGGTCCCCATAAGAATATTTTGTGGTGGGTTGTAAGCGTTGCCGTTATTGCTCTTGTTATTATTTCGCTGGTTGTCTAAAAATAGTTTCTCTCGCTCATGGCGCGGCTATTCTGAGAAATTTTGAAAATAGAAATTAAAGCAATTTTGCAGACGAACGAATGAGCTCTTTTCCAAGCGGCGTCATCTTTGCATGTTTATTTAGAACCTCAACACCCACATGGTAACGCTTGTTATAGTGAGACATCAACTCGTGACAATACTCAGCCTCATCTGCTGGGATTTGATTGTATTTTAAAGCCTTTTCAAGGATGTAATGAATACGGCTCAAAACAAATGTAGCATGGAAGATGCCCATGAGAGGTCGAGACTCTTTTCTTAAAGGAGACTCAAACCTTTCCGTCGGGTTAAGCACAAGAGGATCATCTTTGGATAAAAGATGAACGTAAAGATGAGACTGCTCATGAATGATGCATTCCAAAATGTCAGTTAGCCTTTGCCAATTGTGGCGACTACTTTTGAATATGGTCCCAAATAAATCAAGACTTGTTCCCTGCTTGACACCTAATGAGTTCAAAACCAATATCTCGCTGACGAGTTCTTGAGCCTCGTTATAAAAGTCCGGAGCAATCCGCTTTAAAACGTCGTACCCTCTTTGAATCGAAAGCTTAACTTTTTCGTAGGTATCCGCAGGAAGAGGGGCAAACTCAATCACTTCTATAATTTCTTGAGATGAGATGCCTTCCGTCAATTTGACATAATAATCATCAAGCTCAGAAATACTTTTGTAGGTCATTTCTTGAATCTGAAACTCATGTTTTACAAGTTGCTCAGTAACTTCTTTAACCCTATTTACATCTTCCTTTTCAATAGCCGCAAGGAAATCTGAGTGAAGAGCACTTAAAAATCCAGAAATTTTCTCTTTTGTATTGAGGGATGTCAACTTCTCAAAGGCCGCTTTAAATTGGTCTTGAGGGATAGCTTCTTTGCACGCCTCTAAAAGATATTCAAAACTCTCGATAAGGGATTTATTAAAGGATTCTCTTAAAGACAAAGCTCTCCCAGCAATTGGAAGAGCTTCCGATAAATATGACAAAGAACTAGTCAAGTTAAAACTTACAGTCCGGTTGTCTTAAGAATATTACCTGTCCCATGAATACGAGACTTGTCAATGTTCTTAAACATATGTTTCTCCCTTTTTTCTAGATTTAGTCTAAAACATACCACCCATACTCTCACTTATAAAATACTACAAATGCCTGATGTTGCAAGAAAAAATAATTATTTATTAACAAAAGGTTAACAAATTATTAATGTCCCATAATCTTCAAAAGAGCCTTTTGAACTGGGGTTAAAATGGCATCCGCTCTGGATACGAAGAACACATCGAATGAGGGACCAGGAATATCGGGGAGGACCTGAACAAGATTTGACGTTTCAATATATTCGAACTCACGAGCCAAAGTCATGATACCCAACCCTTGACACGCCGCTTCAAAAAGAAGAAAACCAGAGTTAATCGTGAGATAGCTCTCTCTAAGACTATGTTCTGGGAGGCCTTTCTTTAAGTGCCAGTCCATATTTCCGATATTTCCTTCAAAGTCAGAATAGAAACTGATGAGCTTATGATTTTTCAGTTCATCCAAATTCTTGGGAACACCATATTTTTCCAAATATTCAGGACTTGCAAAAAGCTTGGGATGAAGTGTAATCACTTTCCTTTGGGAAAGCCCCTTTGCTTGTTGGCGTGGTAATAGACCAACATCTGCTTTGGAGGCTTCAAAATCAATATCTGCATTGGTTGTAATAATGGCGACCTGCAGGTCGGGGAATTCCTCTGTCAAGGATTTGACTTGCTTGATTAGCCAAACACCAATGATACCTGTGGTTGTTAGAATTCTCAGTTTATTGGGTTGCTCTTTGGGGGCCAAAATTTGTGTGGCGCCATTTTCTAAGTTTGGAATCGTGTTTTGGGCTAGGACGAATAAGTCCTTTCCCTTTTCCGTTAACTCGAGTCTTTTACGCTTTCTGACAAACAGCTTCACCGTGTAGGTTTCTTCGAGGTCTGTTAAGTGCTTGCTTAAGGTTGTATGATTTTTTTCGAGAACAGCTGCAGCTTTTAATAGAGAACCCTCTTTTATAACATAGTAAAAGGAGCGCAGTTTTTCGAGATCAATCATGACACCATCAGCCTCTTTACAAAAGGAATATGTTGGTACATTTTCTGAGCAAACATCACACCTAGAATGATAACAAAACCAGCTAACATCTGTTCAACTGTTAAGCTTTCTCCCATAACCAAATAAGAAAGAATGTTTGAAAATACAGGAATCAACAGCATAAATGGTGTGACCGTCGCCGCTGGATATCTTTGCAATAAATTTAACCAAATATAGGTCGCCCATATAGTCGACGCCAACACAGCAAACAACACACAGTAAAGAGCTGTTAGATCCATATTGATAATTAATTCAAAAGTATGAACGGGCCCCTCAAATACAAAACATGAAAACAGCAATGGGATTGATGAAACCAAAGACAGCCAGGCAATGTCCTGCATACTCCCGCCAATTTGGAATTTTTTGGAGAACGCAATTCCGATGCCAAAGGTGACACCGCAAGCCAACAATAATAATATACCTGATAGAGGAACTTCTGCAGGAATTGAAGAAGCTCTTAAAAGGTAGACACCAACGAAGGAAATAACCATTCCAAGGACCTGGAACCAGGTTGGCTTTTCTCCCAAAAGCAAGAAACAACACAGAATAATGAATGAGGCTTGCGTTTGAAGGAAAAAGGCTGAGAGTCCCGCCCCTATATCAGATTTCAGCCCAAAGCCAAAAAGAATCAGGTACAGAGCCAACATAAAAAAGCCACAAAGAGCATATTTCCAGACGCTTTTTTGAGGAAAGGGGCAGAAAAAAAGAAGTGGAAGCGCCAAGGCAACGCGGAGGAAGCTTAATATATATATGGAAAGGTGGGCTACCGCGATTTTTTGTACAATCAAGTTCATTGACCATAAAAAGACAACCCAAATTGCGGCGACCAAATCTTTACTCTGCATATTAAATCCCTGTATATTTCAATTGCCCCTAGCAATACATTTACAAGCTATGCGGGACCTGTCCTCAAATGTCAAGGACAGATTCAACTATTTATATTTATAGACTTGTCGTGTGATAATACTCTCCTGAACTTGCCTGAGTACACGCGTTTCTAAGTGATATCTTGATTCTGACACACAAAAGGACGAGACGGGAGGAAGGCGAAGTTCTGGTCAATCCGCGTTGATTGAACTGCCCCCCACAAATAAGATTTTATTTTTACTAAATCTTAAAACTTTTTTGATATTCTTCTTCTGTAAATATACTTAATTTTAAACATTCTATAGGGAGAATTTATTATGAAAAAGTACATTTTAACAACCGCTTTTGTGGCGGGAATCATTGCAACGGTCAACACGGCGGATGCCGCTACGTGGCCTATATTCCATTCTGAGTCAACTGCTGTTGTACCGAGTGGGGGACGTATTTATACGGCTCCTGATGCGCCCATTATCGCAAGCGCACCTCATGCTCGCGCCCTCGCCTATGGCAACAGGACTGGCGATAAAGTCCTGAATACAACTTTTGGATCAACCGTTGTCAATGAGTATGATATGCGTCGCGCACGTCCTGAGACAAGTCACGTTGCTGCTGAGCGTGCTGGAGCTTTCCAAGGTCGGATGTTCGCAAGAACAGCAATCTCACGATAAGTTCTTTTTTCGTTCTGAAAAATACTATGAAGAAAGGATGGATTCCCGCTACGTACCCGTCTGGAGAAGTACATCTATTAATCAGTTTCAAGAAATGAAAGGATAGGAGGAGATAAAGAAACTTATGAAATGAGGACTCTATGACAAGTTCTTTTAATCTTTCTCCAGGCTACACTCAAGATCAATCGAAAGCGTTTATTGATGAGTGGGAACAAAGTGGCATAGCACTCAATCTCTTTTGCAAGCAAAAAGGTCTAACCTATTCCGTCTTTTATCGTTGGAAACAAACTCTCGAATCTTCAGACAAAATAAAGCAACCAAATACCCTGATGCAGCAGGCTGCCCCTGAAATACCATCGATTCAAGATCGGTTTATTCCTGTGACAATGCCATCCTCTTCTTTCCCAAGTTCTTCTCCTCCAAAAATGGAAATTGTTTTGTTGAATGGTCATCGTTTGTATTTACAAGGAGCTTTCGATTGGCAGGCTCTCTCAAATTGGCTCAACCCCTTACTAGTGAGGTAAATTATGATTCCTTTAGGCACAAAAGTCTTTATCGCACGAGATCGTTTTCCCATGTATAAATCCTTTGACAGCTTGAGTCTTCTTGTTCAAGACGTTCTGGATATAGATCCTCTCTCTGGATATATGTTTATCTTTTTTAATAAACGCGGAAATTACATGAAAGCCTTATACTGGGAGCGCAACGGCTTCTGCATTTGGCAAAAAAGACTCGAGAAAGGAATTTTCCGTATTCCTTCAATTATGAATACACAATGGGAAGTGAATTTCCAAGAACTCCAGATGCTGCTTTCAGGAATTGACATAAGATATATGCCAACTCCCCTAAATATAGAAGATTATGTTGTTGTTTGAAGAAATGTTGTGAAGAGTTTAAAAAAGTCTATTCTTCTGAACATGAAAGCTCGAGAAGAACTTCCTAACGATACGGTTGAGCTGAAAGGCCTTGTTTATCAGCTGCTGGATGTTGTCGAAGAACAGAAAAAGCTTATTGCAAATTAGAACGAACGTATCGAAACTCAGTTTCAAAAGATCGAAGAACAATCTCAACGCATTGATCAACTCACGGATCAAGTGAACTCTTTAAACCGGTATCGATACCGGAAAAAATCAGAGAAAGTTAAGGAGGAAAAGGTTGAGCCGGACAACAAACAAGAATCTCAAGAAGCATCACCGAACGCTAACGCCACTACAGCAGGGAATGAAACTGATTTAAAGTAGAACCAATCTAATGATGTCATGTTTGCAAAGCCTAGGGTTTGTTTTTATAAGGAAAGCAATACCATAACTTGCCCGAGCCTCTCTTGCCCATTTGCAACGCCTGTCTATTAAGGACGCTGAGAGTGTGATGGGATGTTTACCAAATTATTTTTGATATTTTTTGAACCTATAAACTAAATATTAATAAAACTTCTTTATATTAGGTAAGTAGACAGAGATCTTGTATATAGTCTCATCATGCATAAGGCATATTGAGTTTAAAATATAGAGGCCTCTCTCGCTGAACATCAACACAGGAGACACACTTATGAAAAAATTACTTTTAACAACTGCTCTTTTTGCAGGCCTCATGGGCGCTGCAGAAGCACGTGACGCCGCTCGTATTCACCCAGCTGCTTATCATCTTTCACAAAGCGGGGGAACCCATATGACAGATCCCGTTGGACACCAAAGCATGGTATACTATGGGGCTCGCCCGGGTGCATATGTAGGTCATGCAAAAGTCGTCCATATTCACAATGGCACTGCTGCATTTGTTAATCCTTCCACAGCTCGATTAGAATCAATGGTTCCAGGAATCGGGGCTGAACAGTATCTTGCGGGAGGAGCATGTGGAGCTGGCTATTGCCCCCTTCTCCTTAATTGATAGCTCACCAGAGAGCAAAGTATTACATAAAGAAACAGGATCCTCAGTCTTACTATTCTTGTATGATTGATGGATCCTCATTTTTATTAAGGTTTGTGATTTTCATACCAACGTTAATATATTAAAATCCTACTCTACCTGTTATACGTTTATTTATCGGTTGAAGGATAAACCCTTTTCATCTATCTCCTCATCTTTTAGAATCTCAGAGAGATTCCATCTTTCTTATATGGAGAATCTCTTTCAACAAAAAATCAAAGTCCTGCCATATTGATTCCACCTTGACATTCAGTAAAGGTAAATGGTAAGTATAAACCATAAGTTTTGTCTATGTTAATACATTCTTGGTTGAAAAACAGGTTCTTATTTCCTACATAGTAAAAGGAACATTTTTAAATAGGTATTTTATGATGAGAAAGAACTGGCATAGGTCCACATGGATGCAGAAGGCATATGAACTTCTGGAAAACGATCGACTTTCATCATTTCTTAAATTCTCTCGAAAAGCCATTGCCAGCACAGTTATCGTGTCCTTCCTTTGGAGCGACCTCGCTCTATCAATGGACCAAGATGAAGAGCAAAAACACGAACAACGACACATTCAACAACAGATTTCAGCTCAAGCTTTGGCAGCGGCAGCCCGTGAGCCAGAAGAAACAGCGGACCATTCCAGTGAATCCAGCTCACCACATTCTAATGAACAGGGCAATCAGAGATCATCCTCAAATGAGACACCAGATGATTCCGGTTCAGGAACAGGAGCAGGATCTTTAAATTCATCCACTGAGGACACTGGAGATGAAGAAGAAAGTTCCGCGTCCCCTCCCGCTGAACATTCCGCTCAGATATTACCTTCAAATGCTTTACCTCAGGATTCCGGTTCAGGAACAGGAGCAGGATCTTCAAACTCATCCCATGAGAATCTTGGGGATGCAGCAGAAGGAAATGCATTAGGTTCCACGGTTCATTCAGCGGGTTCAACACCTCCATCTAGCCCGACCACGCCGCCTGAGCAGAAAAGCCCGAGGCGTTCATCTTCTGACGAGGAAAATGATTTTAAAAATGATAACATCTTTGGTACTGAAGAGTTAGAAGTATCTGAGGAGGAAGGTAGCCTTAGGAAAGGGGGACAAGCTGTTGTTGTGGCAGAAGCGGATGTGCCTACTGTCTATGAAACTTCTGAAAGTTCAGTGGTTGTTGATGACTCAAAAGATGCATCTCGTTCAACACCTCCATCTAGCCCGACTTCAGGCACCACACCTCCTGGACAGGGATCCCCAACGTTCATTCCCTCTGACGAGGAAACTGAATTTAACAAACACAAGACCTTCAGTTCTGAAGACAGAAAAACGTCTGATGAAGGAAGTAGCCCTAGGCCAGGGGGAGAGGCTGCTGTAGAGAAAGAGGCGGGTGGAAGTACGGTCTTTGCGTCTTCCAATACCTCAGCGGATGATGTTTCAGCCAACCCTAACGCAAAGGTTGTTGTTGATGATGGGGATTTACCTCCGCCCGAGACGCCCCCTGGATCGATGACTTATTTAAATGGATCAGTAATACAAGTTCTCGTTGGAGGAAGCGCTGCTATCCCAATGAATACGTTTTCTATTCCACCTGCAAAAGTGGAACAATTTTTAGCTAAAGTTGATCAGCAAGCTCTTGACAACCTGAAAACGAAGAGTCCAACAAATAGTGACACTACTCAAGATGTAAGAGCTTCGAAAGTGATTTCTAATGGGGATCAACCACTTGCTAATAATAGTTCAGACACTGAAAACAGTGACGACGAAGCAGATGAATCTACGTCTTTATTATCTAAATTTGATAAAAAAGGTGGACACACGGGCTCCATTCAAGAAAGGGGAACTCAATCCAGAACTAGGGATATTGATGGTAAGGCTATTGTTTACAATCAATTGCGGCCAGAAGACTTCAAAAAAGCTTGGGGCGGGAACCACAGAAAACAAAGAGAAATTGCCAGATGGGTCTCTTATCTTCGCGGGGAAGACCCCACAAATGTTGCAACTCTTCTCAAAGCTTTGAGAGAAGCGTGTGGAGGAGCTGATAAAGGAAAGTTCTCCCTTTCTTACCTCATGAATTTCGTCGCTTCTTTACACAAACAAAAAGGTCCCTCTCATCACAGTCCACCCGCCGATTTAGAATCCACAGGCAGTGGTGGAAATCCAGATCTTCCTCTTCCGGCCAGTTTTATAGGCAGTCCCAAGAAATCCGCTAAGATCCTTCACTTCCTCACCCACCTTGAGCGTTATACCTTTCAAAACCAAACCACTTGGCTTCAATGGGCGGGCATGACTGGACTTGCCATTATTGGTGGGTTAGCAGCATGGCCAGATGTTCCTGTTTTTACGATAGGTGTTGGTGAAATCTTTTATGAAAGAATGAGACTTTCTCAAACAAATGAGGAAGAGATAATGAATGCTGTTATAGGATTTGTTTGTGCGACAGCCCTTGTCGACAATATCCCACGGATGGCTTGGTGCGCGCAACGGTTTCTTGCACCCTCGACAGATGAATTTTCCATCACTCCTCATCCCATCAGAAAATATGGATTATATGCTCTGGTGTGTCTAGGAGCTGTCGTTCCGACGGTTGTTCAATTCTTCTACTTACTTGATGCTGAACTTACTTTCATGGATTGGGCAAGAGAACAAGGATATAGCACACAACCTATGAAACAAATGTTATATAGATGGGGTCCATTCTACGTTATTGAAGGATTTGTCTGGAGCGTTGATCAGCTCAATAATTTCAGACGTTGGTCTAATCAACGGTTTTTAAATGAAGAAATACCCCATCATCTTCCGGGCTCCGTTGCTCAATTCCGTATGGAAACACTGAAGAGACTGGAAGCTCTTGAGGAAGCTCTCTATTATATGCCTGATGCACAAGTTCGTTCGGTTTATAATGAACTCTATAATCCCATGCTTTGGCTGATGATGCAAAAACAAGCACCAGAGGCGACATATGATCATCTCGAAAGAATGATGGGATGCTATCGGTTAAAGTATATTCTCAATATGGCAAATGACTTGAGAGAAGATGTTCATCATGGAAAATCCGTTTATCAATCCTCAACGGAATGGCTCAGCATGGGGGGATCTTTCATTGCCTCCGCAGGGCGCCTCCTTGGTCTTCAGATCGTCTTTCAATTGCTCTTCCAAGAACTTAGTTTTGGATACATTTCCCCTGAAGTTGCTGAGTATCTCGGATGGATTTCTAGTGGGGGTTTAGGCCTTTGGGCTCAAGGCTTTGCCGAAGTCATTGGAAGTGTTGATTTCTTCAATGAGTTTCTCTGGAGTTCAGAACCTCAAGGTGAATCTGCTCTCAAGGCATTACGTATCCCTGCAAGGCTCTATACATCTCTTGAATCTATCTGGAACCTCATTCCTCTTGTCGCTCTGTCTTTAGATGGCTGTGATAAGTTCTTTGGCGGAAACTACTATTGGATGTTCCTGTTTGCACCCTACATCATCAATGAGTTTACAGCAGGAGCTGTGACTTTAAGTGAATCCTATGTCAAGAACATCCCTACGACCTGCAATCGAGGTTATAATCAAATCCGTCGCTTGCTTGGATTTGGAAACACTGTTGGATATATGCGAGATGAATCCGTGCTTATGGTTCAACGACTCCACAGAATCTTAAAACATGCGGATCTTGATTCACTGACCTATATCAAAGAGGAAATCGTTGATCATCATGATTCAGATTCTCTCGATTCAGAAGTTGATGAATTGTTGTCTGGTCAAGAAGCGCATTGATGAGACAGCAGATATGGAATCACTCGATTTAGACATGGATGAATAATTCATAATCACTTCCCTCAATGGATTTATATGTCTATTTTATTTTTATGATTAAACAAACAGTCTCAAGCTCTTATTCTATTGAGTCTACTTCTTTCCTCTTCCTTAGTTCATTTTTTAGGAATCTTGTGATTTGGCCTTAATGTCTTTAGCCATGTTCTCAAGCTTACTCTGCTTATTCCTTTCTTTTGACAAAAAGCTATTTTTGGAAGACCGCTTTTCTCCCACTCTTTAATAATTTGTTCCCATTTTTTTCTTGTTTGTAGCGGACTCCTGGCCAAGTCTGGCCTGAATTCTCTGACCCAGCGTGATAATGTCGTTTGAGTGAAACCCTTTTGCGCACTAAATTCTGTTTGAGTCAAACCACTATTCTCCCACTTCTTGACCAATGTTTCGGCTTTCTTTTTCACTTGAGGAGACTTATATGCTAGATCTGGAGTTAGCGTCCGGTGATGTTTCCTGAGTTTCTTGTTGGTTGTCTGGTTCAACCTTT
>CAYRHD010000003.1:0-35867 GCA_964424065.1 uncultured Alphaproteobacteria bacterium
AAGATTCTTATCTTTTCTAACACTTTGTCCTCTCTGCTCTCCCGCATTGTCATCCCCGTGAAAACGGGGATGACCCTATGGGGTAAGAGGCGAATCTTTCTTTGTCACCATCGGGCTATATGATTTCACAAACTTCATCAAAGGAAAGGCGGGGAGCACGAGGGCCAGAGATACCCTCAGGATGACCATAGCCTAGATTACATAGGAAATTCGACTTATAACGCCCATCGGGGAAGAATTCAGTATCGACATCTTTAGTAGAAAACCCTGACATGGGACCGCAATCAAGGCCGCAAGCACGCGCTGCAATGATGAAATAAGCGCCTTGGAGCGTACTATTGCGAAAAGCTGTCTCTTCGATCAGTTTTGGCTTTCCCTCATACCAGGATTTAGCATCGACAAAGGGGTATATGACAGGGAGATATTCATAAAATTCAAGATCATAGGCTAAGATAGCTGTGACAGGCGCTGCCATTGTTTTATCTAGATTGCCTGGTGATAAATGGGGTCTGAGCCTTTCTTTAGACTCTTTTGATTTCAGAAAGAGAATTCTTAACGGACTACAATTCGCACTTGTGGGCCCCATACGCATCAGGTCATAGACCTCTTTTAAAACCTCATCGGTGACAGGGATGTCATGCCACTTATTGTAGGTGCGTGCTTCCCGAAAAATCTGTCGTAGACTGTCTTCAGTAATTTTTCCCATACCTTTATCCTATAGATGTTTACGACTACTATAAGAAAGAAGTCTTAAAAATTCCTAAATTTGGGGTTTGAGACGCATATGATCCACGTCATAGCTTTGAAGTCCTCGTGCATCAATCAGCTTTTGAAGATCTTTCGTATAAGCCGGTCCCCGCTCCGAG
The DNA here is from genome assembly GCA_964424065.1 of uncultured Alphaproteobacteria bacterium. Taxonomy (GTDB): domain Bacteria; phylum Pseudomonadota; class Alphaproteobacteria; order UBA9655; family UBA9655; genus UBA9655. The sequence goes on from CAYRHD010000003.1 coordinate 867, forward strand.
TATTTATTAAGACAAGCCGCGAGCTTGTACCCACAAACCCGTTCATTACGCGCTCTCAAAGCTGCACGTTGAATACGAAAACTTTGGTAAGCTTTGTGACGATTCAGGTTATTTGCATAAGCTGTGACGCTATGCAAAAGGGATTCAAAAGCTTGAACCTTTGTTTTTGTAGCCATGTGCCCAAACAATGAATTTTTTTGAATGGCTGCAAAAGATCGTCCGCCACCTGTCTCCAACATACCTTGAGCTATGGCCAAGGAAGGAGGCACAATGTCAACATGCATGAGGAGTGAATCAATCTTTGTAGATTTACAACGGTAATCGGCTGCAAGCTTACTCAACCACACTTTTTCACTGTGTGTGAATTTATGACCTTTAGCCTCACGCGCTTTCATGTCAATGAGCTTTTCCCGGTCTGCCAGAATTTGCTCGTTCACCTTAAGGATGTAGGGCAGAAGGACTTGAATAAAAGCCGTATTAGAAGACTTTTTCTGCTTGCGCATATCCTGAGGAAATTCAGCTAAAAAGAGACGAGGAACCTCGCCTTCTTTTTGGGCTTTTTTCAGATTATAGTCATTATCTTTAAAAATATGACGCAGTTCGTTAACGCTGGAAACCGTGAAATGGGTTTCATTGGACGCAAGCAATCCAAATGCTTTTGCAGAAGTACCACTGGTTTTGACCTCTTCTGCAGTCTCCTCTGCAATTACAAGGGAGGCCTCCTTCGCGGAAGATTCCTTGTAGTATACAAATCCAATTTGTCCAAGCATCATTAATCCTAATAGACAAATCAATGATATTTGAGTTTTCGACAGCTTCAGCATTTTAACTCCTTAACTTTCTACAGCTCTGACTTCAACAACTTCCGGCACATAATGACGGAGCATATTTTCAATACCTGTTTTTAACGTTGCGGATGAACTTGGGCAGCCAGAACATGCACCTTGCATACGAACATAGACAACTCCATCTTCAAACCGGTCAAAAACAATATCTCCACCATCCATTGCAACCGCTGGACGAATCCGATGATCCAGTAGTTCTTGGATTTGAACAACAAGAGGATCATCTTCATTGCTAGATGATGTAAGAACTCTCTCTTTAAAAAACAAGGGCTGATGAGTGACAAAATGATCCATCACAGCCGCGAGAATGGATGGTTTTAAAACAGACCACTCATACCCGTCTTCTTTAGAGACTGTTAAAAAATCCGCACCGAAAAACACACCCTTAATCCCATCGATTTCAAAAATTTTCAGAGAAAGGGGGGATTGTGCCGCTTCTTCCCGTGACTCAAAATTTGCCGTTCCTTCTGACATCAGAATACGGCCGGGAAGAAATTTTAAAGTGGCCGGATTGGGTGTTTCTTCTGTTTGTATAAACATTATCCACACATAACCTCATTCAAATTATGATTCTTCATACGGGATAAATAATGAGATGGCAATAGCTGTATTCTAATGTATTCAATTTAAAGCTTTATTTTCCATCATCACGCGCTTTTTCAAGTCTTCAACATGACTTGGATCAGACAGTGTTGAAATGTCTCCCAAAGAATCAACTTCACCAGCAGCAAGCTTTCTCAAGATACGGCGCATAATTTTACCTGACCGCGTCTTGGGAAGATGGGGGGTAAAGATAACTTGATCCAACACTGCGATCGGTCCGATAAGGCGTCTGACATGCTGAATAATATCCTCTTTTAAAGCTTGAGTGTCAGCTAATTCATCTTTTAAAATGATATAGGCGTAAATTCCTTGACCTTTAATGGTATGAGGATATCCGACGACAGCGGATTCGATAACTTTTTCATGACTATTGAGAGCATCTTCAAGCTCTGCTGTACCTAGCCGGTGACCTGAGACATTGATCACATCATCGATACGCCCTGTAAGCCAATAATAGCCATTCTCATCAACCTTTGCGCCATCTCCTGTGAAGTAATACCCTGAATAAGCTGTAAAATACGTATTAATAAACCCTTCGTGGTTATTATAGAGGGTTCGGGCCAGTCCTGGCCATGGTTGTGAAATGCAGAGAGGCCCTTCTCCCGGCCCGCTTATAGAGAAATGATTGTCGCCCATAATTGTGGGAGAAATTCCAAAGAAGGGTTTACTTGCGGAACTTGGCTTGGAAGGAACCAGTCCAGGAAGAGCAGAAATCATGATGCCACCTGTTTCTGTTTGCCACCAGGTATCCAAGATTTGACAAGATTCACTTCCAATATACTTGTAATACCATTCCCAAGCTTCCACGTTGATGGGCTCTCCCACTGTGCCCAGAAGGCGAAGGGATGTGAGGTCGGCTTTCAATGGCCATGTTTCGCCTTCCTTCATGAGGGAACGAATCGCTGTTGGTGCCGTATAAAATAGAGAAACACGATGGCGTTCAATCATCTCCCAAAATCGTCCTGGATTGGGGTAGGTTGGCACACCTTCATATATAAGTACCGTTGATCCATTAGAGAGAGGCCCATAGACACCATAACTATGCCCTGTGATCCATCCAATATCGGCTGTGCACCAATAAATGTCGTTTTCTTGAACATCAAAAATTTTCTCGTGAGTCAAAGAGGCATAAACCAGATAACCGCCAGTCGTATGAAGCACTCCTTTTGGTTTGCCTGTTGATCCGGATGTATAAAGAATAAATAAGGGATCTTCCGCATTCATTTCTTGGGGAATACATTGAGGTGAAGCCGATTTCATCAATTCAACATAATCTTCATCTCTGTCGGAAGACCATAATACTTTTTGATCTGTTCTTTTGAGGACGATACATGTTTCAATGCTGGGACAATCTTTGAGCGCTTCGTCAACGTTTTCTTTGAGTGGAATTGTCTTACCGCCTCGAAATCCAACATCAGCGGTAATGATTAATTTTGAAGACGAATCATTAATGCGGCTTCTTAAAGAAAGAGGAGAAAATCCTCCAAAAACAACGGAATGAACGGCACCAATGCGGGCGCATGCTAACATGGAGACCACGGCTTCGAGAATGAGGGGCATATAGATGGTCACTCGATCCCCTTTTTGAATTCCTTTGCCTTTTAGAACATTGGCAAAACGGCATACATCTTCAAAAAGTTCACGATAGGTCAGAGAACGCTGCTGATCAGGCGCATCACCCTCCCAAATAAGAGCCGTTTTATTTCCCCGTGTTACAAGGTGTCGATCTACGCAATTTTCACAAGCATTCAACGTTCCATCTTCAAACCATTTGATATGGAAATCACCCGAAAATCCACCATTTTGGATTTGTGTATAGGGTTTCATCCACTTGAGACGTTGCCCCTTCTCTCTCCAAAATCCTTCAAGATCATTGAGAGAAGCTTGGTATAATTCATCATAGGTTGTCATTCTTAAGCCGCCATTCCTTTTTCAACAAGAATATCCCATGATGTTTTATCAATAGGCATCACCGAAAGACGAGATTGACGCACAAGAGCGAGATGGTGAAGACGAGGATCTTCCTTGATTTCTTTTAACGTCACTGGATCTTTTAAAGATTTCAGAGCTTGAACATCAACCATTCCAAAACGCTGAGCAGGATCGGAAGGATCTGGATAATAAGGTTTGATAATCTCAACGATCCCCATGATTTGGCGCTCATCTCCTGAATGGTAAAAAAGGGCCTGATCTCCTATTTTCATGGCTTTAAGGTTATTACTGGCTTGATAGTTACGAACGCCATCCCAAAAGGTAACTTTATTTTTGACTTGATCATCCCAAGACCAGACATGGGGTTCGGTTTTAATAAGCCAGTAAGTCATAATTTAATTCTCCAGTTTTGAGGGGGGTGAAAAAATAGAATCGATAAACTCAGTCAGGGAAAGGCTTTGATTTAAAAATTTATGAAGAGCGGACGTAATCGGCATGTTAACGTTGTACTTTTCCGCAAGGGCAATCGTTCCTGAGACGGAGTGAACGCCTTCAGTAAGCTTTTCTTTGTCAGCAAGAAGTTGAGTCAAAGGCATGGATTGTCCCAATGCGACACCAAAGGATTGATTCCGTGATTGAGCATTTAAAGATGTTAAGGCCAGGTCCCCCAATCCAGAAAGACCCATAAAAGTTTTCAACTTCCCTCCCATGGCTTGTCCTAGACGAGCGATTTCATCGAGTCCATAGGTTAACATGACTGCTCGGGCATTGTCACCGAGTTGCAAACCATCTACAATTCCGCAAGCAATGGCAATGATGTTTTTACAAGCCCCACCCACCTGAACTCCAATAATGTCATCAGAAGGATGGAGTATGAAATGATCACTGCTTAAGGTCTTTGCGATGCTTTGACTGAAAGAAAGTGATGACGACGCAAGAGAAACCGCTGTAGGTAATTTTTTGGCAACATCAGTGGCAAAGCTGGGTCCTGAAAGGACAAGAAGGGGATTTTCAGGAAAATATTTGCTGACAACATCTGATAACAGAGAGCAAGATTCCTGTTCAATACCCTTTGACGCTATCACTAAGGGAACATGGGGTTCAATTTTCTGCTTAAAAGTTTCACAGACATTTCTCAGAAATTGTGCAGGGGGCACAAGGATGACCAGATCAGCGTGCGAGACATCCTCAGCAACAGTTGTTGCTTTTAGTTCTGGAGGGAGTAAAATCCCTGGAAGGCGGAGGCCATTTTCATGTCGCTGATTAATAGCGTTCACTTCATCAAGCGATATGGACCATAGGGTTGTTTGAAGATGGGCGCGATCAAATGCAAGAGCTAAAGCTGTTCCCCATGCACCTGCACCAATAACAAAGACTGTATTCACTCAATTTACTCCCTTAAACTTGTATTTAATTCCTCAAGAGGCCATCGTGGTCGAGGTTCAAAATCTAATGAACCACTGATCCCTTTTCTAAGATATTCAACTCCTGCCCATGCAATCATTGCGCCATTATCTGTACATAAACTCACGGGGGGTGTTACTAACGTTAACCCTTTTTCTTGGATAGACTTAGAAAGACATCCGCGGAAATAGAGATTAGCGGCAACACCACCTGCTAAAACAAGATTGTTTATTTTAGGTTTTTTTTCAAGAGCCATCATCATAGCATGCTGACATCGATTAACAAGAATTTCACCGATGACTCGTTGAAAAGAAGCACAAAAGTCCGATTGAAATTCAGGGTTCGTCGTATCATTTTCAAGAATGATTTTGCGAGCAGCCGTTTTTAGACCCGAGAAGGAAAAAGAACATCCGGGTTGGCTTATTAAAGGTTTGGGGAGCTCAAAAGCATAGGGATTACCTTTCAAAGCAAGCCTTTCAATGATAGGGCCACCGGGATAGGGGTGCCCTAAAAGACGAGCTGTCTTATCCACACACTCTCCAATTGCATCATCAAGAGTTCCGCCGAGATGGGTATAATGACCCACATCTTCAACAATCAGAAACTGACAATGCCCCCCTGAAGCAAGCAGTAACAAAAAAGGAAAAGGAACGTCTTCGGTCAATCGAGCTGTTAAGGCATGCCCCTCCAAATGATTGATGGGAATGAACGGAATCTGTTTTGCCATGGCAAGACCTTTTGCCATCATCACACCCACAATAACACCTCCAATAAGTCCAGGCCCCCCTGTTGCAGCGATTCCATTAATTTCATCAAGAGAAAGATTGGCTTCTTGAAATGCCGTATGAATGATGTCTTTGAGGTGATTTAAATGGGCACGGGCTGCAATTTCGGGGACAACGCCGCCAAAACGTTTATGTTCTTGAAGCTGTGAGGAAACAATATTTGAGAGAATGCGCTTATCCTCTGTAACCAAGGACGCAGCCGTTTCATCACAACTAGTTTCAATTCCTAAGATAATCATATCTTCTTCAACCATAAAATGTCCCCTCTATGCAAGGGGATACAAAGTATTTATGGTGTGTTTTATGAAAAGAATTCGTATTGGAACCCGGGGAAGTCCGCTTGCTTTAGCGCAAACTTATGAAGCGCTCAAGGCTCTCGAACGCTATGAACCCAAGTATAAAGATTGTTTTGACATTGTTTCGCTAAAAACAACTGGGGATGCAATTGTCGATCGAAGCTTAATGGATTCAGGAGGGAAATCCCTTTTTACGAAGGAAATCGAAGACGCCCTTTTACAGAAGCGCGTTGATATTGCTGTTCATTCAATGAAAGACATGACAGTTGATATGCCCTCCGGCCTTATTGTTCCTGCAATGCTAAAAAGAGAAGATCCAAGGGATGCGTTGATTACATATCAAAAACAACCCATTGAGCATCTTCAAAAGGGAGCAATTTTTGGGACGTCTTCACTCAGAAGGCAAGCTTTCGTTCTCTCAAAATATCATCACCTTGAGGTTGTTCCTCTTAGAGGAAATGTACAAACTCGCCTTCAAAAAATTGAAAGTGGTATCGTCCAAGCGTCCCTTCTTGCGGTTGCTGGATTGAAACGCCTTGGTCTCCTTGAAAAAGCAACAGAGATTCTATCTGTAGACGACTATATACCCGCCGTTGGTCAAGGAGCCATCGGGATACAATGCCGAGAAGACGATAAAGAGTTGTATGAATTGCTTTCGTCCCTAAACCACATTCCTACCTTTCAAGCTGTCACAGCTGAAAGAGCGTTTATGAAAGCATTGCATGGTTCTTGTCGAACACCTCTCGCGGCTTTCGGAATTATTGATAATAACAGGCTTCTTTTAAAAGGAATGGTGAGTGATCCTCAAGGACAACACATGCATTTTACAATCCATGAAGGAGCTTCAGATCAACCTGAGAGAATTGGGGAGGAGGCTGCCCAGAGTCTTCTTGATAAGAGATGTCACGTGTTCTGATAACCCGCCCTTTAAGGGATGCACTTCCCCTCCAAGCGGTCCTCAAGTCAAAAGGCTTCGATTCACTTGTAGCACCCGTTTATGAATCACATTTTTTTCCTCTCCTCCCTTTGGAATCACCCCAAGCTCTTATTATTACAAGCAAAAATGCCTTGCGCTCCATTGAAAATGATCAAGATCTGAAAAATATTCCGCTTTATGGTGTAGGAGATGAAACAACACGCTTGGCTCAAGAGATGGGCTTTATACGTACATTCAATGCTTCAGGAACAGGCCAAGATGTGATCAAGTTAATTATTGAAACAGCTGATCCAAAGAAAGGGACACTCTATCACCTTTCAGGAGATGTAATTAAAGTTGATTTTATCAAAGAGCTCGCACCAAAAGGCTTTCAAGTAAAAAGACAAATTGTGTATACAATGAAAGAAAGCAGTCATTTTCCTATCACCGTCATTGATGGCTTTCGATACCAAAACATAACACATGTGATGTTTTTTTCGTCGCGTACTGCAAAAACTTTTGCTAATCTATTACAGAAGAGTGGCTTAGACCATCAAACTTCCTCTATGGTGGCTTTATGCCTAAGCAACAACATCGCTGAAGCGATTCATACTCTGAGATGGAAAACAATTTGGGTCAGCAAACTGCCCAATGAAAACAATATGATCGAGTATTTTAATGGAAACAAAAAATAAAAAGATACCTAGAAATCAAGGAAGAAGAAATTTAAAAGCTCTCTTTTGGGTAATTGGTTTTATTGTTATCTTTTTTGTGGCTATCTCCCTGGTTGCAAAGGAATATTTAACAAAATCACGAAATAATTTTACCATACCAAAGCAAGCAAAAATTCGTGACCCTCTTCCTTCTCCAGTCATGAAAGATCCAAAGGAGCCATTCGCCGCTCCATCCTTTACGAATAAAGAAAAAATGGATTTATTGAGTCGTGTATCTTTACTTGAATCAAAATTAGCGTCCTTAGAAAAGCAATTCACTCAAACCCTAAAAGAAACGGCACCTCGACAAAATAACATAGACTTGATAAGCGCTGTCTTGAGCGCTCAAGTTCCATTGATGACTTTAAAAGAATTTCTCAGGTCAAGCCAAACCCCTTGGTCGAATGATTTTTTGAAACAATTGGAGCAGATTGATGAAGTTAAGACCTATGTTCAACTCGAGATAATGCTCAAAAATCCTGCCATACAGAAGCCAACTTTTTGGAGAGGTCTAAAAAAGACTTTGACCACCATGATTTTCATTCGGAAAGTCAATGAAGACGGAAGTTATGATGTTACAGAGCTCAATGATATTCAAAAAGCATTACAGTCATATGATATCAAACGCGCTCTTGAACTTTATTCTAATCTCTCTAATGAAGACAAAGTTGCATTAAAAACTTGGGAAATGGCTGCAAGGAGAAGGTATATTCTTGAGCAGATGCGTATTAAACTTCTCCAAGAATTAGCTGAAAGATAAAACTGATGAAATGGATTCTGACTATTCTTTTCCTACTCATTATTGCTATTTTTGTTGGACTGCTTTTGATAGAGTTTCCCGGAACGGCCCAGATCATCTGGTTAGGTTATGAAGTTAAAACCACCGCAGTTTTATTTATACTGATTCTTGCATTTGTCTTTTTTATCATTGTTCTCTTGGGAAGAGTAATCCGCTGGCTCATTAGAGTTCCACAAAAGTGGGGATCTTCCTATCAGCATAGCCAAGACGAAAAAATGAATACATTATTGCTGAAACTTCTCTTAGCTTTCGAAGCGGAGGAAATAAAGACAGCACTTGAGTATCAAAAAAAAGCGAAACAAAACCTTGCTCAAAATCCCTTTTTTCTATGGATTTCAGGACAAGTTTTTGAAAATGCTAAAAATCATCTTGAAGCTGAAAAGTGTTTTTTTGAGTTAACAAAAAACCCATTGACGCTATTTTTAGGTTTAAAGGGTCAAATTCGAGCAGCTATGCATCGACGAGATTTTAATCAAGCTTACGACTTTTTAACACGCGCAGAACAAGAAGCTCCCTCCTCTCCTTGGGTTTTAAAACATCTTTTGGCTCTTGCACGCCACTCTGATCAATTTGAACAAGAAGAAGTGATTATTTTAAAGCTTGAGGATTTAGGGGTTATCACTCAAGAGCAAAGCCAAATGCAAATCGCCAAAAGCCAGTATCGCAAAGCAATGAGCCTTAACACTCCGCTCATGGTGAAAGAAGCCTGTTTACGGCAGGCGCACTATTTGGATGCAGCACTTTCGGAAGCGACGGAAGAACTGGCTTTGCTTCTGAAGAGCCAAAGACAGGAAACTTACGCAGCAACGATCATTGAAGAAACATGGGCTGTGAATCCAAATCAAAAGTTAGGTGAGGTTTACTTTAAAATCTTCGATTCCACAGATCCTAAAAATGCGTTCAACGTGGCTCAAAATCTCTTTGAGCATAACCCCAAGCATCCAGAAAGTTTATTCTTTTTAGCACGCGCAGCTCTTGATGCAAACTTATGGAAAGCCGCAAGAAGCCTACTTGAGACCTTGCTAAAAATGAATCCAACAGCTGATGTTTACCAGTTTTTGGCACGTCTTGAACTAGAAGAAAAAAAGGATGAAAAAGCAGCATTAAGATGGCTTGAGGAAGGGCTCAAAGCCCCTCGTCATGTTTAATTTAGCAATACAGCCTATAAGTTTTGTTCCATCATCAAAGCTGACACGAACCAGGAACAACCTTTCCTTTAAGATTTTTCGTCCCCTAGAAGGGCAATGACTCCATTCCTATCAAGATTAAAATGAAGCAGAGATAAAATTTCATGATACTTTCTCCTGCTTTTCACGTGGAGTCTGAATTTCTACGGAAACATGCTCTAAAGCTTTAGAGTAATTGAACTTGAGAATTTCCTCTGCATTCGGTTCTCTGTTTAAGTTCATAATAATGAGCGGACCTTTTCCATAGCCACAATCATTACCCATTAAATAGCAGGGAACACTCAAGAAAAAGTTAAATTTCAACATCTTTTATGTGAAGGCCAATGAGTCGAGCAATCATCACTGTAAGATAAATTTGCCCCGTCAATGACTCAAGCGCAGAAAAATACCGAGCTGGTTGGCTTAAAGGAAGAATATCCCCATATCCTAGAGTGGTAAGTGTAGTGAAACTAAAATAAATCATATCCTGCCCAAACAACTCATAAAAAGAGAGGTCATCAGCTGCTTTATGTAATGAGAAGGAATGAGGATTGAAGTGTTCAAGTAAGGTAAAAACAAGACCACAAAATATGCCAAACAAGATATATATAGAGATAGCAGAAAAAATAATGTCATTCGTGATACGCCGACTTGTAAAAACAGGCCGAAATAAGATAGCTATGACAAAAGCAAAAAATCCACATGTGAAGAACAACGTGACCATATCGATAATCGGATCTGTGTAAAAAAGACGTAAAGCGGCAGGAAGAGCAAGAATGAGGGCCGTATAAAGATAGAGAGAATTATTAGAACACATGTAAACGGATACGGCTAATAAATAGATCAAAGATATATCTAAAGCCAGTCGAGAATAAATACCTTCACCAAAAAAAGGGGTGAGGATAAAGAACATAATAAGGAAAATGAAAAGTCCCAGATAAGTAAAACGAGGGATCTTGAACATTCGATTGGGATTAAGAAATTTCGCCAGTTTAGTCTTCATCTTCTAGGCTTCTATAATCTTAAGGATTAACAATCTATTGTAGTTTAGCACGTTATCCAGAAAGAAAATAGATGCATACAGCGGTCGTTGTTTCATGCTTTATTAATCGGGGAATTGACAAAGTGAAAGATATTCTTGTTCTGGGTAAAAGTTCAAATAAGGACATTTCTTGTCAGACAATCAATGATTAGAAACCAAGGTTGACAATTCTCCCTTTACCCGAAAAGTGACCTATAAGATAGTCAAGATACATCTATTTTCAAAGGATTTACGATAATGAAGTTTTTCTGGCGCTTAGGTTTGGTTATTTCTTTCTTTGGCTTGCCGAGCATAGGTTTTGCTATGTGGAATGATGAAAGTGACAGTGGGGGAAGAGGTTTTTACATACCTCCACGGCAATTGCAATTTGATGCGGCGCGTCAGCTTTTCTATGTGGGAACAAATCTTTCAGACATAGGGGGACTTATAATCAGGCCATTAAGACGAAATCAAGAAAGTGTCCTGTTTACTTTAGAAACTATAGCTGCTGCTGATGAAAAGCAAAGAGATTTTAGGCTTGCAGAAGAGGAAATATTTGATAATTTCCCTTCTTTTGCTGATGACCAAAGAAAAAAAGTGAATCATCCCAGGAAATATCCTTGGTGTACTCACGGACACGTTGTTGCTAAGTTTGGTCAAGGCTGTGAATATCTTGCGAGTGGCGTTCTATTTGATAGAGAGCATTTTCTAACAGCAGCTCATGTTTTATATGATCTTGATACGAAAAGAGAGGCTAAAAGTATTGTTTTTTACCCTGGTATGGATGGGAAAAGCGTTCCATGGCGAAGTGATGGAGTATCTTTCGAAGTACCACAAAAGTATTATAATTATGAAGAGAAAGGTTCTCGTCCTTTTGATTTTGATATAGGAATCGTTAAGCTAGCGTCTCCGCTTGGAGAAAAAGTGGGATTTTTGCCGTTATCATCGGAAGATAATGGTAGTTTGGGTAAAACACACGTTAGTGTTACTGGTTATCCATTAGACCGTGGCTCTCGATCAATGTATACAATGGACGGTCCGTTAATGAAGTCCACTGATCCTGAGAGTTCTACGCGCCTTTTTTATGATGTTTTTACTTATGAAGGGCAAAGCGGAAGCGGTGTTTGCACAATGAAAAGGAATGGAGACACTGCAAAGCTTGTGGCCGTTCATACCTGTCAAATAAGAGATGCTCGAAGCGGAATTCGCTTTACACCTGAAATAATGAAATTTATCGAGTCTTCGAAAGAGATAGAATAAATTTAGTCTTCTTCTGATCTAGTACTTAAATCAAACCTGACAGAGTCTGAATTTCCATTATCTGGTTGTCTTTCTGAATATGTTAAAGGTCTCACATGTGCTTGCGATGCTGAAGGGTTACTCGTTGTGTTTGCTGTTGATGTGGACGCAATGCCAGGAAATCTGCCTAAAATTTTCTCAAATTCTTCTGTGGTCATGTTTGGAGGCAAATTAATTGTCAAAGTCGTCCCCATGGGAAACGGAAGTTTAGCAGAACCTTCTGGGCTTTTATTTGCAGAAAATTTTTCTAAGGATCTGCAACTCGCCTCTATGTCCTTTATCTTCGTCTCTCGCTTGGAGAGAGACTCATTAGACTGGCGATCCTTATCCTTTTTTAGATATAATCCCAACGTTTGAAGTCCGAATGCAGCGACCGAGAGCCCTTGAACAGCTTCAGTTTGATTGTTTAGGGTTAGGATAATCACAATAAAATTTAAAATAGCTACCCCAATGAAAATAAGATCTGCAGCTAATTCAACACCATAGGTAAATGAGCTTTTTTGAACAGACCGAGCTTTCGACAGGTTGGACTCTTCTTTTTCCTCGAGCAATTCCTTCTGGTCACTGGATTGAAGTTTAGAAAATGTTTTCTTTTCAAGATCCCTTAAATTCTCTTGTGAAGCCTTCTTAAGCTTTTTCTGTTGCTGTTTCTTTTTAGCTTGTCTCCTATCATGTATCTTTTTGAAAAAATTTGTGGTCAGCTCAACAATCGAGGAAGAAAAAGAAACACAGGCTACAGGAATTTTTAAGTCAAACGCAATAAGAACGACATTCGCCGCATTAAAAATGCCAACAGTTAGATAAGAAACGTCAAGACTCAAATTATATAAGTCTTCGTAGTACTCTCCTTGGAACCTTAGGAGCTCTAAAACATTTTGAAAAGCACCGTGACAATAAGTGTCAACTTCTAGTATATCATCGTCTATTAGATCCTCTACTGTTTTACGTCCCTTTTTACTTCTGGTTTTTTTATTCCGGTCATCTCCTGCAGCGCTTGCTCTTTCTAATTTCATACCATCCGGTAAAGCTGAACTAATCTGTTTTTTATAAGGAGGTAGGTTTCGTCTTTGCTCGGCTTTAAGAAGCGGTTTAACAGCATTTCTTATGTCCCTGTTAGTTTGCAAAGTCCGTCGGTAACACTCAGGGTTTCTGGCTGCCAACAAAGCAGTTCTTTGCTCTTCGCGGGTTAAATTATCCATTCCCCACGCACCAATAGAAGAAAGATCCAACGCGGTAAACACATAGAAAAATAGGGTAAAAACTGAAATTCCTTTTCTTATCATAAAGCCCAACCAGTTTAAAAAGTTTGGAAAATGATATTTCTAAAAAGTCAAACTGTAAAGTTGAAAGCTTTAGAACTGATTCTTGCGTGGGAAACCTGTTGGGGGGAGCTTTCCACCCTGCCCTCGTTTACCCATCCAAGGTAAAAGGTTCGTTCCTACACGCTTGTGAGCCCCATTCGACCAGGTGAGACCCTCCTCAATATTAAAGAACTTAACGTCAGATAATCCACCGTCCTTATAACGTTGAAGAATCACCCCTTTTCCTCGAGACATCTCAGGAATTTCGGCTGTCTTATACATAATCAATTTTCTATTTTGCCCAATCAAAGCAATATGATCCCCACAAACTTCACGACACAGCAAAGCCTTGGTTCCCTCGACATTCAGGATTTGTTTTCCACCGCGGGTTTGCGCAACAAGGCTCGCACGGGAGGTGATAAATCCATGACCCTTGACGGAAGCCACCAGGATTTTCTTATCTTCTTCTTGAGGCGTATGGAGGAGCAGATCAAGGACCTCTTCTTCGGGGGAAAGATCAATCATTAATCTTAAAGCGTCCCCTTGGCCTCTACCGCCCGAAAGCTTATCAATGGACAAGGTGTAGAATCGACCTGAACTTGTAAACACCAGCAGTTTATCCGTCGTTTCCGCTTTGAGAACAAAGTGTTCCTCATCTCCCTCTTTGTATTTAATGTCCTGAGGCTCAATACCGTGACCTTTGAGAGCTCTAATCCACCCCTTCTGAGAACAGACAACGGTCACAGGTTCGCGCTCCACAATCGCTTCAATGGGGACAATAACATCTTCTGGTGGTTCGGCCAGTTGGGTATAGCGGCGTCCAAGGCTCGTTTTTTTGTTAAAAACTTCTTTTATTTTTTCCGTCTCTTGAATGATACGTTCTTGCTGTAATGAAGGGGTTTCGAGCAACGCGAGGAGATTTGTCTTTTCTTCTGAAAGACTTCCATGCTCGCTTTTGATTTCAATTTCTTCTAACTTCCTTAAGCTTCTGAGGCGCATATTCAGGATAGCTTCCGCTTGAACCTCGCTCAATCCCCACCGTTCTTGCATAATCGGGCTGGGATTATCTTCTTCGCGAATCAAGCGAATCACTTCATCCAGATTTAGGTAAGCAATAAGGTAACCCTCAAGAACGGTTAAGCGATGATTGATTTTGTCCAGACGATACCGGCTTGTGCGCTCTAAAACATCAAGGCGATGTTGGTAAAAGGATTCGAGAACTTCTTTGATGTTTTTAACGCCTGGGATGCCATTATGATCAATCACATTCAGATTTAAGGGAATACGCACATCCAAATCTGAATGACGGAACAAAGATTCCATTAACACAACAGGATCAACGGTTCTTGATTTCGGCTCAAAAATCAAACGTATAGTGTCTGAGGACTCTTCTCGGATATCACCAAGAAGGGGAAGTTTTTTGGTAGCCAGTAAATCTGCTATCTTTTCAACAAGCTTTGATTTTTGGACAAGATAGGGAATTTCGGTGACCACAATCTGATATTGACCAAACTCAAGTTTTTCAACTTCCCATTTTGCCCTCAATCTAAAGCTTCCGCGGCCGGTTTCATAAGCTTTCAGGATATTATCTCGACTTTCAACCAAAAGGCCACCAGTTGGGAAATCAGGACCGGGAATATGTTTGACTAAGGCTTTAATCTCGATTTCAGGGTTGCGAATAAGGGCAATGAGCCCATCACAGATTTCGCTTAAGTTATGGGGTGGGATGCTTGTTGCCATCCCCACGGCAATTCCCGCTGCTCCATTAACCAAAAGATTCGGAAAGGTTGCGGGCATCACAACGGGCTCTTCATTTTCCCCATCATAAGTGGTCTTAAAATCAACTGCGTTTTCATCGATTCCCTTCATCAGAGCATCAGCAGCTGCGGTTAAGCGGGCTTCCGTATAACGCATCGCAGCAGCCGTATCCCCATCGATGTTTCCAAAATTCCCTTGACCATCCACAAGGGGCAAACGAACAGCAAAATCTTGAGCCAACCGAACCATTGCATCATAAATAGCGCCCTCGCCATGAGGATGGAACTTACCGATGACATCGCCAACAACGCGGGCACATTTCTTATAACCTGACTTGGGATCCAGTTTGAGCTCGCGCATGGCGTAAAGTAACCGGCGATGAACTGGTTTGAGACCATCCCTTACATCGGGTAATGAACGTTGCATAATGGTTGATAGGGCATAAGATAAATATCTTTCCCCTAATGCTTCTACCAACTCAACATCACGAACAGTCATGCACATTTCCTTAACTTATCAAACTGGCTCACAAGCCTTACCCTTGCAGCTGGGAGATTACGACCCAAAAGATATCTCTCGAGAAAATAACCCGTAAGCCTTAAAGCGTCTAGGATTTCTTCATCATTAGGGATGCCTTCTCCATCTGTGACATCCATAAACTGTGGTAAAGGAAGCAATTTCCCCTGATAGGGTTGAGCAACACGCTCACACACAGCTCTTCCCGTACGAGGAGATACGGCCACAAGACCTTCAGATTCACCGGTTACAGCACACGAGCTAAGTTCTAACCCATAGCCAAGCTCATCCAAAAGAGAAAGCTCGAAAAACACGTAGGAACGGGCCCAATAAGGTGTCGCAAGATCTTTCAATAAATCTTCGAGTCTTCCATAAAGATAAGGATAAGCATGGCGTTCTGCAAGAGCTATTTGACAAAGCGAGCAAGCGCTCAAGAGGGCCGCCAAAGGACCAGAACGATCGAAAAGAATAGCTGTATAGGACTTAAGATGTTCAAGCCTCCAAGAACCAAGATGATTTTCAAGGCGCGCACTCCATCTTGCTTTCACCTTTCCCCCACATTGAAGCCATCCTTTATCTTTTTGACTCAAAGAAAAAACACCCGCACATCTCCCGTGTGTTGGGGTAAAAAGGTTTACAACTTGTTTACGTTCACCAAGGGTTTGTGTGTAAAGGATGATTCCTTCGTCCGTCCATTCCATCTCAGGGGTTTCCGCTTTTATAATCCAGACCAATGCTAGCATAAAGGCGGGGATCTTCCATCCATTTTTCTTTAAGCTTTACCTGAAGAAAAAGATGAACGGGTCTTTCAAAAATATGGGTGAGTTGCCGTCTCGCCGCAGCACCTATAGTTTTGATCTGCCTTCCCCCTTTTCCAAGGACAATCGGACGTTGGCTGTCTCTTTGTACATAAATGGATTGGTGGATTTTAAGGCTTCCATCTTTAAATTCTTCCCAGGATTCGGTTTCTACCCAAATGGAATAAGGCAACTCGTCATGAAGCCTGTGGAATATTTCTTCTCGAGTGATTTCAGATGCTAAAAGTCGTTCGGGTAAATCACTCAACTGATCTTCTGGAAAAAGCCATGGCCCTTCAGGCAGTTCTTTCGCCCAATAAGCCTTTATGTCTTGAACCCCATTTCCCTTAAGGGCCGAAATCATATATACCTGATCAATCCAAGGCTTTGTGAGATTTTGAGCCAATTCCAAAAGACGTTCCTTGGGGACCAAATCAATTTTATTCAGAACAATGACAGTTTTTGTTTTGTATTGTTCGAGACGGCCCAGGATTTGCTCTGATTGTTCAAGAAACTTTTCACTGACATCCACCAAAAACATAATCCCATCTGCATCCCTTAAGCTATCCCAGGCACTTCGCACCATGGCTTTTTCAAGTCTGCGTTTGGGTTGTTCAAAAATTCCGGGGGTATCAACAAGAATCAACTGACTCTCCTTTTCAAGAGCCACACCTAAGATACGATTGCGGGTAGTTTGAACTTTAGGAGATACAATGGTTACTTTACATCCGACCAAAGCATTAATGAGTGTTGATTTACCCACATTTGGCTCTCCTACAACAGCAATAAATCCACATTTAGTCATGGTCTAAAACCCTTTCGAGCATAGCTTGGGCTGCATTGGCTTCGGCTTCTCTTTTCGATGAGCCTTTTCCTTGAACAGGTGAAAAACCTTCGACATGCACTTCAACCACAAAATGAGGAGAATGGGCAGGACCAGAAGATTGAACCACTTTATAATGGGGATGTTTTCTCCCTTTTCCTTGAGCCCACTCTTGCAGAATCGACTTGGGGCTTTGGGGAGGTTCAACACTTTTGTGAAGGAGATCTTCCCAGTGTCTGAGAATAAAGGAATGAGCAGCTTGAAATCCACCATCTAAATAAATGGCACCAATCAAGGCTTCACATCCATCCGCAAGCAAAGTTTCAAGACGCTTTTGCTGAGCAGCACTTTTTTCATGTTTGATTATCATAACTTTCTCTAAAGAAAGGGTATCTGCTACTTCAAGGAGGGCTTCTTTTCGGACAAGGCCAATAAAGCGGTTGGCAAGGTCACCTTCTGTTTCTTGAGGGTATTGATGGAAAATATGATCAGCAACCACAAGCCCTAAAACTCGATCGCCCAGAAATTCAAGACGCTCAAAGTCAATGCCCTCCCCAGGAGGAAGGGCGCTAGGATGTGTTAAAGCTTTCTTGAATAATCCGCTATTTTTAAAGGTATAACCAAGTGTACTTTCAAACTGTGACATTAATGAATGCTTTTGAAGATACGGCTATAATGGGCGGTAAATGGCCATTTCCAAACTTCCCACAGGGCAATGTTACCACCTGTTGAGAAGAAGATGAAGCTTGCGCGGCCGACCAAATACTCAAAGGGAATATAGCCGACAACATTTTGTGCGCGACTATCATTTGATCCATCACGATTGTCACCCATCATAAAGAAATGACCTTCAGGGACATTGTAAACAGGCGTATTATCGTAGGTTCCTTCACCAAAGGGAAGTTGCTTCATAATTATATGTTTGATGCCATTGGGTAGGGTTTCGATATATTGTGGAGCTTTTAAGGTTTGCCCGCTGTCATCATAAAAAGTGGCTTCTCCATCGGCTTCAACGGAACAAACCACATCGTTGATATAGAGAAGGCCTTTCTTCATTTGAATACGATCTCCAGGAAGACCCACAACCCGTTTAATAAAGTCTGTATCAGGCTCAATCACGGAACGGAACACCGCTATATCGCCGAGTTTGGGTTCTTCTCCCCAAATGCGACCTGAAAAGTAATTGACTGTTCCACCAAAAGGGATGGAATAACGACTGAAGCCGTAAGCTGTCTTTGAGACGAAAAGATTATCACCAATCAGAAGTGTTGGAATCATTGAGCCGGAAGGGATATGGAAAGGTTGAAGCCAAAGGGTTCGAATAAGAACGGCTAAAATAATAGCAAACGAAAGGGCTTTAATATTTTCCCAAAGTGAATCTTTCTTTTTTTCTGATGCTTTTGTCATGAAGTTCTTTCCTAAATTTTTTTTGATAAAATAAATGGATCTCTCTCTTAACGCAAGAGAGGAATTCGGACGGTTGTTAGATAGGGATGTGAGGACTTGAGTTAAATGGCAAGAAGTGTAGTTCTTTCGTTGGGTCTGCTGATTATTTTCTCAAAGTTACCCCTCACTCTATAAGCGACCCATCGCCAAGAACTTTGCTCGTCTTTGGTCGCGTATCTTTTGGGGATCCATTTGCAGAAGTGGTTTCAACGCTTTTTCAATATGGCCTCCGACCATAGCAATGGTGGCTTGGTTATTTCGTTGCGCACCTCCCAGTGGCTCGGGAATGATATCATCAATGACACCTAATTGTTTCAGATCTTGCGCTGTCAATTTTTGTGCGGAGGCTGCTTCTTCTTTTTTGTCCCGCGTTCTCCACAAAATCGATGCACAGCCTTCAGGTGAAATCACTGAATAAATGGCGTGTTCTAACATCATGACAACATTCGCAAACGCTAACGCAATTGCCCCTCCCGAACCCCCTTCACCAATTACTATACTAATAATGGGAACTTTTACAGCACCACAGGTTTCCAAACTCTTAGCAATGGCCTCCGATTGTCCTCTTTCTTCTGCTTCAATCGCCGGATGGGCCCCAGCTGTATCAATAAAAGTGAGAATGGGAAGGTGAAACCGATCAGCAAGTTCCATCAAGCGAACAGCTTTGCGATAGCCTTCGGGGCGTGGCATACCAAAATTATGTTTAATACGACATTCTGTGTCTTTTCCTTTTTCATGGCCCATCACCACAACCGGTTGTCCTTTAAAGCGGCCTAACCCTCCAACAATGGCAGCATCTTCAGCAAAATTACGATCACCTGCTAAAGGTGTATAATCCGTAATCAAAGCACTGATGTAATCGCTTGTATGAGGTCGTTGTGGGTGACGAGCCACAAGAACTTTTTGCCAAGGGGTCAAGTTGTCATAGGTCTTTTTCAAGAGTTTTTCTGTTTTTTCTTGAAGCTGCTTAACTTCGCTGACGATATTCACTTCGCTACTTGACGACAGGTTGCGAAGCTCATCAAGCTTAATCTCAAGTTCGGCAATATGTTTTTCAAAATCCAACGTTACAGTCATAAATTTTACCCTACGGCCACCTTAAATGTAATGTGAGTTGAATCTAAACTGCTCTCTGACGAGATTCAAGCAAAACCGTAAATGGACAGAGAAAGTCAAGTGAAGGTGCATTAAGTAAGAAATCTTATTTTACTCTTTTCTTTTTGAGCTCACAAGAGGATGATAAGTTTCCACCAACTCAGATAAGGCATCTTGAGCGACATGTGTGTAAATTTGAGTGGTTGATATATCGCTGTGACCCAGTAGTTTTTGGACGACACGAAGGTCTGCTCCATGGCGTAAAAGATGGGTTGCAAAGGCATGACGCAAGGTATGGGGGGATAAAGCCTTAGAACAGCCGACTTTCCCGGCTAGTTCTTTTAACAATTGTCCAAATCGTTGCCGTGTGAAGTATCCTTCCCGACTGGTCGAGGGAAATAACCAGGCAGACTCTTTTCCTTTTGTTAGAAAGGTTTGGCGAATTTTTAAATAAGCCTTTAATGCATCGATTGCAGAAAAAGTTAACGGGACAACCCGATCCTTTTCGCCTTTCCCACGAATCAGAAGACACGGTTTTTCACTTTTAATGACTTCTATGGCCGACGCATAGGGGAGAGACACAAGCTCACTCACTCGAAACCCTGTTGCATAAAGAATTTCTAAAAGAGCGTAAAGCCTGATGCCTTCAACACTCTCCCATTCTTTCGCACCGTTTAATAGGCAATCAACATCTTCTTCACTGAGGATAGAAGGCAGTTTACGCCTATACTTAGGAGATTCGATAAGGGTGGTTGGATTTTTATCCAGTCTCCCTTCGCTCATAAGAAATTTATAAAATTGACGAAGAGACGACAAACGTCTAGCCAAAGAAGACGCAGCCAGATGCTTCTGCGTCACAAGATACGTTTGTATTTCCTGAGTCGTAACGTCTAGGGGATCATTGCTTTTGAGAAACTTAAAAAAACTGATAAGATCGGACTCATAAGCACTGAGTGTTGAGCGAGCTGTCCCTTTTTCTGCGGCCATCATCTCTAAAAATGCGTTAAGATACTGCATGTCTGTTATGAAACCGCATTCAGTTAGTGACTTTTGTTTTCCTGCACTTTTTTCTCCAAGGCTTGAATAATAGCCTGAACCTGTCCGCCACCTTTTTGAATAACAGAAGAAAACTCAGAGCGTTGCGTAATGCTCATACTAATTCCTTCTAGGCTAACATCGTATATTCGGAGCTCACCATCCTTTTCAAAGATTTTCCAATCTATAGGGATCACTTGTCCGTTG
Organism: uncultured Alphaproteobacteria bacterium; assembly: GCA_964424065.1. Classification (GTDB taxonomy): domain Bacteria; phylum Pseudomonadota; class Alphaproteobacteria; order UBA9655; family UBA9655; genus UBA9655. The sequence continues at coordinate 21,624 of CAYRHD010000003.1, forward strand.
GGTCTAATGATGCGACTCATAACCATAACGCCGCCATCTGATTCACTACGACAGCTTAAAATCTCAAACTTTTCAGAACTATATTCCTTAAAACGTGTTGCATATGCAGCAACGGTAGTTTCTTTAAATAGTTGCAAAAACTTCTCTTTTTCTTCCTCGGCTGCTTGTTTCCAATATTTTCCTAAAACGAATTTAGCGATGGACTTACCGTTAAATTTTGTCTCAAGAATTTCCCTAAACTGATCAGCACGTTCCTTATCGGAAATGGACTTATTCGTTAATAGAGAAATTACTTTTTCTCCGATTTCCTTCATAAATACTTTTGCATTGTCACAATCTGCGGCTGCAAAGCTCATATGTGTCCAAAACAAAAGTGGAACGAGAAAGTAAATGAATTTTTTTGCCATTAAAGCCTCATGTTTAATCATCGTTATCTGGTCGAGGACTTTCCCGTGAAACAGCCACTTTGTTTGCAAGAGAAAGACGTCGTTCCGTATACCAAGAACGCAAAGATGCGTAATAATCCACGGAATGCTTTTTCATTTCAGCAAGGAAATCAAAGGTATCTGTTTTAACGTCAACAACTTGAACCCCTGTCCGCGTTGTACTGTGCAAGCTATAAGTGAACATATTGATAGGATCGAGCACAAAATCACCCAAACGGCCCCAAGAATCACGTATATTAGACGGGCCTACAATTGGAAGAACAAGATAGGGACCTTGTCCAACACCCCATGAGGCAAAAGTCAGTCCCAGATCTGTTTTTCTGTATGGAAAACCATAATCTGTGGAGACATCCATTATGCCGACAATACCAACTGTGGAATTCAACATAAAACGCCCCAAGGTATCGTGAGCTTCTTCAAACTCTCCTTGGAGCATAAAGTTTGCAAAAACAATAGGCTCACCTAGGTTCCTAAGGACAAGACCGATACGTTCTCTTGCACACTTTGGAACTACTTCAGAGTATATAAGTGCCAGTGGCTCAAGAACAACCGTATCAACCACTGTGTTCAAAAAGAATATGCCACGATTAAAACCTTCAAATGGGTCGTTGTCTCCTTCTACAGTTTCGCAATGACTGCAACACTTATGCGCAGTAGCAGACTTTTCAAGGATGCCCTCTGCACCATAAGATTGGGTACATTTCATCTCCAAAAGTCCACAACTTGCTTTAGCTACACCGATTGATAGACTTGAAACAATGGTCAAAAGAACTAAGAATTTTTTTATCTGCAATTTTTTACTTTCCCTTGAATTATGCTCAAAATTTATACGTCTTCCTTATCACTGTAAAGGTAGTATGTTTCTAATCATATATGTGTTCTTTTAAAGCTTCGATGACGCGCTCAACAGTTGCTTCATGGGCATCATCATTACTTTCAACCGTTAAATCAGCATGCGCATAAATGGGGTAACGTCTTTCAATCATCTCTTCAAGGATCTGTTTTGCATCACCTTCAAAAAGAAGGGGTCGTGTATCTCGCCGAATAACACGTTCATAGAGAATTTCAGGATCGGCCCTCAACCAAAGCGAAATTGCATTTTCTTTGATAAGCGTTCGACTTTCTTCATCAATAAAAGCCCCGTCACCTGTTGAGACAACTTGAACTTGTCCACTTAACAACCGTTTGATCACCCGTCTTTCAGCATCTCTAAATGCTTTTTCCCCCCAGGTTTCAAAAATATCCGCAACCGAACATCCAGCTGCTCTTTCGACCTCTTGATCTGTATCATTAAATGCCACACCAAGCTTTCGAGCGAGTCGCCAACCAATACTGCTTTTTCCAGCACCCATCATCCCTACCAACACTAAAGTTTTAGGCAAAACAAGGTTTGACGAATATCTTTTCGGTTTTTCTTTCATTCCTTTGAAATCTTTCTAACTTTACTATAACATAACGAATCGTATCTAAAGAGGAAACACCTTTCATCATGAAAAATCTAACATCTCCTGTTCCTAAAATAGAGATATTCTCACAAAAAGAAATGGTTATCTTACAACCTCAAGGGTTTTGGACTGCAAAAACGGCTCAAGACATAGAAAAATTGGAATCGGATCTCCTTGAAAAAGCATTCAAACACAAAATTATTATAGATCTTTCTCAACTTCATAAGTTTGATACAGCGGGCATATGGCTTTTGCATCGAATTTCTCAAACTCTTAGCAGCATGGGTCACTCTGTTACCACTCAAAATGAAAGTGAGGCCTTTAAAGCCCTTTCTTTAAAAGTGGAAGATTGTCAGCCTAGCCCTGAAAAGCTTCGCGAGCGTCCCTCATTTATCATTGAAAAACTCATTGAATTGGGCATGATCAACATAAATCTCGTGTACTTAACAAGAGATCTTATTCTATTTTTAGGGCAAATTGTCTTTGGTTTGCTTCATGTTATTGTGCGTCCAAAACGCCTTCGTTTCACAGCCCTTGTATCCCATATGGAGAGAGTTGGTGTTGATTCAATTCCTATTGTTTCCATTATGGCTATTTCTCTAGGTATTGTCCTTGCGTATCAAGGGGAAGAACAACTGCGTCGTTTTGGTGCAGAAATCTACACAATTAACCTTGTCAGTATATCTATCCTTAGAGAGGTAGGCATTCTAATTACGGCCATTCTCATAGCAGGTCGGAGCGGTAGTGCCATCACTGCTGAACTCGGGATTATGAAAATCAATCAAGAAATAGACGCCCTGAATACGTTAGGGCTCAATCCAATGTACATTCTTATCATCCCCCGTGTACTGGCGTTGATCATTGTGATGCCTATGCTTGCCTTTATTTCTGATATTGCTGGTCTAATTGGAGGAGGAATTATGGTGATTTTTTCTCTCAATGTTTCACCTCTCCTCTATGTCCATCGTATTGCAGAAGCCGTTACGATGGGCAGTTTCTGGGTAGGCATCTTAAAGGCACCGCTGTTTGGCGCAATTATTGGTGTTGTAAGTTGTTTTGAAGGCATGCGTGTCAAAGGAACAGCGGAAAGTGTTGGAGAATGCACGACACGATCTGTTGTTGAAGGTATCTTTCTTGTTACGATAGCAGATGCATTATTGTCTATTTTCTTTGCACAGGTAGGGATTTGAAATGGCAAAAAAAGAACCAGTCATCTCCATTCGAAACCTTGTGACCCAATTTGGTTCTCAAACAATTCATGAGGATCTTGACTTGGATATCAATTCTGGAGAAATTTTCGGAATTGTGGGTGGTTCAGGGGCTGGTAAATCCGTCCTTATGGGCGCAATCCTGGGCCTTGTTCCCATTCGAGAAGGAGAAATTACCATCTTAGGAAAGAAAGCGGGTTCCCTTGAAAAGATTACGAAACTTCATCTTCAATCCCATTGGGGTGTTTTGTTCCAAGGTGGCGCTCTTTTTAGCTCTCTGACGGTGGGTGAAAATATCCAGATTCCCATGAAAGATATGGAAAATATGCCCGAAGATATTGCCAAAGAAATGGCCTTCGTCAAATTGAAAATGGTGGGGCTGACTGAAGACGATTATTATAAGTATCCTTCTGAGTTATCCGGAGGCATGGTCAAAAGAGTGGCTTTAGCTCGTGCGTTAGCTGTTGATCCAGAAATCTTATTTCTTGATGAACCAACAGCTGGACTTGATCCCATCTCTGCTGCAGCTTTTGATGATTTGATTCTTACGCTGAGGAACACCTTAAATCTGACGGTTGTAATGGTGACGCATGATTTAGACAGTATTAAACATTTGTGCGATCGTCTTGCTGTTCTTGTTGACAAAAAAGCAATTGTAGGGACACTTAAATCTTTACTAGATAATAACCATCCTTGGATACGGGACTATTTTCACGGGATTCGGGGACGAACAGCGTTGAGTGATTTAACGGGGTAAACATGGAAACACGTGCTGGATATTTGATCGTTGGCATCTTTGTGCTCCTTTCTTTAGTGGGAGTTTTGGGTTTTTTTCTGTGGCTTGCCCAAACTGACTTTGAATATAAAACAAAATTCTATACTATTTATTTCCAAGGTTCTGTTACAGGCCTTACCCTTGGTGGATCGGTAAATTACTTAGGCGTACCCGTCGGAATCGTCAAAAATATTGATTTGGATCCCAATAATCTTGAACGCGTGAAGATTACGGTGGCCATAAAAGATACGATTCCTATCAAAGAAGATGCATCAGCTTCTCTCGAACTTCAAGGATTGACTGGTTATAAGTTTGTTCAAATTACAGGAGGAGGCAAAGATAGTCCTCTTCTACTCGCAAAAGAAGGGCAACCCTATCCTGTCATTCCTTCTCGCTATTCTGGTGTCGAAGAAATCATGACAACCCTACCCCGTATGGTCAATAAGTTTACCAATCTTATTGATCGCATTAATACGACGTTTAATGAAGAAAATCGTGCACGCCTTGCGAACATCTTAAAAAATACGGAGAGCCTTTCAAAAGAACTTTCAGACAGCGCTGTTCCTCTAAACTCTTTAATTCATAATCTTGATCGACTCAGTCAATCAGCGCACGGTACACTCGGAAAAATTGACACCGCTACCGATCACTTTTCAACACTTCTCCAAGATAATCATAAAGCTCTTGATAACTTGGCTCAAACCGGTTCCTTTGAGCTTGTTAGAACACTGAGCGAAACGCGCGAGATGGCAACGAGTGCAAAGCGGTTATTTGATAATCTTGACGAAAACCCTCAAAAATTGTTAATTGATACGCAAAGAAAAGGGGTTTACGTACCTCAATAATAATAAGGAGATAATGTATGGGTCGTTTATGTTTAGTTTTCATACTTTTTTTATTAGGTCATAATGCTATTGCTACATGCTGCGAAAAGCCTGTTCTTTGCTGTGAAACGCCAACTCCTTGTTGTGATCAACCTGCTCCTTGTGGCAAACCCTCTTGGTGGAGCAAAGGGTGGGCTGTAACCCTTTTCAGCGGTCCATTAACCTCTCAAACATCCAGCCGTATTATTCACAACCCTGACTTTGGCGATTCAGGTATTGTGGCTCTAGCAGGCTCCAAAGAGTTGGATACGTTTTTCAAAGGTAAACTTGGTCTTGAGTATGAAGGTCAAGCTGTTCAACACTTTGGTGATCAAACCCACTTTGAACTTAACCCAGCTATTCTTGTATTACGATGGAAGTGCTTTCCTTGGAATAAGACTCTTCCTACGACGTTTGCAATTGGTGACGGAGTGAGTATCGCAATGAAAAAACCTCGACTTGAGCGTCAGAGGCGTGGCGATGATAAGTCGGCAAGAACTCTGAACTTTGTGATGGCGGAGCTTACCTTTTCCTCTCCATGTCATCCCAATTGGGCTTTCGTTCTTCGGTACCACCACCGCTCAGGCGTTTTTGGAACCTATCATGGCGTTGATGATGCTTCAACGGCTTTCGCGGCTGGTGTAAAGTACTGGTTTAATTAAATTAATTGTGATTTAAAGTGAACAGCTGTCGTAAATAAGGAAGTGATGGGTGAAACGACTATTTACCACCATAAACATCGGTATCGGCTTATTATCTTCAGGGATTGTAATGGCTAACAATTATACACCCAGTTATAATAAACTCTTTGATTTAGGCTTGATTCAACACCTCAAAGAAAAAGACATTCAAAAAAAATATATTGAAACATCAGCCGGTCAAGTTGCCTATTATGAAACCTCTGGTCAAGGACCAACCCTTTTTCTTATTCACGGAAATTCAGCTTCTAAAGAATATTTAATTAAACAATTGGATGGTCTGGGGCAAAAATACAAAATGATTGCCATTGATCTGCCAGGACATGGAGAAAGCCATAATGCGCTCAAACCATCAGAGAATTATACTCTAACAGGATACGCACACACCTGTGCAGAGATCATTCAAAAGCTTAAGCTTGAACCCGTCATTATAGTGGGTTGGTCTTTGGGAGGACATATCGCCTTTGAGATGATGCATGAAAACCCAGAACTTCTTAAGGGCGTATTGATCGCATGCGCCCCTCCCTTTACACCCTCTGAACAGGGAATTAAAGCAGCTTATTTGCCCACTTATTCCACACCGCTCGCCATGAAAATTGAGCCTTTTACTCGTGAAGATGTGAAAGCCTATGTTACCCAAGGTGGTATTGATTTAGATCGTTTCCCTGTCTTAATAGAGGCCAGCATGCGAACCGATGGATTGGCACGTTATGAAATGGTGAGTGCTGTGATGCGAGGCGAAGGGGTTGATGAACGTTGGGTTGTTGAAACCTCACCTATTCCTCTGGGTATTATCTTAGGCGCTCAAGAACACGCTGTAAACAATGCGTATATCCGATCTTTAAACTATGCTAATTGTCAAATGATGGAAACTCTTGAGGGGGGTCATGATTGCCAATGGAGTCATGAAAAAGAGTTTAATAAACTTGTTCAGAAGTTTGTGAAAAAGGTCGATACACTAGAGCATATCTAAGAACAGAAAAAGACCTGTGATCATGAATCACAGGTCGCCAGTCAGAATTACCAATAGAAATAATAATATACTGTTCTAAAAAAAGAAAAGGAGACGGGACATCTCCAATTCCATGTTTAGAGTAGGGTTAGGCAGAGAGAAGGGGAGGCTTGACTCTCTGCACATTTTCTCACCAGGGAAGTGAGAAACTTATCATCAATTTAAAAATATTGACGATATCCACACTTTATTATATGAAAAAAACCATGTCAACTAGAATTCTCAAAATATAATATCGAATATCTGGATATTTTTTTATGAAAATGCAATCTGTCTATATTTTTGTTAAACTTGCCGAAAGTAATTGTGATTTCGGCGTTCACAAAACATTAGGTATCCCCCGTTCATCGATGTGGTCTTATATTTCTGATCTAGAAAAAACATTGGGCAAACGGCTAATTAATAGAAAAAAGCAGCATTTATCCTTTACAGCGGCGGGACAAGATTTCATTCCTTTCGCAAGACTAATTTACCAAACTTATGAAGAAAGTCTCGTCAATGCAAAATCTGTTAATGATGCTTCTTTTGACGGTGATATTCTAATTTCTGTGACATCGGCTATTGGCTTTCAGTGGTCTATGAAGAGTATCAAAAAACTATACACAGAATACCCCCTTTTAAAACTTCATATTTCAGCTTCCGACACAATTACCAAAGACGAAGAGAATGCCTATGATGTTCATATTCGACCGTTTGGCGGCTCAGATCAGTATGATAAAGTCTGGTATATTAACTATAACCATGGATTATATGCCAGCCAAAGCTATATTGATCATATGGGGATGCCCCAAACACCTGAAGATCTTTTTTCTCATCGCATGATCGGCTACGGTGAACATAAATTTAGTTATTTTGATGATATCAATTGGCATCTCAAGGGTCATGGATATGGTCTTCCAAAACTAAAACCTGCTCTTACAATCAATTCAACTCGAGCCAACTTCGAAGCTGCAACCTATGGCTTGGGCATATGTTCCTATTCTCATCAATCCAATGAAGGTGATCATGAACACCTCATCCGGATTTTGCCCGACATTGTTGGACCAACGATCAAAACTTATTTTTTAATTAAAAAAGATTTGCCTGGTCGAAAACTTCGGAGTATCCAAATCTTTAGAACTTACTTTGAAAAATATGTCAGAGAACAAGGGATTGAAATTGTTTTCTTAGAAAATAATGAATAATACGTTATTTTAATAGCTATGGACCATATAGAAACTCTCCGAAAGCGACTTATTTACCTCAGCCAACACAGAGGCACTAAAGAAATGGATTTAATCCTCGGTGATTTTGCACAAAAGAATGTCGCTGAAATGGATTTTAATAGGCTTAAAAAATTTGAAATCCTCTTGTCTCTCCCTGATCAAGACATTCAAGAAAGACTTTATAGAAACCAATCTCTTGAAGATATTCTCAATGAACTTTAATGACCTAAAGGGCCGCCAATATTTAAAAACCCTAGCTTGCCTTTAGCTCTTCCATTCATTATGTTAGCTCAAAAAATGTATTATTAAAAAGCCATGACTTTCCTGCCTTCTTTTAAACCACCTGCTCTTATAACAAATGTACCCGACGGGTATGATGCTTTATTGTTATCTGAACTCAGCTATCAAAAGGATAAAATTCTTTTTATTGCACGTGACGAGGAACGTGCACTCCGCATAAAAGAACAGCTCACTTTTTTTAGGTCTGCACAACGCGTTCTTTTTTTCCCGGCATGGGATTGTTTACCCTATGATCGCATCTCTCCGCACTCCGATATTTTGGCACAACGACTGGACACACTGACTTCTTTATTATCTGCAAACGAACCATATCTTTTGATCACAACCATCCAAGCTCTTCTTCAAAAGCTCCCCCCTCACAAGGAGTTGATGGGAAAAACCTTAACGTTAAAAAAAGGTGAAGATATCAATCATGAATCCTTCCTCACTTTTTTAATAAACAATGGTTATGCTAAGCGTGAAACTGTACGGGAATGGGGAGAATTTGCAACACGTGGAAGTCTTATCGACATATTTCCTCCTGGTTACAATTCTCCTTTACGTCTCGATTTTTTTGGAACCACGCTAGAAAGCCTTAGGACATTTGATGCGCTCTCACAACGAACAACAGGTGAAGTTCATTCGCTGATCTTAAAGCCAATGGGTGAAATACAGTTAAATGAAGAGAATATTGAGAAGTTTCGAAATAACTACCGTGAGTTATTTGGCTCTCCTGAACAAAATGATCCGCTCTATAACGCTATTTCAGAAGGTCGTAGCTATCCCGGTTATGAACATTGGCTGCCCCTCTTTTATGAAAAATTAGAAACCCTAAAAGATTATCTTTCTGATCCTCCTTTTTATTGTATAGACGACCATCTTCATGAAGCCAGAGGTGTTCTTGTCGAACAAATCCAAGACCATTATCAAACACGTCTTGACTTTATTGCTCTTGAAAACAAAGGGATCGCTTACCATCCTCTCCCCCCAGAAAAGTTATATATCATCGATGAGTCATGGGAAAGCTTGATTGATCATAATCAAAAAGTGACATTTACCACTTTTTCACATCCGGATTTCAAAGGAAACGTTTATGATGCAAAAGGCAAAATCAGCCCCTCTTTTTCAGAAACACGTGCCTCTCGGGATAATGTCTTTGAATCCCTCAAAGACCTTGTCATACGTCAAGAGCACACTCTTTTTATGGCAACAACATCCGGATCAGGCGATAGACTCGCTCATATTATGGAAGAACATGGTTTACCGCAGCCAAAGTTCATTAATTCTTTCTCTGAGTTTTTGAAAAATAAATCCCCTGCTCTTGGCATTTTAGAGATGGGGCGAGGTTTTCAAGCACCAGATCTTATGGTTCTGACAGAAGAGGATATTTTTGGAACCCGCATGGGGAAATCCTATCAATCGAAAAGACGAGCAGATCTCTTTATTCAAGAAGTTTCAAGCCTCCAGGTAGGAGATTTCGTCGTTCATCGTGAACATGGTATCGGACGTTATGAAGGCTTAAAAACTCTTGATGTTGGCTATTCACCTCATGATTGCCTTGAAATTGTTTATGAAGGAGGCGACAAACTCTATTTACCTGTTGAAAATATTGAGATTCTTTCCCGATATGGTGCTTCAGATTCGGTTGCGTCCCTGGATAAACTTGGGGGTATTGCTTGGCAAGCACGCAAAGCACGCGTCAAAAAGAGACTCAAGGAGATTGCTGATTACCTTCTTAAGATTGCCGCTAAACGTAAACTTGCTTCAGCTGATTCTCTTGAAAAACAAGAAGGTTTTTACGAAGAATTTTCCGCCCGTTTCCCCTATCCTGAAACAGATGATCAACTGAAGGCCATTGAAGATACCCTCTCAGACCTTTCTCAGGGAAAACCAATGGATCGTCTTGTCTGTGGAGATGTGGGTTTTGGAAAGACAGAAGTTGCCCTTAGAGCAGCTTTTGTTGCGTCCGCTTCGGGAAAACAAGTCGCTCTCATTGTTCCTACAACACTTTTAGCCAGACAACATTACCAAACATTCATAAAACGCTTTCAAAACACGGGAATCAATGTGAGTCAATTATCACGTCTGGTCAAACCAAAAGAAGCAAACCTTACGAAGGAAAACATTAAAAAAGGTGAAATTCAAATCATCATTGGAACCCATTCCTTGTTGTCTCAATCCGTCGAGTTCAATGATTTAGGATTATTAATTGTAGATGAAGAGCAACATTTTGGAGTTGCACAAAAAGAAAAACTCAAGAACCTCAAAGCAGGCATTCATGTTTTGACACTAACCGCAACACCTATTCCGCGCACGCTTCAAATGGCTCTTGCGGGTGTTCGTGAGATGAGTTTGATCACCACACCTCCTCTTGACCGTTTGGCTGTGCGAACCTTTGTATTACCTTTTGATGCCATGGTGATGCGCGAAGCAATCCTTAGGGAACAATATCGAGGGGGACAATCTTTCTATGTTTGTCCTCGCATCTCTGATCTGAGCAAAGTTGCAGAACGTCTACGTCAATTTGTGCCTGAGATTAAGTTTTCTGTGGCTCATGGCCAAATGTCCCCAACAGCTCTTGAAAATGTTATGACAGATTTTTATGACGGCGCTTTTGACGTCCTTTTAAGCACTAATATTATTGAATCAGGCATTGATATTCCTCGCGCGAACACAATGATTATTCATCGAGCGGATTTGTTTGGTCTTGCTCAGCTTTATCAACTTCGCGGACGAATAGGTCGGTCTAAAACACGGGGCTATGCTTATCTAACTTATCCTGCCGGACAACTTATCTCACCAAAAGCTCAAAAACGTCTGGAAGTAATACAGTCTTTAGATACCTTAGGCGCAGGCTTTTCTCTTGCCAGTCATGACATGGATATTCGAGGAGCAGGCAATTTAATTGGCGAAGAACAATCAGGCCATATTCGCGAAGTTGGTGTTGAGCTTTACCAACATATGCTCGAAGAAGCGATTGCCTCCTTAAAAGCTGAAAATCAAGGAGAAGAATATGTTTCATCGGACTGGACTCCGCATATCAATCTAGGCATATCCGTTCTCATCCCTGAAGAATATGTGGCTGACTTAGGCCTACGTTTGAGTCTTTATAAGCGCTTGAGTGAACTTACAACACGAACGGAGATTGATGACTTTGCCATTGAATTGGTTGATCGATTTGGCTCCTTCCCTCAAGAAGTCAAAAATCTTCTTGATGTGATCTATCTCAAATCTCTCTCGCGTCAAGCGAACGTCGAAAAGGTTGAAGTGGGACCCAAAGGGGTTGTCATCGGGTTCCATGAAAACAAATTCAAAAATCCTGATCTCCTCATCCAGCACATTCTTGACCAAAAAGGAACGGCCAAACTTCGACCAGATGAAACCATTGTTTACTTTAGATCTTTTGGCACATCTGAGGCTCGACTGAGAGAAACGCAAGAAATTCTGGAAGAACTCGTTAGTATGTTAACTTAAAGCTAGATATCAGATATCCATAGCCTAGGAAACCATCAATTAATCCTCCTCAAGGGTCTTCTCTTTTGGCATCTGTCTTCGAATGAATAATAAATTCGAGGACAAACATTCTTTAATCAGTGCGCCTGCTAAAATATTTTTAAAAGGTCCCTAACGAATTTTTAAGGAAATTGTGAAACCCTATTTAGAACTCAATCGATTTAGGGAGGGCAATAGAAATGAGCAGACTCGCTTTAGTAACTGGTGGAACACGTGGAATTGGTAAAGCTATATCTATTCATTTAAAAAAAGCAGGCTATAAAGTTGTCTCCGTTTATCAAAGAAACTCTGAGTCAGCTGAGGCATTTGAAGGTGAAACAGGCATTCCAACCTACCAATTAGATGTATCAAATTATAAAGCCTGCCAAGAAGTTGTTCATGAAATTGTTAAGAAACACGGCCCCATTGATATTCTTGTCAATAATGCTGGCATTACAAGAGATGGCGTTCTCCATAAAATGACCCAAGAAAATTGGAATGATGTCATTCAAATTAACTTAAACTCTTGTTTTAACATGTGTCGCGAAGTGATTGAGCCTATGCGAGAAAGGGGCTTTGGGCGCATTATCAACATTAGTTCTATTAATGGACAAAAAGGACAATTTGGACAAACAAACTATTCGGCAGCAAAAGCAGGTATGATTGGATTTAGCAAAGCCCTTGCTCAAGAAAGTGCTACAAAAGGAATTACTGTGAATGTAATTGCCCCAGGGTACATTGAGACAGATATGGTCAAGAAAATGCCTGAAGACATTTTGTCACGTATTACTAATCAAGTCCCCATCGGCAGATTGGGTAAACCGGATGAGGTTGCTCGTACTGTTGTTTTTCTTGCCTCTGATGAAGCCGGCTATATAACCGGAACAACCCTCAGTATCAATGGAGGACAATATTTTACATGCTAAATTTAAATGTTTTATTAACATTTTGCGTGTAAAATAAATTTAGCTTTCTAATATAAGGAGTAAAATTATGACCAAAGACAGTCAATTTCCACCATTCATGGAAGAATCTATGAATTCATTTAAGCAATTCAAATTTCCTGGTATGGACGTTGAAAGTCTTATGAAGATGTACCAAAAAAATGTTGAACTCATGAATTCTACCCAAGAAATCGCTTCGGAAACAACACGGTCTTTGATGGAACTTCAACAACGTTATATCCAAAAAGCGTTGGATCAATGGAATGATCATATGAAAGTGTGCACATCTAAAGCTCCTCTTGCTGAAAAGACAAGTCATCACACTGAAGCGACCAAAAATGTTGTGGATCAAACTCTTGAACACATTCAAAAAATGAATGCGATCATCACGAAATCAAATGAAAAGCTTAATGAGTCCTTTCAAAAGAGCTTCAAAGAAGGTTTCGATGAGTCTGTCAATATGACAAAGAAAGCCAAAGAAAAGTAATTCATTGATAACTTTTATGTTTATAAGGAGAGGCTCTGCCTCTCCTTTTCTTTATCGTGCAAGAACATACTCTCCAGGTGCAGGCGCCAAGGATGGATATGAATGAAGCGAAGGGCTCATCGCATTCCCACTCAACGGTGCAATCCAATCATGCCAATATGTCCACCAAGATCCTGTTTGTTGAGATGCAGAAGCCAACCATTCATCTGCTAAAAAGGGGAACATTGAGTTGGTGAAGAAGCCATATTTATTTTTCTCAGGTGGATTCATTACACCGGCAACATGGCCAGAGCCCGCAAGAACAAATTCCAAAGGTCCTTTAAAATTATGAACTGCGGGATAACTGCTCTTCCAGGGTGAAATATGATCTTCAATTGTTGAAAGAAACATCGTGGGGGTTGTGATATCACGTACATCAAGAGGTATGTCCTTGATGGTCATCCCTCCAGGTATCAGCAATAAATTCTGTTGAAAACACTTGCGTAATATATCCCGATGAAGTGCCATGGGGAGACGCGTTGAATCTGAGTTCCAGTAAAGAAAATCAAAGGCCGGCGGAATTTGCCCTAATAGATAATTTTTAACAAAGAATGACCATACAAGTTCATTAGGCCTGAGCATGCTAAAAATTGATTTCATTTTCTCTGCGTCTAAAAAGCCATGTTCAGCCATTAAGTCTTCAAGATATTGAAGATGTTCTTCATCAATAAAGACTTTCAAATCCCCGACTTTGGCAAAATCCATAATGGTTGTTAGAAGGGTTAGAGAACGGAGTTTAAAGGGAGAATGGACTTTGGCAAGATACGCACTTAAGGCTGTGAGTAAATTCCCGCCTACACAATATCCCATGGCATTGATAGATTGACTCTTCGAATGATGTGCAACTCTCTCACACGCCTTGTAGGCTCCATTTAATAAGTAATCTTCGAATGACTTATTAGCATGATGAGAACCAGGATTGACCCAAGACACAATGAAAACATTGTGCCCCTTTTCAAGCATCCATTTTACAAACGAGTTTTTTGGGCTTAAATCAAAAATGTAATACTTGTTGATCCACGGGGGAATAATAAGAAGAGGCACCTTAAATTGTTTTTCGGTCAATGGGTGATAATGAATAAGCTCAAAAAGATCATTTCGATAAATAACATCTCCCTTCGTTGTCGCTAGTGTTTCTCCAAGTTTAAAGGCATCAGGATCAGTCATTTTCATCCATTTACCTTTGGATGCATCATCAAGAAGATTCTGAAGGCCCTTATGGAGAGACACCCCGTCCGTTTTGATGAGCTCCTCTAAAACCTCAGGATTGGTAAGCGGAAAATTTGTTGGAGAAACGGCCTCTACAAATTGATGGGTATAAAATGTGAGTTTGGCTTTTGTTTCTTCATCA
>CAYRHD010000003.1:35877-83626 GCA_964424065.1 uncultured Alphaproteobacteria bacterium
TTTTTAGCCACCGGGATGTTACAAGATAATAACCCTTCAAAAATATGAAGTAAGGATTGCTTTCCCACGCTTCATGGCGAAAGCGCTTATCACACTGCTCTTGTGTTTCCTCTTCAGGGAAAAGTGCTTTTCCCCATAATCCATGAATCTCATCTAATAGATTTTCCTGAGCCTCTAAAAGCTGAGCTGGGTTTTTAATAATGGCTTGAGATGCTTTGAGAAACATGTCTGGCATTAAGGTAGGCGAAAGAGGCATTTGTTTTTGAAGTTCTTCTATGTAAGAAGAAGCCATAAGGTTGTGCTGCTTTTGAACTGAAGTGAAAAAGTCCCCCCAATAATTCAGCATTTCTTCTGGGTTATATTGTCCAAACATTTTTTCTCAAATTAGCCGATACAGATAGGAAACATCATCCATGATGAAAGTTAAAATTAAATTAAGGTCAAAGGAGTCATGGCTTATTAATTTATTAAGAAAATTTCATTAAAATAAAAAAATAATGGACCCAAGAACGAATCGATGACTTCAAAAAAAACACATTCAGAGAGTGATCAAGCCTATCATCAATTTACAGCATCGTTTGATCGCGAATTTCAAGCGCATCTGGGGAAATTTTGGGCCCTATCTCCCTCTTCAGTCGGTGGTGCCTACTTTGATTGGCTCACCCACTTATTTCTCTCGCCAGGCAAACAACTTGAGTTAATGGAAAGCGCTATAAGGAATACGTCAAGCCTGATTGATTATACATGGTGGGCTTCCGCTGGTTTCAAAGAAGATCCCTGTGTTGAACAAACCTCTCCTGATAAAAGATTTCATTACAAAGGATGGCAGGAGTGGCCCTATAACATTTACCAACAAACTTTCGTATTAAGCCAAGAATGGTGGAATGAAGCAACCTCAACCGTGAGAGGTGTTTCCCAGCATCACAGTCAGATCCTTCCCTTTATCACCCGTCAATACTTAGATATGCTCTCTCCTCACAATTTTCCTTTCACAAATCCACAAGTCGTTGAAACAATTGTTGAGTTAAAAGGAATCAATCTCGTCAAAGGCATTAAAAATTTTGAGGAGGATTTTACGCGTTATCTGAGGAAAGAACCCCCTGAGGGCATGGAAGAGTATAAAGTTGGGAAAAACCTAGCTACCACAAAAGGAAAAGTTATTTTCCAAAACCGCCTTATCGAACTGATTCAGTATTGTCCTCTTACAAAAGAGGTCTATTCAGAGCCTATTTTCATAGTCCCTGCTTGGATCATGAAATATTATATTCTTGATTTATCCGCTCACAATTCTCTCGTAAAATACCTCGTTGAAAACAATTACACTGTTTTTATGATTTCTTGGAAAAATCCCGATTCAAATGACCGAGAACTTGGCTTTGAGGATTATATTCAATTGGGCGTCATGGATGCCTTACAAGCCATTTCTAAAATCATTCCAAAGACAAAAATCCATGGTGTGGGGTATTGCTTAGGCGGAACGCTACTTTCAATGGCTGCAGCTGCGATGGCAAGGGATGGCAATAGCCTCTTAAAAACAGTAACTTTGTTTGCGTCACAAGTCGACTATGAAGAAGCGGGGGAACTCCTTTATTTTATTGATGAAAGCCAAATTACGTTCATCGAAGATATTATGTGGGATAAGGGTTATCTTGATGCTTCTCGCATGGTAGGTACCTTTAGCATGTTACGTTCTTATGAACTCATCTGGTCACGGATGATCGACAGATACTTACTGGGTAAGCAGCTCCACTTTACGGATTTAATGGCTTGGAATGAGGACACAACGCGCATGCCCTACAAGATGCACTCTGAATATCTCCGAAAGTTGTTTCTTCACAATATGCTGACAAACGGAAGATTCTTGGTCAATGGAAAGCCCATATCTCTACATGACATCAAAGTACCCATGTACGTTGTTGCAACCCAAAAAGACCATATCTCGCCCTGGAAATCTGTCTATAAAATTCACTTGTTTACGGATACAAACATAACTTTTCTCTTAACCAGTGGGGGACATAACGCAGGAATTATCAGCGAAGTCGAGCATCCCCGTCGCTCTTACCAAGTTTCGACACAAAAGAAATCAAGCAAGCAAATTTTCCCTCAAGAATGGTTTGACACAACACCGCATCATAAAGGATCATGGTGGCCAAATTGGGAAAATTGGCTATCTACTCATTCAACTGAAAAAGTTTCACCACCATCTATGGGTCAACCTCTAAAAGGATATAAAATTTTAAGAGATGCACCTGGTGAATATGTTCTTGAGAAATAAAGAAAGGAAATAACATGACACAAGACTCGATCGTTATCGTTGCCGCTAAAAGAACACCAACGGGATCCTTTCTCGGCCAATTTCAAACTCTTACCTCCGTTCAATTAGGGACTGCAGCTATTAAAGCCACTCTTAAAGAAGCTAAAATATCTGGTGAAGACATAGATGAAGTCTACATGGGATGTGTGCTCTCCGCGGGGCTTGGCCAAGCCCCGGCACGACAAGCAGCCCTTCAAGCAAACCTTCCTAACAAAGTCGGGTGTACAACCCTCAATAAAGTCTGTGGATCGGGATTAAAGTCCGTTATGCTGGCTCACGATCTCATTCAAGTGGGAACAATCAACGTTGCCATTGCAGGAGGTATGGAAAGTATGACAAACGCCCCGTACCTTCTACCAGGTGCGCGTTCAGGGTTACGTATGGGCCATTCTATCATTTTAGATCACATGCTTTTGGATGGCTTGGAGGATGCCTCAACGAATGGAACTTCTATGGGCATATTTGCAGAAAAAACGGCTGAAAAATATGGGTTTACGCGAGAAGATCAAGATGCTTATGCCATTGAGACGGACCGTCGAGCTTTAAAGGCCATTGAAAAAGGATGCTTTAAACATGAAATAACACCCGTTGAAGTTACTTCAAAAACGGGAACCATCACTGTAGATGAAGATGAGGCCCCTAAAAAAATCAACTTTGATAAAATCCCTCAACTTAAACCTGCTTTTAAAAAAGACGGTACGGTCACCCCCGCCAATTCAAGCTCGATCAGCGATGGTGCGGCAGCGGTTATTTTGATGAAAGAAAATGAAGCACATAAAAGAGGACTCAAGCCTCTTGCACGCATCGTTGCGCATGCTCAACACTCTCGTGAACCCCAATGGTTCACTATTGCCCCAACTGATGCCATAAAAAAGGTTCTCAATAAGGCTGGCTGGAATCAAGAGGATGTTGATTTGTATGAAATAAACGAAGCTTTTGCGATTGTCACGATGGCCGTCATGAAGGATCTTGATCTCCCTCACGAAAAAGTAAACGTTCATGGAGGTGCTTGTGCCCTCGGTCATCCCATCGGTGCAACAGGAGCAAAGCTTCTCACCACACTTATCTATGCTTTAAAGACCCATAAAAAGAAAAAGGGGATTGTCTCTCTTTGTATCGGCGGAGGAGAAGCTGTTGCCATGGCGGTGGAGAATATTGAAGACTGAATGTAATTTCTGCTCTTGATGCTTGTGATCGCTGCATTAGAACTGTTTATGAAGGGTTTGATATTTAGTTCTAGAGAAACTATTGCTTCTTACCTCTTGTCAGAAGCTGTACCAGAAGAAATTTGCCCACAAGTTGCTGAAGTCAATAATATAGAAAAATGCGAAAAATGGAGAACAATGAAAGACTTCTTATTGAGAGCCGATTTTCCAATTCAGCTAAGGCCAACGTGTACTAGAGTTATGCAAGTTTTCACAGGCTCTGTTTTATCTTTACTTCATGAATAAATTGATGATAGGTTAGTGATATATATTTAATTTAGTAATTATATATTTGGGGCTATTCTCGATAATGCAAAAAAGTGTTATAAAAGGACAGCCCCATAACTTGAAATCTGAAAAAGTGTTAATATATGTTAATTAAGTTCATTTTAGTTGAAGAAGATATTTTATGAAAATACTTGGTAATTTCAGAAGTTCTTTGTTGATGAGTGCTATTGCGCTGTCTGTTTTGTCTTCAACCGCAAATGCAGTTTCGGAAGACATTGTAAAAGTGTATTGGAGAGAAAATATAAGATGGGCAATTCCACATATAAGTTTCATCCATTACTTCAGTAGATTTAATGAGACTCAGTGGGAGCAGTTCCTCGCAACTGCAACGGCTCTCTTCACTGAGGTTGAATATGGATATGACCGCGAACAAATGATCGCACAGTTGACTCATCTGCCTTTAGACACGTTATTTCATGAGAAATTCATCACAATCGCAACTACTCTCCTCACTAAGGTTAGATATGGAGGAGATCGCGCTAAAATAATCTTAGCGTTGAGTAGGGTGCCTTCAGCAATTTTGTTTCACGAGAAGTTCCTCGCAACCGCAACAGCTCTCTTCCCTAAGAATATGACTGGATGTGGCTACGATGAAATCATCTCAACATTGGGTTCTGTGCCTTCAACAATTTTGTTTCATGAGAGGTTCATTGCAATCACAACGGCTCTCATCACTAAAGAAATGCCTGTAGTAAATCACCCTTACTTGATCGCAGAGCTGGCGAGAGTTGCACTGAATCAACTTGATCGAGTTTACGGACAAATTCAGCGGCTGCTGGAAGAGACACAAGGTCGGATTCGATTCAGCAGAAATGATGGAGTTAAAGGTCTAATCCAACAGCTTCAAAATTGTCAGACAGACGAACAAGCCGGAGTGTTCACAACAGCGTTGATTCAACTTATCAACAGAGGTAGAGTCAATGTGAATTTTAATGCGTTCTTAACTCATATGTATACCGCTTGGGACCGTGTGCGAGTTGCCATTCCCAATGAACTACAAGACCAGGCCCGCCAAGGTCAATCAACTCATAGACGCGAGGTTCACGCAAGTGTAGCCGCATCTGTTAGGAATCTAAGAGAAAAATATAAAAATCAGCTTCCAGAAGATGATATTTTTGAACTTGTTCAGATCATGCTCATGAGCGTTTTTCCAGATAATATGGAAGCGCTTTTGAATGATGCCGTGAGGGTGGCCAAAGTACTTGTTGGCGATTTAGAGATTGAGAGACTGCTTGCGATTTCGCCCCACACGCGTGCAGGAGTAGATGATGAGGATACGGCTTTGAATGTGGCTGCGCGAACACTTTGGAAAGATAAATCTACTGAAATTCAAACTGCCATCCAAAACGTTGTGAGGCTTTATTCTCAACAACATGATCTCAGGGACTCAACTCAATTGCTTTCAGCACTCAAAGACAATTCCAGATTCGAAGACGGTATTAGCCAAGTGGGCTATGAAGAGCTTTTACGCCTCATTTATGCAGCTATCACCGATGAGAGCTGGGGGGAGAATAAAGACATCCCTGGTCGCTGGAGATCTCTCATGGCGCGTATGGTCAGAGCCAAAAACGAGTATCATCCAGGAAACCAAGCGTGTTCAGCTGGTACATTCAATGCTCTTTTGGAGTCTTTAAGTGGCGTTCACCCCAATGTTCTCATTATCTCCAGCTTCCGTTCGATGATGCAAGAGATTTCAGCGAAGAAAGAACCTATTGAGTTTGTACGTCAAGTTGAGCACGCTCTTTCTTATCTGGGTCCTGATGCCAGACAGGATCATGGTTATATGCAAGACATTAAGGACTTTGCAGCTGCCCTCATCTTAGTTATTAAACATAACAGGAAAAATCTCAAAGATTATCCTGAAACAGAAAGAGGCTTTGCGCGGCAAAAGCAGGAGGTCGAACGCCTTCAAGCCCAACGTTATCATTTCAATGGACAACGTCTAAAAGGGCGTGTTGCAAAAAGGAATAGTCGCGCACTAAGGATTGCCCTAGAAAAATTGGATGAAATGAGAAGAGATCTCCCTTGTCGCGTTGAAAAGGCAATTGCACGTCAAGACAATCACATCAGACTTCTGAAAAGATTCACTTCACGCTCTTTTCATATTCAACAAATAGAAGCACAATAACCAACAAAAAGGAGCCCCAGTAGTTCCTTTTTTATTGCGTGAAGTCATGATTTATTCCTCTACTAATCATAGTTCGTGAGTCTATAGTGTTACCTGCGTCCAAAATATGTACCAGTGAAGTAGAACCTGTCACATCTCTTATATACGTCAACAGAACCTAATTATTAGCTGAGCTCTTATATGTGGGCAGGACAAAAGTTTAAGAGAAGAATTTGGGCAACCCCCTATTTTGTTATCCGTAAAAAATACGGATTAATATTTTAGTTTATTATGTATAAATAAATTTGTATGCATGACTCGGAGAAAAGCGATGATTAATTATAATGATATTTTTAACTCTTATATTACACAGGTAAAAAATGAAAAGCGTCTTAGACAATTTAATGAAATTGAAAGAGACCCCCAAAATTTCCCTAAAGCCTATCGCAGGTATCTCGGAAGAAAACAAAAAATTACGCTTTGGTGTGGCGTTGATTACCTTGGTATGGGACAAAATCAAACCGTTATCGAGGCAATGGTAAAGGCTTTAAGGAAAGTAGGTTCGGGCTCTGGCGGATCAAGAAATATTGGCGGAAATAGCTGTTACCACGTTGAACTAGAACGGGAACTTGCTAAGCTTCATGGTCAGAGTAGTGCAATCTTATTTAATTCAGGATATGTTGCAAACCAAGCAACGCTCTCAGCACTTGGAAAAATAATTCCTGATTGTATTTTTTTATCAGACGCAGAGAACCATGCTTCAATTATCGAAGGTATTAAACTGAGCAAGAGGCCTGTTAAAATTTTCAAGCATAATGATGTTAGTGATCTTGAATCTCATTTAGCTATCTTACCAAAGTCACAGCCTAAAATTGTTGTTTTTGAAAGCTTATATTCAATGTCAGGAGATATCGCTCCCATCAAAGGCATTATTGAAGTTTCTAAGAAATATAATGCTCTTACCTATGTTGACGAGGTTCATGCCGTTGGCGCATATGGTGCAAATGGAGGGGGCATAACCGAAGTTGAGGGTTTACAACACGATGTAACATTAATACAAGGAACAATTGGTAAAAGTTTTGGTTTGTGTGGTGGTTATATTGCGGGAGATTCTAATATATTAGAAGCTGTAAAATCTTGTGCAGCAGGTTTTATTTTTACAGTTTCTCTTCCTCCTGCTATATCTGCTGGTGCGTTGGCAAGTTTGAAATATTTAAGAGATAACCCACGAGAAAAAGAAAAACTTCATGAAAATGCTTCATTCCTTAGAAATCAATTAGTAGAACTTGGTTTCAATATCCTCGATTCAGAGAGCTTTATTATACCTATTCATATTGGCGATGCAGAAATGTCTAATCAGATAAGTAAGGAATTACTAGATAATTGGAGTATATACATACAGCCAATTAATTTTCCTTCCGTAAAGAGAGGGAATGAATTGTTGAGGATTTCTGTATCTAGTCGGCACACCTTTGCAGATATGCAAAATTTACTTACAGCCTTGAGCGCAACTGTTTTGAATAGGACATTAAAAGAATATTGTCATATATTACCTAAAGGAGATAACAGTGCAATAAGCAAGATTGGAAGAGAAATAAATGCAATATAGATTTCATAGTAATAGGAGGCTAGAATGCAAGTTTCGTATTTAAAAGATTATCCGCAACACTTAAATACGGTTGCGACGTATCGTTTTAATGAATGGGCAAGTTTAAAAGGATTTACCTATGAGGAAGTTGTTGAATCTATGCGCGAACATCTCAACGATGAAAAGCTCCCTCTTTGTTATGTAGGACTTGTTCATAAAGAGCCCATTGGAATGGTTTGCATAAGAAAAGAAGATTTAGAGGGCGAAGATATAAGAATGACGCCATGGTTAGCAAGCTTATATGTGGCGCCGAGGTATCGTAAGTTAGGGTATGGAAGAAAGTTCATTTCTGTAGTTGAAGAAAAAGTTAAGCAAATGGGTTTTGACAAGCTTTACCTATTCACAATAGATCCCACATTGCCAGCGTGGTATATTGAGTTAGGTTTTCAACTGATTAAGGTATTAAATTATAATGGGTATCCATCTACGGTGATGTACAAAACTTTAAAAGGGTAATTTATGCTTTCAAAAAAGCTACTTTTTCTGTTCCTTTCCAGTGCATGTGAAAAGTATAGTTTTCATGTCGTGCGGTATACATTGATTTTGTATATGATAAAGCAGATCTTTTTAAGCGACAATCAAGCCTACACAATTAATGGAACCATGCTTGTAATTGTCTTTCTATGTCCCATCATTGGCGGCTGGATTGCTGATAAGTTTGCGAATAGTTATCAAGTGTGCTCATCAGGTTTTATCATGCTTTTTTTTGGGTTAGTGATCCTTGTATTCCCATCCATTGAAACGCTCTATTTAGGACTGAGTTTTATTTCAGTTGGTGAGGGATATCTAAGAGCCACCTTTCCTGGGCTTGTATCCATTTTAAAGGGGCCTCATGAGAGTAAAAGTTCAAGTGATGCGAAATATACCCTTTTCTATGTTTTTGTAAATTTAGGTGCTTTTTGCTCTACTTTTACGTCTTGTATGCTGGGAGAAATATTTGGGTGGGAATATGGATTTTTAGTTGCTGCAGGTGTTACAATACTTGGTCAAGTCTTGCTTGTTAAGGCATGCACTGATAATTTTAAAGGATCGAAATATGGAATCAATTTAAAAGTTCTTCTATTTTCGACCGTTGTATCTGTTATATTTGCCTTTGTTGTGCAGTTTGAGCATCTTGCTCAGAGCATCCTATTCTTGGCAATCGTCCTATCATTCTATCTGATCGTATATATATTCAAGGATGATCTCAAAAGAAATTCTCTTTGGAGATTTTTGCTGTGCTTAATGGTTCTTGTCATCTTTTTCTCATTATATGAACAAGGCTCTACATCAATTAACTTATTTATAGATAGAAACGTTGACCGGGCACTTCCTATTGATACTGGTTCATCGTTCTGGACTTTTTTCTTTCCTCTGTCAGTCATTCCCGTAACCCTTTTTCAGGGTATTGACCCTTTTGTGAATGTTAGCCTGGGTTTGGTCTTATACTATCTTTGGAAAAAATCCCAAAATGCTGGAGAAATTACGATTAAGTATAGCCTAGCATTCACGACCATAAGCTTATGCTATCTCATCATTTGGGCGAGTCAATTTCTGGCCAATAATCAGTTTCTTGTTCCACCATGGCTCATGATTCCTGTGTATGTGTTTCTTGTATGCGGAGAACTTTTGGTTGTGCCTATTACGATGTCAGCCATTAGTCGGTTGAGCCCTCAGAAATATATAGGTATAACAATGGGTGTTTATAACGTTGGCATTGCCGCAGGACAGTTAGGTGCCAGTCAATTAGCAAAGTTAACTTCTATAGAAGACTTTGCTAAAACTTCAAAACTTAGCCTTGATATTTACTGTGAAACTTTTTTCATGTTTTTCTCGGGTGGGGCAATCATTGCACTAAGCATGTTCATATTATATCTTTATACTCGATCTGGTCTTGTTCTTAAATTTTTTACTAACCCACAAAGTAAATTTATGTCATTCCCTTTTTTATTTTTCCGAAATAAAATGTTCGCTAGGTAAACAAATAAAAGAGTCATTTATGTTAAAGCAAAGCTTTTTTGAATTCTCTAGCAATCTATGCAGTGAAGTTCAAAGTATGATCGATTTTCTTAAAAATGAGAAAATCGAATACTTTAGCTTTTCAAGAATCCATCGTGATGGAAAAACACAGTTTCTTTGCAGTGATTACGATTGGATAAAAGTTAAGTTTGAGAATAATCTTTTCGATTATCAAGGCTTTTTTCCTGCTGAAAAAGAGCTAATCGAGAATAACAGAACAGTCAATATTTTTACGGGTGACTCATACAAAAATAACGATTTGCTAGAACACTTATATAATTCAGGCCGTTGGAATTCGCTTGATATATATGATCGTCAGAAAGATCACATTGATATTGCACACTTTGGAAGTAACAAGTCTCATATTGAGGCCATTAACTTTTACATAAATAATATTGAATTGCTAAAAGATATCCATCGCTCATTCGTAAGGAAGTTTGATACCGCACTCTATGAATCAATTGAAAAAAATATTTACCTTGATATCAATGACTACCTCCAAAAAGAAACGAAAGAGGCAGGTTTAAATGAGCGCCTTTTTCATGAACCTGGTACTTCCAATTTTGACAACTGGGAAAAACAGAGAACTCAAAAAATCATTCGTGCTTTACAAGAATCTCCCCTAACGCTTGACCATGGTGAAGTGAAGCTCTCTCCAAGAGAACTTGAATGTACTTTTCTTTTATCGAGAGGAAACAGCTTTAAAGAAATTGCATCACAACTTGATATTTCTCCCAGAACAGTTGAGTCCCATATTAAAAATATTAAAGATAAAATGTTTGTTCATTCAAAATCTTCTTTGATTAAAACCTTTAATGAACACTACGGACTGAAGATACGCCATCTTATTTAGTTCTCCACATTTATAAAAATCCATTCGTTGATCCTAACCAGTAAGAAAACACTATAACCTTTTGTTTAACTTGTTAGGCGCTGCGGAATTCGAATCCACGATCGGCAGATGAAGAGTTTACCATGATATATCTGGAATTATCATTTTAAAAAATAACTTTACTCATAGCTCCTTAACTTGCAAAGAAAACACAGTTGCGCCCTTGTTTTTTTGCTTGATATAATGCTGCATCAGCTGCATCCAATAGCTCTTTAATATTCTTTCCGTTTTTTGGGAAAGACGAGATACCCACAGAAATAGAAATATTTTTTATAATATGATCATTTATATTGATTTGTAATTTTTTCAATTCATCTCTAAGGTAATTTGTCTTCTCAAGAATTGCCTCTTCATCCATATTTGGAAGAATAATGAGAAATTCTTCTCCTCCAAAACGGCAAACAATATCACTCTTACGAAAGCATCTTTGCAGATGTTTTCCAAGTTTTCTTAAAATGGCATCTCCCGTATCATGTCCGAAGGAATCATTATATTTTTTAAAGTAATCAATATCAAACATCATAAGACCAATGTGAGAGCTTTGCCGTTTAGCACGAGCAATTTCTTGAGAGAGCCTTTCTTCCATATATCGACGATTATATAAATTTGTTAGGTAATCTCGAATAGAAAGCTCTTGGAGAGATTCTATTAACTGCATATTTAATAAGGCTTGCGCGATATCTGCTGAAGCACTTAAGGCCGTTTTTTGAGTTTCCTGTGATATTTCTGACTCTTCAATTAAAATGGACATCATCCCCATAACTTTTCCTTGAGCAGAAATAGGAATGCAAAGGTACTGTTTTTCTAACTTTTGTAACCCTAGTTGTAGTGACGGTCGGTGGATAAATGCTTGTTCATTTAGTAATTCTAAAATGCATTCGGAAGAAAGCAATGTGCTTATTAATTCAAGAGCATCATGCCCATCTTTTGCCGCATTCAGATGCGTTTTATCTTGGGAAAGCACCCATAAAGTTGTTTTGTGATGAGGAAAAATCTTTTTTATATAACTATAAAAAATTTCATAAATCTCCTGCTGAGATTTGCAATATTGTAAAGACATGCCCATTTTGCGAAGAAGTTCAATTGTCTTGATTTTTTCTTTCGAAGATTTTTTTTCAAGTAAAAGTTGATCGTTTCTCTCTCTCAACTTTTTGTTGTCAATTCTTAGTTTAGCTAGAGACATGTTAAGTTGAATTTCAGCTAAATACCGAAATATCTTAGCTCTTTTCGTAAATGATATGAGTTTAGTCATCAATCTTAACATCTGACGCATTTCCATTAAAACTGGGTTCAATTTCAGGATAATGCATAAGTGTTTAATATTTTTTTAAGAAAACACCTATTTTACAAGTCTTTTAGAAAAAAGCTTAAATAAATAATGAAAAGACTGAACAGTTCACAAAATACTGATTGAAAGGCCTCTATTCCTTGTTCACTGACAGTCCCACTCTACGGCGGGCCTCTCCTGAAGATATGCGTGCTCTTTCAAAAAACTTCGCTTCATCCCAGTCTCCATCATCAAGAACTGTCAACCATGCACGCAATTGGCCTTCTTCCCGGCCTTCTGCTCGGCCTTCTGCTCGGCCTTCTTTTCGTGCTTCTTTTCGAGCCTCTTCTTTGGCTTGTTGAATAGATTGAGAATAGCGAGATTCTTCTTCTTTTTGATGATCATACCCTTGCCTTACACTTGGAGGAATATCTGCAACAATTCCTGCTGTTTGTGCAGATCTTTTGGGGCCCCTTTCTCCCTGCTCATCATCAGGAGAGAGTGCATAGGAACTTGTAGTATCTAGAACACCTGTCAAAATGACTAAGGCTAACGAAATGGATTTAAGAGTTTTATCAAAAGACAGGAACATAAATATTCACCTTTATTATTTGCGCACGCTATAACTAAAATATAGTGAAGCAAACAGAATATTCCAAGAAAAATCGAGTCACGAGCTCTTCTTACTCAATCTCTCTATTTTCTTCTGGACTCACTTTTGGAGGACTTGATAATTGCGAAGCACTCATTCTCATTGGCACTTTCCATTTTACACTTAAGAGATATTTTTCTTTTAAGGTGTTCCAGGCCAAGATAATCTGAGACTTGAAATATCTTTCCCAATATTCTGAAACGCAGTTTGAAGCTCCGCTCTGCTAGCAGCAAAAAAATACTTGCTAGAATCTGATGCACAACTTCGAAATGCCGTTTGTGTAGCACCGCTAATCGCTGCACCGTGAGTGTAAATGATTGTATAAATGATAATCCCGTTGTTTTTAATGGTACTGCACATATTAAGCATTCTTGTGTTTAAAAGGCTTGCAGTGCTCCCAAAATTAGTTGTTCCCGAACGCCCTTCTGCGAGCCTTCCAAAACCTGTATAGTCAGCATCCGCTCGATAATTCTGAGACGTCTCAGGTTGTCCAGGGCGACCACTTGACCAGTCATACCATTCATTTTGTCCATCCGTCATCAAAACAATGGCTTTTAGAGTATCTCCGTAATTTTTCGGTAAAGAAGAGTCTGAAGTAGGCCATCGACCAGTCCATTGCGGAGAAAGCATCCACCACGCAACATTTAAGCCAAAATTTATCATTGTTCCGCCTCGGTAAGTAGCCTTCATATTGCTGATCGTATTTTGGACCAATGTTTGTGACTCTGTTAATGGAAGGAGAGGTATCGGACATCCTAAATTTGGGCCTACACCAAGATTTCCATCCCCGCCTCTCAATGCATAGTTATCACCGAATCTTAATCCTGAGCCAGACGGGACGGTTCCATCACGTCTCCAGTCATTATCACCTCGTGTAGCTCCCGTACTTCCCCATGGAGGAGATCCTGACACAGCCAAAGCATTAGTGCTTGTTGAGGTTGTCCCGCGATTAACGGGTTCTCCAAAAACATAACGATGAGCCATGGTTGAAGGATAAAAGAAAGGGACGAAACGTGTAGAATCGCTCGTCGGTGGATTATCACTCGTATCCATCCCTGCAGCATAGTTCGTATATCCATAATTGGTATAAGTCGAAGCTGATAAATTACTAGGGCGAGGGGCTCGAGCTTCAATACAGCCCATCCAACGTCCACCAACACTTGTTGAGGATGAAGAAATATCTGGAAAAAGGTTTCTGTTTTGAACTTGTTGCCGTCCTGCAGTTGTAAGCCAACTTGTAGGGTCAAATCCATTCATATTAATATTAACGGTCGTTGAATAGGGTACAATTCCTACATGAAGTCCATCAACTCTATCAACATTTGATCCGCCATACACAATATTGACAAGGTCTCTTGCTGCTTGAATTTCATCGCTCATTGGCCCTCCCGCCATAGAGCCTGTATTATCGAGAGCCAGGACAATCTCAGCCCCTTGTAAAGCAACACGAGCTTGAGATGTTGCACTTGCTGAAATTGAATCTCTCCCCAATAGCTTCATAAACGTTGTATCTATTGTGGCACTTGCTGTCACAGTGACAACTCGATTATCACCTGAAAGTGTTATCGTTGGACCGTTAATGGTTCCTTCAAAGTTGTCCGAAATATTCGCATTAAACATCCTTGTTCCTTGTTGAATCATATTTGCTGGGTCCCCACCCGCTTTAGCTGCAGCAATGGCAGCAGCATCAACAGCTCCTGTAAGGATAGAATGGGCGTAATAATCACGCCCTACATCAAGGGTAACGCCAACCATGCCAAAAACTGGAATAATGGCGAGAGCGTAGATGAGTGCTACCACACCTTCATCCTTATCTCTTGTATTCACTAATAGGTTAGCTATTCTTGTTAGCATCTTTTTCTCCATTAATTAAGGTAGGGTTGTCATCTGACCTTTTCGAGGTACTCCGGCCGCTAAAGCATAGACTTGTAATGTATTTAAGGATAAAACGTAGCCTGGTAAAAAGGGCTGAAAAGTATAAAAGACTTCGGTAAAAATAATTGTTTCGTTAGAGCTTAAAATCAAATTGCCCGGCAACGCACCCGGATTGACCCTACTTCCACCTGTTCCACCAGGGGAAGAACGTCTCCACATAATTTGAGCACCATTTCCAGATGGATTTGAAACGGATGTAACAATTACATTCCCATTTCCTCCGGAAAAATCAAAAGGTTGCATAAGAAGAGGTGCAGCCTGCATTATACTTGTCAATTCTGCATTTGTTAAATCTCCACGCGTAATGACGTTGTTTAAATTTTGCGCTGTGCGATTTACTTTTACATTACAATAGATTAGCTCTCCCACATCATATAATCCAAGAAATGTTAGCAAAAGAACAGGTAATATAATTGCAAATTCTATAGCTGCAACACCTTTATCCCTTCTAACGAATCTTGAAATATTTATCATTTTACCTCTTAAAATGGTTCATTAACTATAATTGTTGATGCTTTCAAATCTATATTTGCTACCCCCATAGCCCTTCCTATTAAGACAGAAAAAAAATTCCATCTATAGGAAAGGGTATAAAGAACGACTTGATCTCCCGTTCCGAAATTTTGGGATCCATCATCAGGGGCATTCTCAAGTGCTGGAATTTGTGAAAAACTTGCATAGGGAGTGACTGTTAAAACAAGATCTGAAGGATCGACCAGCCCAAAACTATAAGTTTGAACTAAACTAGATGCTGTTTCTTCAACAGTTTCACCTGCAACAACGTCACCTGTTCTTCCGAATCGAGAAACTTGGAGAACCGTCGTCTCTAGAGAATTTTGGATAAGCAGAATCGCGCCAACTTCAAAAATACCAACAAATAATAGAAAGAAAACAGGAGCAACAAAGGCAAATTCCAAAGATGTACTACCATTGGTCTTTCCTATGATTTTACTGGTTTCACTTTTTTGCAAAGGCTGTAGATACCTCCACATTATGTTTCTCCCAAAAGTTATATGCATCAATATGTTCTTCTTAATTTTAAGTGATGATATGTTAATAAATCGTTTACGAACTTTTTATTTCTTTATTATCTGATGTCGCGGTACAACCTCCAATACTTTTATAATTGCTGGCCCCATCACAACGATATAGATACACGGAAAAATTAAGAGCATCATTGGGAGGCTAAGTAAAACAGGTAACTTTGCGGCCCTCTCTTCAGCTTCAAGTAAACGATCCTTCCGAAATTCATCCGACACAGTCCGCATAGTCTGTGCCATAGGTGTGCCATATTGTTCAGCTTGAACAATATTCGTAAGAATAGCTCTAAAGTAAGGTGAATCTAAGCGTTCATTGAAATTATTAAAAGCTCTTTTCCTATCTGAAAAAATATCTAACTCTATTGATAAAAGGGCAAGTTCGTACCCCAAATCAGGGGCGACTTGTGAAACTTCACGTGCAACTCTTTTCACAGTTGCGGTTAAACTTAAACCCGCTTCAGCACAAATGACCATTAAGTCAAGGGCTTCAGGGAATGCTTTACGAATTTTCTGTTGTCTTTTATTGACAAGATAACTAAGAACTTTATCCACTGAATAGGATCCCAACAACCCAGAAAACAGAAATATACAGGTTTCATACAAAACGTTTAAATGAACGTAAAAATAAAGAATGATAAACGCGATAATGCAGAATGAAAATAAAAATAGAATTTTTGCTAAACTATACATAATAACAGCATTTTCGTCATTAAATCCTGCTTTCATAAATGATTTTTTGATTTCTTCTTTCTGCTTTACACCCATTCTTTGAATTTTATCTACAAAATTTCTCAACCATGGAAAATTAGGAAGCTTAGATATTTTGTATATTTTCTTTTCTTGAGCTTCTTCTTGAATCAACCTTTGTTTGTATTTAACTAAATCTTCAAGTTTTGCACGAAAAATTTCTTTTTGTCTGACTTTAGATAAAAATTGAATTGAGAAATAAATAACAATAAACGCCAAAATGAAAGAAAATATATCTATACTTTGTAACATGATATTCTCCCTTAATATATCTCTTTGTATGCCATTCGTAAAATAATCCCAATCCCCGAAAAGAGCATACCTCCTCCAATAATAAGCAGTGTCTGTCCACTATTTGTATGAAATAGCGTATCTAAATAACCAGGGCTTGTAAAAAAAACGGCCCCCAATATAAAAAAAGGTAGTGAAGTTAATATAAGCGCTGTAACTCTTACCTCTGCCGTAAGCGCTTTCATTTTCTTTCTCATCGTATGGCGAGTTCGGATAATTGTTGAAAAATTTTCCATTGATTCTGCGAGACTTCCACCTGTTTCGCGATGCAAAACCAAAACAATAGCCAGCATGCGAAAATCATCTACACCAATACGATTTGCCATATCTCCAAGAATTGCTTCCAACGTCTCTCCAAGACGCATTCTTTCACTAATGATAAGAAACATTTTGCCGACTCGTCCTGCTTGTTGTTCAGAAACCATCTCAAGAGACTTATCTACCGAAAACCCTGCTTTTAAGGCTCTCCGCATAATATCTAAAGCGATAGGAAATTCATCCAAAAATGCATTCTTCCTTTTTATTGTCAGTACCGTGACGAAAAGCCAGGGGACAACAAAACTTGTAATTGCACTAAGCAAGATTGATATAACAAGAGGAGCATGAAGCACAAATTTAACAATTAATAAAATAAATAATCCCATCATAATAGAAAGAAAAACAAAAAAAGTTGGATAAATATTTAATCCCGCGTGTTGAAGCCACTGTTTCAGGCCTTCAATTTTTGGAATTTTACTTTGGAGATACGCTTCTTTAAGAGCTTTCTCTTTGACGAGACTGAGGTTATCTTGAGCAACAGTTTGATGAAAAACTGTAATATGAGAAAGTCTTTCCTTTAAGATTTCTGATTTATGCTTCAATGAATACAATCGATTAAATAAAAAATAGATAAAATATACTATGATTATAAAAAAACCTGTTAAAAGAGGAAGAAATAGAGTTTCATTCATTTGAAAGACCTTCGTTTATAACTTTCTTTAATTGTTTGTCTAATCCATAATATTTAGCTTTTTCAACAAAATGAGGAATTGTACCTGATGACTTAAATATACCTTTAATATGTGTTTCTCCGGTTTTTTTATCGTATACATCCTCTTCATACTGAAATTTAAAAAGCTCATGGGTTGTCACAACTTCTCCCTCAAGACCCGTAATCTCTGCAATTTGAGTAATTCGGCGGACTCCATCTCTCATTCTTTCCGTATGAATGATTATATTGATGGCTCCCACAATAATTCCACGTAATACACGGATTGGCATTTCATAGCCTGCCATCGACATCATATTTTCAAGTCTTGTCAGTGCTTCTCGAGGACGGTTCGCGTGAATGGTTGACATAGAACCATCATGACCTGTGTTCATAGCTTGAAGCATATCAATAGTTTCTTCGCCTCTTACCTCTCCAACAATAATTCGATCTGGGCGCATACGTAAAGTATTGCGAACAAGATCACGAATACTAACTTCTCCCTGACCTTCTATGTTGGGTGGGCGACTTTCCAAACGAATGACATGGGGCTGAAAAAGTCGAAGTTCCGCAGAATCTTCAACCGTAATAATCCTTTCATTCGGAGAAATGAGCTGTGACATGGCATTTAAAAGAGTGGTTTTCCCAGAGCCCGTTCCTCCTGAAATCAAAACATTGAGTCGGCATACTGTCAGGATTTTTAAAAACTGCGCAACTTGACTGGAAAGAGTCCCTGTTTCAATCATCTTGTCGAGAGTGATTTTCACTTGAGAAAACTTACGAATAGAAATAGTAGTCCCCTCCAACGATAATGGAGGCATGATTATATTAACACGGCTACCATCTGTGAGACGCGCATCAACCATAGGGCTGGCTTCATCTATCCGACGACCTACTCGGCTTGCAATACGTCTTGCAATTTGTTGAACATGACTTTCGTCTTGAAATTTGACTGTGTCAATTTTTTGAAGCTTACCCTTTCGTTCAACAAAGACGTCATGCGGTGTATTCACGAGAATATCAGTAATGGTATCATCTTTAATGATATCTTCTAAAGGCCCGAGCCCAATCATATCATTCACTAGATCAGTAGCTATTTTCTTTTGCTCTTTAATATTAACTTGAATATCTTTTTCAGCAGCAAATTCAGATATAAATATTTCAACCTCATGACCAAGCCGCTCAGATGACATCTGGCTCGCAGCAACCAAGTCAATTCTTTCCATTAAGCCTTCATAAACAAGGGCTTTAAAATTCTTTAATAATTCTTGATGAGATGCAGAAGGAAGGGATTCCTTTAAAAGCGAAGGTGACTTGAGTGATCCTTTTATATCTTTCTTCGCCTCGTCTCCCTTAGGGACATTATTATCGTTTTTCCGCCCAAAGTTTGACATTGCTTTCTCATTGTTTTTTTGATCCTATTAATTCTACATCACAAAATATTAATATTCTTTAAATTTTAACCACTTTAAAAGTTTGTCGACAAATCGTTCATTTTTTTCATCTGTGATATTCCCTTGTATATCATCAACAATAGATCTTATAGACTTGGCAAAAGATCCATTATCACCAGTAATCATTCTTCCTTCATTAATGAATTTCTTTGGAACATTGGAATCATAGGGAATAACATGATCCACTTTATTTTTAAGGGACTCTTCAAAATGTGCAATCGTAAGTGAGTCTTTTTCATCTCTTATGAACTTGTTTAGGACGACGAGAAGCCGTCGATCAACCCCTTGTTTTCCCCATAATCGCATTAGTCTGCCTGTATCCCGAAGCCCGGCTAAACTTAAATCAGTGACAAGAAGCAGTAAGTTAGCCTGATCTAGAACAACTTTTGTGAATATATTGGAACAATGAGGAAGATCAACGATAACGTAATGAAAGTGCTGTGACAAGAAGCCCAAAAGCTGTTTAATCCCTTCAACTTTAAAATCTGTTGGGTCATCTAAAGGATCTTCTGTGCTTAAAATAGAATATCGTTCATTCACTGAACTTAGCAGTCGCTCAAGAATGAGCGGATCCAAACGATCAGGATCTTCAAGGGCATTTTTTAAACCAAAATTCGTTTTTACATTAGTATATAGAGAAACGGTTCCATACTGAAAGTCCATATCAACAACGACAACACGACGAGATCTCTCAATTGCAAGTATAGCAGCTAAGCTAACTGAGAGAAATGTTGAACCAACTCCTCCTCTCGATCCAGCAACAGAAATAATCTTTCCTAGCTTTAGCTTGTCCTTTTTCCCTTTTTCTTCTCCAATCATACTTTGAATGGTATGACCGAGTATATCAGGGTATAAAGGCTTGACAATATATTCCAAAATACCAAGTTTCATTAAGTCCCGATATAATCCAACTTCATTTCTTGAACCCACTGCAATAACAGAAATATCTGGTTCACAAACATCCGCTAATTTGTTGAGATCAGAAACAGGCATATCACAATTGGAAATATCAATAACAAGATACTTGGAAGAGCGATGATTCGAAAAATACTCAATAGCCTCCTTCACACCGCCAGACTTAATTTCATAAGCCTTTACGCCCTCTTCCTTCAAAACCTTCTCGAGAATTTTTCCATCATCTTCTGCTAGGAAGGCAATTAACTGTATCTGTTGAACTTTAGATTTAGCCATCGATTAATAAGCTCCTGCAGCTCCACCACCTGAGGCTGATTGGCCTGTATTAGACGAAGACTGATCTGGACTTTCTGTTGTTGAGCTTTCTACAAGTGATTTAACCTTATCAGTACGGTACCTCTCTATACCCGCTGCAAGAACTGTACCATCAGAAACGTCAACTTTACGTCCATCAACAAGATCTCTCGCATTTGCAACCATCATCCCAAGATTTGCCGTGTCAGAACACCCAAAGTTGCTATGATTATAAGCTTGTTCTGCATCACCTATGGGTTGAGAAAAGTCACTGCAAGAAGGAGGAATGACAACGAATCGTTCAAAAATCAGTTCAACACCTGAAGCTGACTTTCCTTTACGGCTTTCTTTCCTTTGTTCTGTTCTATCTTGTTCTTGCGAGGATTCAACTTTGAGGAAGTGATAGGGAATTCCAAAAAGAACAAGTTCACGTTCTATGTCTTTAATTCGTTTATCTGAATGTCCACCATACTCTTCAAGAACGACAGTCACTGATGAAGGCCTAATGATGTATCTCTTCAAAAATTGGTGCAAGGCTCTTTTTTCCTGATTATCCATTGACTCACTATGGGCCGGGTAATGAACCGTATGTGAAAAAACAGCTCTATTAACAATGTTTTTTTTAGGACTTTCTGAGGGTGTCCACTTTGTTACTTCTGGAGAACAGGCTACTATGAATAGACCCGAGAAGACTGCCAATTGATATAACTTCATGTTCTTTCTTTCTATTATAAATCCTTGTAAAGCCTCAATTACTCAACACTAAATCCTGCTGGACCTATTAACCGTACTCCTCCTGGTCCGAATGTTGGAGCTTGTCCTTTTTCTATACCTGGCTTAATCAGACGTCTTTCAAAGATTTGCTCGACAAACGTTGCGTAGTTTATACCATCTGTGGGAAGAGTCATTTCTTTGCCTGATGTAGGCTCAACAATATAGGGAGTAACTAAGATCACTAACTCAGATTCACCTCTTTGAAAATTATTAGAACGGAAAAGAGGACCCAAAATAGGGATATCACCCAATCCAGGAAGAGACGTAATATTTGCTTTCACTGTATTTTTCAATAGTCCAGCAATTGCAAAACTTTGACCACTCCCTAGTTGAATGGTTGTTTCAGCTCTTCTTGTAAGAATTCCAGGAACAGCTATTTGATTCAAGATAATACCTGTTGAAGGATCCAATTCACTGACCTCGGGACGCACCCTCATACTTATCAAATTTCCATCCATAACGGTCGGCGTAAACGCTAAGCTCACGCCATATTGCTTAAACTCAATCGTAATGGTGTTAAATTGTTGAGGAACAGGATAAGGAAATTCTCCTCCCGCTAGAAAACTTGCGGTTTCTCCCGATACTGCTGTGAGATTAGGCTCAGCTAAAATGGTCACAAGATTGTCTTGTGCTAACAAGTCAAGCGCTACGTTTAGGTTAACATGAGAGTTATGAAAACCAAAACCCATCGTACTGACTTGATTACTTCCAGTTGCAATCGTGGATGGCTGTGTAATAGACGTGACATCATTCGATACGATGGGAAGAGCTGTGAAGGGTGCTCGGTTGCCTAAAAATCCAAATTTGAAGTTTCCAACGTTACTCACAACATCTTGCCAGTTTATTCCTAATTGATTGAGAACACCGCGACCAACCTCCGCTACTTTAACACGTAAATTAACTTGAACCGGGGGCTTAATTGTCAGTCGATTAAGTACGACAAACTTAGAGCCTTTTGTTTTATTGATAAATCTTTCAGCTAAAGTCGAAATGTTATCTGCAATTGCCGGGGATTCAACTGGCCCTTCTAAAATAATACCTCCAGGAATTGATTTAACTTCGACGAGATCAAATGGGTCATAATTTGCAATAAGTTCTTTAAAATTATCTAAGTCAAAACTTACGTTGATATTTGCATTTAGAACTTCTTTACCACTCGAATCCATTGCAAAAAGCTGCGTTGTACCAACGCTCTTTCCAAACACATAAAGAGTGTGCTGATCGTTCAATTGTATATCCGCTACCTCAGGATTTGCTATAAATACCTCTGTTACGTTAGTATCGAATTTGATAACTTCTGCACCATCAATCGAAACGTTAATGGTTTTTGCTAAAACATTCGTCACGCAAAGACAGATAAGAAAAAGAGCAAACAGAGAATGCCATAACCATTTGTACTCACTTAGTTTTTTTAATGTTTTGATTTTCATTCAACGATCCATTTTTTACAGCTTTTTAGAATTTTACTTACAGAAAGCTAGTTGCTATTAATTGAGACCTCTACCTTGTCTTTTCCGCGCATCAAAGTAACGGTGTCTTCCTTTCCATAATCATCTTGCTCTGACGTTTGAGGCTCTGTTGAAGCCCCAATACTATGTAAACTTAAGCTTAGCGCTCCATCCTTCATAGCCGCAGCTAGTTTTTCTGCTTGGTTTGGCGTCACCTGTAATGTTACAACTTGTGGCGCAGCTTTTGGCTTTTCATGTTTATCAGCCATTTCTACATCTATCGCTAACACTTTTACATTGCTGACAACTATACGTCCCTGCCCATAATTATCCCCTCCTCCAGAAGGAGAAGCAAGTTTTCCGACAATAACATCTACATAATCTGTGGGAGAGATTAAACCGCTGCTCGCACTTTGAGCAGAAACACTGATTGAAAAAGCTCTCATACCGGGATCAATTAAGGAAGCTAAAATACTTTTATTCCCAGCTTTAATAACATTGTTATAAGTCACAGGATCCCCTTGAGTTAAGGAATTTTTTACAATGGCTCCACTCAAATCATCAAGCTTAACAGTGCCTTCCTTAATATAATTGGGATGAAGGCTTTCTTCTGGCCATTGTTGCCAGCTTAAATCAGATGTTGCTACAATTTGCCCTCTAAAAAGGTCTTTAGAAGCAACAAGGACCTTGTTGTACTGGATTTTCTTTTCAGGCTTTACTTTTTCATCTGATTTTTCTTGGACCAAGAAATACCTTGTTAAGAGCGCAACACCAATTGCCAATAGAATCGCCAGAGTTAGCCCTATAATATCCCTAAACTTCATTCTTTCCTACCTCTACGTTTGTTATAAGTGAAGAGATATAGCAATGATAGCTGCACTCGCAACAGCCAAACCATAGGGAATTTTTTTGGTATCTATCTTTTGTCTTATACCACCTTCAGCCCCTTTTTCACTTCCTAACCACATCTTTTTAAAAATGGGACATGAGGATTCTAGCTTTTGAAAGAATTGCCAAACCTTATCTGAAAAAAGCCTGAGTAAGTTAGGGAAAATAAGATACATCACTGCAACCACCCCCCCTAGAACAGCCATATATAAAAGAAAATGCACAATATTAGGAGCACCTGCCCAAAGAGAGATAGCCGCGATATACTTAACATCACCCGCCCCAAGAATCTTCCATGCATAAAGCGCTAGACAGACAACAAGGACAACAACCGCGACAACTAAGCTAACTAGTATCACCTGTGGCACCAAATACAAAGTCGCAAAAAATGCATAAAGCACAAGCAATGCAATGATAAGCACATTGGGAATTCGATAGAAACTAAAATCATAAATCCCACAGGCTATATTTAAAAGAATGAAAAGTGTGTTAATTATATATAGTAGCATAAAATGTTCCTAGTTTCGTTCTTGCCATTTTCGAGTTTCATCTAATGGTACGGTATGATTCTTTGGAATCAAACCAACATAATCTTTTGTTTGGCGAATCGCTTCAATGTAACTCACATTGTTCATAACCATATCGTCTGAAAGGTCAACGCGTCCCATTTTCTTTGCCATCTTTAGATCTCCTGCAATACCATATGCCAAGGAAAGGTTTTGCCTGATGCGAGGTGTGACCTGGGGAGAGTTAGAGAGTCTTTCAAGAATACGAATGGCTTCTCTTTCTTGACCTGACAAAGCCATTGAAAGGGCCAAATTTCCTTCATAAGATATATTTCTAGGATCAATCTCCATTGCAGCTCGATAATTCGCTTGAGCGCATTTATGATTTCCGATCATATCATAGGCGATCCCATAGCCATTCAGCGCCTTTGCGTTACGTGGCTCTCGCTTTAATGCCAACTCAAAAGAAGACATAGCATTTTCAGGCTGATCAATAAGGAGGTACACAACTCCCATTCCTATTAAAGCAGATGGAGACTTAGGGAACAAAGAAAGTGCTTTTTCAAAGGTGTGCTTTGCTTCAGTAACGGAATTTGCGTCAACGAGAGCCATTCCCAAACCAACATAGGCTTTTTCACATTTGGGGCTTTCTTTAATTATGTCACGGAAATCATGTATTGCTTGAGGTAGATCACCTCTTAAACGTGCCATTTCGGCTGCTTTAAATTTAGGATGCTCTTCAACAGGTGGCGAGATGACATCAGAGGCTTCAATTTGCGCACAACCTTCCAACAAAGCTAAACAGCATATGAAACTTATTAATCTCCCAAAAGCCATTGATTATCCCTATATTTTTATCTTTTGAAGTTAACCTATCATAAATACATTTTATAAAGCTAGTCTAAAAAGGAAATTTTTATGAAAAAGCCATTCAAAGTTGGCTTCAAAGAATTATCATACAATATAAAATAATATTGCACAGCATATAATTTATCAAATTAATTATAATAATGTAGAAACAAATAAATTTATTATTTCTGAACGAAATGTTATCGCATATCAAATAAGGCGGGCTCTTAGAAAAACATCTCGCACAAAAGTGTACAAACCCTCCGTACATAATGTTTTAATAAGGCCCTTTTATAACCTTTTACGATTAAACCTTACGAAACGACTAAACGACTAAACGACTAGCGATTTCATTAAAGATATTCGTTAAATTGCCACCCACAGATACAAGTGCCGCAATAATGACAACTGCAACAAGTGCTGCAATTAAGCCATATTCCATTGCCGTAACACCTTCGTCTTGGCGGATAAATTTTTTTAGAAAAGTCATGATACACTCCCTTTTAAGAATTGACGTGATTATGATTTATTTTATAATTATAGTATCTCATTAAATGAGTTAAAAATCAATTAATTTTTATTAGAAACGATCAATTTAAAATTAAGCACCAAGGAAGTTAAGTTTAAAATATAAAAACTTTTTCAACCTGATCATCATCTGATCTCATATTCGTAACAACAATTTGATGAGATGGGATACCCATCTCAATCAAGAGAGATTTAACCTCATCTCCACGTTTATGCATGGCCTCGCTTTTGATAACATTAACAATTTCGATTTTATCAGTGGGAGATTTCAAGGCCCTTTGAACAGTTGCAAATAGATACCACTTTTGTTGCTGCAATGGTTGATCGATCTCTATCTCAGATATCGGATGCCGACCTTTAAGAGCTTGTGAAGCAGTTAACATTTCTTCTTTAATGGGAGGAACTTCAACTTCTTCAAGAACAGGATGAACAATCGGATTGGATGGAATGAATTCAACTTCAAGTTCCGGCTGAACTTTTTCATTGGTAATTTTTAAGGGAAGAGCAGATTTCTCAAAGCGTTCTTCTGGTTTTACCTGAACCTGGGCTGCGGAACGAGATTGAGAAGAAGCAGGGATATCAGGAAGCTCAACAAACTTTGGATAATCAGGGCTTCGTTGCGTAGAGAGATAGCTTTTTCCTTTTTCAATAGCATTTGAAAGATTTGCAAAATGAGATCTTTCTGCAATCAACCAATCCCTTTGTCGTTGAGCATTCCCAGTGAGAATATTCAGGCTTTGAAGAATTGAAGTTTTAAAACTATCGAGCTCCTCAGCCATTTTTAGGAGATTAGCGTGATCTTCATCAAGGGCACCCGGCATTAGAAGTGTTTCCTTGATTTCTCTATTGAGCGCATCTCCCTTTTGAAGGATAATCTGGAAATCCCTAGCGCGGCCTGCCATTGCCTCAATAACAATCGAAAACTCATGAAGCTTCATTTGAGCCAACTCACCTAGTTTGATAAGGTTTGGGTTAGCGGGTGTTGTACCTAATTGAAGCTTGGCTTCAATTTCTCCAGTTAAACGATGGTAACCGTCGACTTCAGTGATTGCCTTTCCATAAAGGTTGCGAACTTGTTGAAGGTTTACCATTGAGGTATCACAAAGTTCACGGATGATTCTTTTTAAATCTATTGCTTTTTCCCCAATAGGTGTTCCTGTAGGTTGCAATAAGAGATTTTCTTTTGAAATAGAAGGAAGTGCTAAACGCGCGACCGATAGACCTGGCAAATCTTGAGAATCCCCAAAACAAACGGAGGGAAAAGATAATAAAAGGCCCAGCATGAAAGGCGCTAGGGAGATGCGCCAAGTGTCATGATTTTTTAAGTGTGTAATCTTCCTCATTAAAAAAGCCCCAGCCCTAATTATGTAAAATTTCATTGATTTGTAAATTACAGTTTTCATTTCTTTTAAACAAGGCAAAACTTTTTGATAGATTATCATCGTCAGTTTTATCTAGCTTTTCCGTAAGCAAAAGCCGTTTCATAAGACTATATTTTAACTATTTTACTATTTGTTACAGGAGGCATTTTAGAAATAAAAAGCCCAGATGGTGAATTAAACTTGTGATTACGTTTTGGTGCTAATGAATATCTAGCCAAATTTGTAAATCTTCAAAAAAATTTTCGACTACTATTGATATTAACAATATAAACTATTATATAAATTAGTAGATTAACTTATTAGGTAGGTTTTTATGTCAAAATTTCTTTCAATGACTCTTCTCCTTTTATCTGCATCTGTTGCATTTGGGCCCTATAGCGCTGAAGCAGGAAGAGGTAAACACAATGGAAAGGTAGTAGATAGAGAAGGAGATACCAAAACACGACTCCAAGTGAAAGTTGCAGCTAGGGAGGCAAGAGACTTAGCTGAGAAGGCTCCAAATAAATCTTCTTGGGATCTCATTTCTGAAAGAGAATTAAGGTTTTTGCCACCTGACTTTTCGGGCCCTCAGTTTGGAGCTTTAAATAAAAAGTATCGTTCCTTAACCAGTGGACCTTGGGTAGACCTCAACACAACTGAAATTCGTCAACCTATTGCAAGTCTCCGTGATACTGTTGCTGAAGAAATACGACAAGTGGCAACTGGTATAGAAGACCCAAAATCTGGCGAAATCTCTGGTATATTATTCCCTCTTACAGGAAAACTAAAGGATGAACTAATCCGTCGTGCTCAAACACTTAAAGAAGATGCCGATAGAATATTAATAGAGCTTTCAGATGAGAACATGAGCAATATGTTATTATCTCCTGCCTCTCTTATAATGACTTTATGCCGTAATATTGCTGATCTGGAAACTGATCTCAACAAACTCAATG
Source organism: uncultured Alphaproteobacteria bacterium (assembly GCA_964424065.1). GTDB lineage: Bacteria > Pseudomonadota > Alphaproteobacteria > UBA9655 > UBA9655 > UBA9655. Next base: position 63,202 of record CAYRHD010000003.1, read on the forward strand.
ATTCGACAAATAAAGGTTTTGAATTATCCCCCAATTTTGATCTCATTTCTAAACATGGGGATCTAAAACCCCTTGAAATATTGCAGTATCTCGTATTTGTAAACGAACCCGTTTTCGAAACCATATCTGTGTACTTCTCTTTTCAAAAAGCAGCTTTGCCTCTTCTCTTTGCGCTTGAACACCTTATGGAAGAGGGAGACTTAAGGAATCAACTGATCTCATTAACAGCTATCGTTCGTGGAAATATTGCAAAATATTTACTTAGAGAACGTGAGTTTCGTTACATTTATGATCGTTTTGCAAAAATAATAGAACTTAGGCAACAAGAAAATTCAAGTTACAGTGACTATTTAGAATGGAAGAAGAAACAAGATAAAGAAAGAAAAGCTTCTCTTAAACCTCTCACCGAGAGTTTTGATGCAGAGTTTTACGCAATGAGGCGAGCAGTTCAAAAAGCAGTAACCCAATGGAAAGCTCAAGAACCTCAACAACCCAAAAAAAAGAATAAGAATAAGAAAAAAATGGGTACTCCTTCTGCCCTTCTTGCAGAGATTAGAGACAGACAAACTTTGAGACAACTTTTAGAAGAGGAAGCCTTAGCGAAGGCTTCAGAACCTGGCCCCTCATCTCCGCAAACGCCTCAAAGAAGAAATAAAGAAAACTTTGCAAATGCTGAAGGGTACTTAGATTGGTATTTTATATCTTCAGTAAGTACAACAAAACAAGCGCGAGAAGCGGCGGCAAAAGAAGATGCTCGCCTGAAGGAGAAAGCACAAAAGAAGGCAGAAAAACCTCATGAACCCGCTGATCCTCTAGAAAATGAACAAGCACCAACTATTTCTCCCGAAGTCAACGATACGCCTGAAAAAACTTATGTTTATCTTAGTCCACGACTTTTTGATGATTTCCAACGTATCGTTGGGGATCCTTCCAAAGAATTTACGATGGATGAAGTTGCCAACGTTATTCAGGGACTTGGTGGATATATTGACAATAGACGAGAGGGCTCAAGAGTCAGGCTTGCCATACGTGACCTTGTAACTGGTCATGTGCACGGTTGTACGATTCACAACCATCTCAAATTTGGCCATAAAGGACTTGATGGGGGACGTATGAAATCAGTTCGTGAGCTTATAGAAAGAGCTGGATACTCCCTAGAGAATGTAAAACTAAGAGAACGTGAAGAATGATTCTTTCATAAATTCCCGCTCTCTGAAGGCACCCTAGAGTGAGTACTGCCCAAAAAATATAATTGTCACCAGATTATCACAGGGAGAGAATTGAGAATTGTTTTGAAAGAATTTTAGATAGTTTTTGGACAGGCTGGAAAGTCAAAAAAAGGAATACATCCAAGGAAATTGATGGATTTCCTTGGTAGGCGCTGCGGGATTCGAACCCACGACCCTCTGATTAAAAGTCCGAGAGGCTATGCGTATATAGAAGTATGTCACGGTATATAAACGTATTTGTTTCAATGCATTACACATTTTTGATCGTATACAAAGGTATATGAAAAGCTATTCGAGTTTATGTTTGTTGCTCCCCATATGCTCCCCTTTTTTCTCTTGAGCTTTAATATGAGTCCTGATACTCTTTCAAAGAGAGATAAGAGATTCAACTCATGCACAGACAAAAAACAAATAAATATAAGCTGACCAAGAGATCCGTTGAAAGCTCTGAGCCGGATGTCTCCAAGCGTATCGTTTTATGGGACACAGAAGTAACAGGGTTTTGTGTTCGAATTTATCCTTCTGGTAAGAAAACATACTTTCTTCAATATCGGAACAAAGACCGCGTCACTCATAAAATAAAAATAGGTGTACACGGGAGTATAACCGCAGAACTCGCCCGCGAAAAAGCCATAAAGCTTTCCCTTAGCATTAGTGCTGGAGAAGATCCATCCTTACCCCCTCCTCCTAAAGAAGAGAACCACACACTGTTTGAGTTGGCTGAAGAATATTTAAAGCATCACGCTAAGCTCAAAAAGGTTCCGAAAGGATATAGAGAAGATAAAGCTATCTTAGACTCTATTATTCTGAAAAAATTTGGATACCTAGATGTAAAAGCTATTTCAACTTTTGACTTGCAGAAGCTTCATTCTGAATTAAAAGAAACACCCTATCGAGCAAACAGAGTACGGGCACTTTTGAGCAAAATGTTTAATTTAGCTATTCAATGGGGATGGAGGTTGGATAATCCAATTAAGGGAGTAGAAAAGTACAGTGAGCAAAAGCGCTATAGATGGCTAAATGACGAAGAATTACAAAGCCTGTGGGCTGTATTAAACTCATACATCAATCAAAGTGTCGCAAATATCATCCGTCTGCTCCTCTTAACCGGATCAAGGCGAAGTGAAGTTCTCCATGCTACCTGGGATCAATTCGATTTAGAAAAAGGAATTTGGACCAAACCCGCTCATACAACCAAACAAAAAAGAATGGAGCACCTTCCTCTTTCTCCTCAAACGATTGATCTGCTGAAATGCATGAAAGCTGGATCAGATTCAGACTTTTTATTTCCAGGAAGAACCCCAGGAGCGTCTCTTCAAGACATTAAGAAGGCTTGGCATACAATTCGAACAAGAGCAGGACTTGAAAGTGTGCGTCTTCACGATTTACGTCATACCCACGCTTCCCATCTCGTCTCCAGCGGGCTAAGCTTAAGTGTTGTAGGAAAGCTCTTAGGGCATACCCAAGCCTCAACAACTCAAAGATATGCTCATCTTGCAGATGAACCGTTAAGGGAAGCTACTGCGATATTTGGCAATAAGATTGGAAAGCTCACAGCAAAGAATTGAGTCATTGATGAGACAAGTCTCTTCATCGTCTGATCGATCCAACCAAAAAGTACAACATGACTACTGATAGTTGCATAAAGATAGAATTTGTGATAGCTTCAATGTACTATGAAAGCGCTAAAAGGATTTGATGCAAAATATCGTCACTACTTCTCCTTGCTTGCTGGGAGAAGCCAGGGGCCTATGACGATTGAACAAGCCGCTGCTATTCTAGAGATTCCTTATCCTAAAGCAAAGCAGATCTTGATACGTCTTGCTAAATCGGGATGGCTATTTCGAATCAAGCAAGGGCTTTATATCGCTGTTCCTGCAATCCTTGAAGAAGGACAGCCTTTTACTGAAAATCCGTGGGTTATTGCCAATGCTCTATTTTCACCGTGCTATATTGGAGGATGGGATGCTGTTTCTCATTGGGATTTAACAGATCAGATCTTTCATGATACGTTCATTTATACTCAAACGCCTCAAAAGAAATCCAAGTATGAATATCTGAACCATACCTTTATTGTTCATAAAGTTCCTAAAGAACAATTTTTTGGACTGAAAGTTGTTTGGAAGGAAAGTACTAAGCTTATGATAAGTGACTCCTCTCGAACAATGATTGACTTTTTTGATACCCCTCATTTTTTTGGAGGGAGTGCAACTTTATATGAAGTTTTTTCAGAATACTTGAGGTCTGAGCATAAAGATATCGACCTTCTTGTAGATTATGCTTTAAAGATGAAAAATAAGTCAATTTTGAAAAGGTTAGGGTTTTTCTTGGAATATGAAAATCTTATGACACAAAAAATTGAACGTAAATTTTTAGATAACATGTCATTTGGAAAAGCAAAGCTTGTCCCAACACAGAACTGCCCAAAACTAGTCACAAAATGGCAGCTATGGGTTCCAAATCAGTGGAAAGAGAAGAGTAAGTGATTCAAAAACAGGAAATCTTACAAACTGCATCTCGAGAAAGTGTAAATCCTATCATTATCGAGAAGGATTATGTTCTCGGATGGTTATTAGCAGGAATTTCAAACAACGATTCCTTTGCAGAGTCATGGATTTTTAAAGGGGGGACTTGTCTTAAGAAATGTTATTTTGAAAAATACCGGTTCAGTGAGGATTTGGACTTTACTTTAACGGAAGGAGCATCCCTTGATCCACACTTCATCAGATCCCAACTATCAAATGTCACTCAATGGATTTATGAGCAGGCGGGTATTGAATTTCCAGAAATTATTTTAGATGTTTATCCTGATTCAAATGGGAAAACATTCAGAGGAAAAATTGGATATGTCGGACCTCTCCAACAAAGAAGTTCGTTTACGCGTATTAAACTTGATCTTACTCAAAACGAATTACTTATAACTCCAGCCGTAAAATCAAAAATATCTCATCTTTATGGCGAACAAGGTAACTTTTCTTATCACATTTCTACCTATTCATATGAAGAGCTATTTGCTGAAAAGATAAGAGCTCTATTGGAACGTGCCCGCCCAAGGGATTTATATGATGTTATTCATCTCTTTGAACGAAAGGATCAACATCGTCTAGATTTAGGAATTCTTAAAGAGATTATAAAAGCAAAGCTTGCTTTTAGGAAACTATCCTTTATTACCAATAAAACGAATCTTGCAGAGACTCAAGAAAATGACCTTATACAAGACTGGGAAAACATGTTGGCCCATCAAATTGGCCATTTAGAACATATCCAGACTTATTTAAATAAGTTAGAAAAGATCCTTCAGTGGTTAAAGTAGAGTGCTGACTTATAAAAACCTATTTTACAGATCATCGAAAATCAGAAAGATTCTTAATGGGGAGACGTTCTCATTGAAGTTTTAGCAACCGATCTCAAAAAACACTTCCCTAACACGCTTAGGTTTTCTAAGGTTAACTTTCAAAGTATGAAATAATTTACTGAAGTTTACGAAACTCTCGAAACTATCCAGGCATTGACTGGACAATTTCCATGGGCATTACCGAATATGAATTTGGCAAAGCTCTTACTTTTTCAGCAAACCCTAGGATTTTCTTTTAAGAATTAGGATTGTAAAAAGTAAGCTTACAACTATTTTCAAGTCAGTCTATATTAGGTGTCAATAAGGTCAAAATCATGCTTCAAAAACTAAAGCCTCTAAAAAAGAAAAGAGCGTCCACTATAACACTTTTAGGCACTTTTATTGTTTTATCAATTATAGTGATGGTATCATTTCTTGTTTTATACTTTTTGAATTAATGTTTTTATTGATACCTTTTACAAAGAGTTTTAGATTTTTGGATAAATTTTATAAAAAGGACATTGTTAGGTAAGTTGAATTTCTTTGTGATTTTATTATTATGCTTCTTAATCACTTATATGAAGAGGTTTATGAAATTTAGAGTTTTAAAGAAGCTAATTTTCTATTCCATACTTTTAAATGGCTTTATTTTCCTATCAACGTTTTCACAAGCCATTGGACCAGAATTTATTGAGAGATATGAAGCTCTAAGAAGAGAGATGAAAGCTCATCATGGACTCAGTGCTCAACGTCAACAACTTTTTGATGCAGAATGTGATCAATACTTTAGAGATCATCAGTTAGGAGACTCTAATTGGTTCAAATCTGATTTCTTTACACATAAGAAAGGCGTAAAGAAACTTCTGCAGAGCATTAAAGTCCTGAAAGAAAATTATCAAGCTTTAAGAGATGCAATAGATCCCACAGAACAAAATGACTATCATGCATTAATTATACAAAGCAAAAAAATCGTTCGTTTAGGAATACATGATATATTAACAGAAACGGAGATTTCACCAGATGCTTATACAGCATTTTTAAACTCAGCAACTACTGAAGAAAGTGTAGTTCAAAAATTAAAGGTTGAAAGCGCCGATTGTGAAGGGCGGCCTTTTCCTCCAAACTCTCGTTTATCTTCCTTAGTGGTAAGATCATTGTTAGAGCTAGATGACAAATTAAAAGAAGATTGTGATCCTTCATGGTTTTTAAGTGAAAACGCAAACTCTTTATTAAGGCCTTTATACATACTACAAAACTTTTGGGACGTTTATTGTCCACTCTCTCGTATTGCTCATCATCTGGAAGAATATGCCAGAATTCTTGAAGAGTTTCCTCTCGGGGAAAGAATTAATAAACTAGCTGTTCTTCAGTTGGCTTATATAGGCTTTCAAATTCTTGATCATCTTCCTAGTGAATGGAATGAGTGCTCTGGAGAGGAACTAACTCGAAGGAAAACATTTCTAGAAAGTAATCCTCAAGCACAAACGCTAGATTTTCGAGAGTATTTCTTTAGAGAAATTCCATGGTCCATGTTTCAATATATATGTGCAATTAACCCCGAAGACTATCGCGAAGAAACGTATACAGCTCTTCAAGAGAGTTTACATGAATTTAAGCAGTTGCAAGAGATGTTGTCTTTTCTAAAGCGACAAGAATCCATTCTATGGAGGAGCAGCACAGAAATTATTAAGTTAGCATTTGAAAAATTTCGAGTTCTTGCTTTTCCAAACATTATGTATTTAGGCACTTATTTTAAGGATTTTATTCATATTATCCACTTTCATCGCGTATTTGAAACACTAGAAAATTCTTTACATAACGCCGACTATACAACTGAGCTGAAGAATTATTCAATTTTAAGAGCTATTCAATCTGTTGGAGAAGATTTGAAAAATTTCAGTCCTCAATTTCTAAGGTTTTTAGGCTTACCTCAAGAGTTTATTCGAACTTTAATCGATCTTAGAGATAAATTATCTCATATGGAATATAAAACCGGCCAGGACAATAGAACCGTGGGAGACATGGTTCGTTCTATTGCACAAAATCATAATGCATTTTTAGTCAGGTGCTTTCGTGAACTTGAAATTATTCGCGATGCTTATACAAACTGGCCCGACACTTGGGTAAGGGTTGCCGATATTTATAAAGGAGAGCTTCCTATCACAACACGTACTGCTCCTTTTTATGAGCTTGTTCGCCTTAAATTTTTATTAGAACGTGGCGTGTCCCTTGAAGATGAAGAGAAGGTATTAGTGACATTACCTCAAGATTCTGACGTACGAAAAAGATTAGCTATTGAAGTGCGTGATGTTCTTCTTAATTCGGCACGAAGTCTTCCTCCTCAAGATGAATTTTACGCAATAATATATAAATTAGGCTTGTCAAAAACCCAGGCAACTACTTTAGAAAAATTGTATAAAAAACGCAAAACACACGGCTCTCTTTCGGAAGAAGATTGTAATAGATTTAAAAATGTTATCGAAAAAGTAAGACCCTTTGATCCAAGTCGAAATTATCAGTGGACAAGAAAAATTTTTGAGTTTAATTCATGGGAAAGTTTTGAAAAAGCTTTACGTGAAGCTGTACCATTGTCTTTAGAACAGGTATCTCTTTGGCGCCAGTATTATGAGACCTATCGGTCAGCGTCTGCTAATGCCTCTAATAGTAACCAAAGTCCACTTTATACCCTCATTGAAGCTTGTAGATTCGTAGCAAGTAATTTAATAGATACTTATGAAGTTATTCTTTCTCTTACACGACCTTTTTATCCTCAAAATTTAAGAAATATATCCCATTGGAACCCTCCGAATCGTTATGAAGATAGCTTTGAAGGGGACCACCTCATTGCTTATGCACTAGAATTCTGTTTGAGTAGCTTTCGAGAAAGCCTTAAAAAACTTCTGGCAGAAATGGAAATTTTGAGAAATTACTCTCAACTTGAAAATTTATCTAATCTTTTTAGTGGGCCAGATGGACAGGTTTGTAGCGACTTAGAGGAAGTTTTTCAAAGAGCAATAAGAATTGCACACAATGGAGATATTAAATTAAATACAGTATTCAATCGTTTTAAAGGGACTCTTTATGATTTTATAGAACTGTCTTTAGTAAGAGGCTATCAAATATCCGTTATTGAAGGAACAGAAGTTGCCAGCTATGAGGGACAGGACAATCTTAGACCAAAATATGGCCCACCTAGCCATGAATCTTCTCTTTTAGAAAAACTCAGAAACTTTATGTCTAGTCTTCAAGAAAGACAGCAACGCATTATGAATCTTTCTACAGCTGAACAATCATTAACAGTTCCACAACTTAGGCAGCTCCAATTCATGCAATCTTTTGCGGGAGCAATGATGGAAGGGATTCTTGATCCTATGGGAGCCTCACGAAAAAGATTGAGACATGAGAGATTAATTGAAGAGAGAGAAGAAATAGAGAAAAGATTAAAAACTTCTCTTGATCTTAATGAAATGGTTAACTCTGGAGAAGATATATTTGCAGCTAAAAGGAGACAGTCTCAAGAATATACCCTTCATTCTAATGGGCAAGAGGTAAGATTTCAATCTCATCAAGTATCTGCCGATGGAAACTGTGGATTTACGACGATAGGAATTTCTCGAGAACGGGCTGTTAATCTTTTGCTTTCAGCTATAGACCGTGAGGAGATCCGCAGATTGGTAGTGCCTGAGATAGAAGCTGCAGTGTATGAACATGCAATCCCCCCTGAAATGCAAAATGCAAGATACACTTTACTTATTCATGCACAAGAAAAAATTGATCAGCTTGTGAGAGAAGAAAATGATAATATAGGTTTAGAGGGGAGAGACCGAAAAGATGCACAAAATCTATTACACGTTCTCCGAAGGATAAATCCAGCAAAAGCAACCGAACTTGAGATCCTAATAAATCAGTTAAATATTGAATCTTATAGTATAGATCCTACAACTTACGAACTTTTTGTAAAATATTATATTGGTAAAAATGGCTGGTTATCATACCTCCCTGGTGCGGCAGGAAGAACAACCAGTCTTGATGCATTAGCAGAACTCAATAATATGAATATCGTTATCTTTGAACCTGTTAACGAAGATAGCTCACAAATTAGAGAAGTTTATAAAACAGCATCTGATCGAGAAGGAAGAAACACTATTTATATGCTTCATATGAATCAAAGAACACACTATGAATTATTAGAAATACTTAATCATTAAGTGTACAGATTTTTTTGTTTAAGTTCTTACCGAATGCTCTTTTTTAAGTCAGATAAATGTTCTTAATGTTCTTTGAGCTTTAAGCGAATTCATTATATATTTTCGTGGTTAAAATTAAACTATGTCAATCTCTTTTAAAGAAAAATCGGTAGAATCAAACCGCGAAGCGCCCTTCTTGCTTTCTTAGCTCTTTCAATCCCTGACGGGTCCATAAGGGTAAAGATACTTCTTTTGATCGGGTCAGCTCATTGAGAACGAGAAGACCTTTGTAGAGAGCAGCGATGGGATCCTTTGCTTGAGGATCTTTTTGAAAATCGTCTCCTAATGTGAGTTGAAATGTGTCTAACAGTCCAGACTTCTCTATGAGTCCTCCAAGCTGAATGAGACTTCTCGTTCTTGCGCGTCTTAATCCGTGAGAGGAGATCTCGAGATTATTCATCATTCTGTATTTTTGCTGTTGTGTTTTGGTGATCTGCTGTTCTAGTCGTTTGCTTCTTTTTGTAAGGTTCTTGAAGTGAATGCTGCCGAAAGGAATATCCCTTCTTTTTCCATTCTTCCTTTTGAGATTTTGAAGCTGCTGCCCAAGAGTCATTTAAAATAGATAAAGCTATCTCAGGAGTGAAATCTTCTATCAATATTTTTTGCGCTTCTTTCATAAAAGAAAGAGCTTGGTGAGTTCGAATTTTCTCCTTCTGTTTTTGAAGAAACTGAATCTTAGAATCAAGGTGAGCGAGTTTATCGATCATGGAATCTCCTTTTTGTTTTTATCCATGACTTAATATACTAAATATGTTACTGTTATTCAAGTTAAATTATTGAAAAACTTTAATATACTTTCATATAAATATGCACATTTTTAAATACGAAAATTCATATTGAGAGATATCGAAAGTGGTCATGTTGGGCTTTGATAAAAGTCTGACATGCGCGCTTACACAAACTTTTTAAGTTTGGGCGCTTTGTGGCAAGCCACCCAGTCAAAAAAATAACATTCAAAGGAACAGATGGCACTTTATCATTTCTCTACAAAACCTCTTTCACGCGGAACTCGGAATACAGTGAGTTCTGTAGCCTATCGTGCTGGGTGTAAGCTTTATGATGAGCGTACGGGAGAAACTTTTAATTACCAGAACAAAGCAGTTCAACATGTGGAATTAGTCCTTTCAAAGCATGCTCCTCTTTGGGTCCAAGATATTCAAAAACTTATTTCAGAGGATCGTCAGAAAGGCGTTCAGGCCTTTATTGATATTGTCGAAGGAGCGGAAACAAGAATCAATTCTCGAGTCTGGCGAGAATTTGAATTTGCCCTTCAGCGAGAACTCACAGAAGAACAGAACATGGCTTTAGCACGAGAGTTTGTTCAGGATCAAATCTGCTCACGAGGAATGGCTGCTCAGTTGAATTTCCACTTCGATGTGGATGAAGACACAGGCGAAGAAAAACCTCACTGCCATGTGGTTGTGCCCACACGTCGATTAGATGAAACAGACATGGGATTAAAGGAACGAGAATGGAACAAAAAAGAGCTGCTCTGTGAGTTACGAGAGAAATGGCAAGAATATTCGAACTTTCACCTCAAGCTCCATGGGTATGACGTTCAAATTGACCATCGTTCACATAAGGAACGTGGCATTGAGATGGAACCCCAACCGAAGCGCGGTAAAAACGTTATCGAACAAGAAAAAAGACTTCAAAAACTTGAAGGAGGAAGCGACCATTCTCCCAGAACGGATAAGGCTAAAGACTTTCAAGATGTTCAGCTTCGAAATCTTTACCGTATACTGAGACAACCAGAGGTAATCTTTGAGATTGTTACGAAGCATCATGCCACTTTTATGTGGGCTGATGTTCAGAAAGTTCTCCATCGGTATGTAGATGAAGCCCCGCTCTTCCAAAGACTTGAGGCCAAACTCAAAAGTTCAACTGAGCTCTTGGCTTTACGAATGGATTCAGAAAACATGGCCATCTATACCACCCAAACCATGCTGAAGGCTGAACGGTCTTTAGTCGAAAAAGCCGAGATACTTGGACAGAATGCAACCCATCCTGCAAGAGAAAGTCACATTGAAGTGGCCCTTACAAAAGCAAATGCTGCTCTTGAGAAGCACGGGGGTCTGTCAACAGATCAAGTCAACGCTATTCATCATTTGGTTGAAGAAGGTCAACTGAAGTGTGTAGTAGGCATTGCAGGGGCTGGGAAAACAACAGCCTTAGGCGTATGTCAGGAGATTTGGAAGGATAGTGGGTATGCTGTATATGGGCTGGCTCCTACAGGAAAAGCAGCTCAAAATCTACAAGATAGTGGCATTTCGTCGATGACTTTGCATAAATTCCTTAAGTCTTTCGAGGATGGACGATGCCAGTATAACGAGAAAAGTGTCCTTATCCTTGATGAAGGCGGCATGGTGGATGTGGAACGCTTTGAGAAGCTGCTAAGAACTGTGCAACAATTAGGCGTGAAGCTGATAGTTGTAGGCGATGGTGCCCAACTTCAACCTGTCGAAGCTGGGCCTGCATTTCGGTTGGTAACAGAAAGACTTGGAAAATCTGAGCTCAACACGGTCCTGCGTCAAAAGGAAGACTGGCAAAAAGAAGCCACGGTTTTGTTTGGACAACAGAAAACAGCCGAAGCCCTTCAGCTTTATATGGATAAGGGTCACGTTCATCTTATTGAGGGAAAGCCCTTTTCTGTAAAAGAGGAGGGAACAGTTGATATAAGACACGGTGCCAAGGAAGTTCTCGTTCAAGACTGGCATGCAGATTTTAAAGAAACACCCAAAAAAAATTTCTTGATCCTGGCCCATACCAACCGAGATGTCAAAGACCTGAATGCTAGGGTTCGGGCTCTTCTAAAAGATTCAGGCCAGATCTCAAAGAAAGAGTTCACTTTCATGATCAAGAAAGAGGATGAAGATGACTTTGGCAAAAGGATTGCTAAGCAAGAAAGAAAGGAATTTTCCGTAGGAGATAGAATTGTCTTTACCCAAAACAACTACGGGTTAGGTGTCAAGAATGGCAGCATGGCAACCGTCCTGCATCTTAATAAGCAAAAGATAAAAGTTAAACTTGATGACGGAAAAGACCTTTCCTTTGCTCCCAAACTGAATCCTTACTTTGATCAAGGATGGGCCATCACCATTCATAAATCTCAAGGCACAACCGTTGCTCGGTCTTATGTCCTTGCTTCCCCCTCTATGACGCAAAACCTAACCTATGTAGCTATGACGCGTCACCGAGAGAGTGTTCAGGTTTTTGGAAGTTCATATGAATTCTCGAGCCCAGAGCATTTCTCTCAACAGCTCTCAAAATCAGGAGAGAAGCTGAGTGCGGGAGATTATTTAGATGCAGATTCACTCAATAAGCTCATGCAAAAAGAAGAGTGCATCCTCACCAAAATCTTTGGCCGTGTGTCCAATGAGCTAGAGGCCATGGGAGTTGTCTCAAAACGAGCCTTTTGGCAAGTCGCAGATCATTTTCTGGGTACAGAGAAAAACCTAGGAATTCGAATTGATCCTCAAACACTCAAAACAAGTCTAAAAGAGGAAAAACGGGCTGAAGAATTATTGCAGCCGCAAGAGGGTAATACCTCTATAACGATTCATGGCCAAAGTCTACGCCCTTTCTTCGAGGCCAGTGCAGTTGAAGACGCTCTCAAACAGAACATAGCCGCTTTTTCAGATGATGTTTTCTCGTCCATAGGCACTCCTCTACATCAAGCCTCTTCCACAGTCTCACAGCGGCGCTATGGGAAGAAGGGGCATATTTCAGTAAACCTAAGGACAGGGGCATGGATTGATTTTAAGGATAGTGAGATGTCAGGAGGCCCTCTCCATCTGCTTACAAAGCTCAAGGGAATGTCTTTTAAGGAAGCCATTGATTATGGAGCGTCTTGGGCAGGATTAACACCTGAGACAAGACAGTATGCTTCCCCTGTTCTTCTAAAGAAAAAAGAGACTTTCAAAGAAGAGTTCAGCCAAGAAAGTAAGGAAAAAATAGCTAAAGTCCAAGCTTTATGGAACAAAGGCCAATCACTTGAAGGAACGGTTGCAGAGCGGTATCTTAGAGAAAATCGGAAAATTGAAGGAGAGCTCTCAAATGACCTTCGGTATGTCCCTTCTTTTTATGACAAAGCTTCAAATGCTAAACATCCTTGTCTTATGGCTGCTGCTCGTAATCCAGAAGGACAAGTTACAGCTGTACAATTGACATTTCTGAATTCTGAAACAGGAAAGAAAGCATCCTTAGATGTGGCTAAGAAATCCTTTGGAGTGATTAAAGGATCAGTTGTGACTCTTCAGAAGGATGAAGCAGGACCTCTTTTTATAGCCGAAGGGGTGGAAACAGCTCTCAGTTTAAAATCAGCAGGAGTTAAGGGGACCATTCAAGCCAGTTTAGGGCTTTCTAGTATTAGGCAACTTGAACCCCAAGATCCTCAAACTCCAATCATTATCTGTGCTGATCATGATACGCCGAATTCTCCAGCAGCTAAAAGTCTAGAGAAATCTGTCCTTGCTCTTCAGGAGAAAGGATTGCAAGTCACCGTTATCAAACCTGACAAGCTAAACCAGGATTTTAACGATGTCTTGAAAGAAAAAGGACCTGAAGGAGTGAGGGAGATCCTCCAAAGAAACCTTCCAATTTCCTTTATTAAAGCCCCTGCACTTCAAGAAAGCTCGTTTGAAAAGATAGAAGCAAAATGCATGAAGATTCTTTCCGATTATTTGAGCTCAGAGAATCGGACCCTAACACCTGATCTAAAGGACCGTATTGCCCTTCAATCTGAAAAGGCTACGAGCTTTATTTTGCATAAACATATCCTAAAAGGAACTGAACCAACAGAGGATGAAACAAAACTCTACCTTTTACGCGCCAAATATGAGCTGGATCGCATTCCTGAAATCCGAAAAGAAATCATCAAAGACTGGGATCTGGAAGGCCATTTTAATGAAAATCGTGATGGTCTCTTAGCTCACATGATTGCGGAACGGCGAGCTTCTATTGAAGGACGGCTATATCTTGAGGCCAAATGCGCAGAGAAAGAACCTTCTGCTAGAATTCCAGAACTTGCAGAAAAGGAACTTACCAAACACCAAGCTCAAACAAAAAAGAGTGCTGAGAAGCTCTCTAAAGAGCATTCTCTTTCAGAAAATACTGCAACGCACTGTGCTAAAAACATTCTGCGCTATAAGGAGACTTATGGAGAAAATCCTTCAGAGAATCAAATTTCAATGTTTGTACAAGTTGCTAAAGACCTTGAAAAAAAATTTTCTCACAAAGAAGGCGAATCTGCTACAAACATCTTTCTTTACCGCAATGAAGGTGATCTTCTTTTCAGGAATATGACTACTTTAAAACAACCTCTAAACTCACCTGATATCTATGGCATTCAAGCACAAGCAAAAGCTTCTCTCGAATTCACAACTCTTCAAATTGCTCGAGACTTAGAAAAGATGAATCAAAAGGAAATAGTTTTGTAAAAAGAAACCATCTTTCTCAGAAAATATTTTTCTGAGAAACATTCTTTCTGCTCCCATCAATAAAAATTTTTTGGCCAGCGTGCGCGCTATTTTATGAATGCTTTTCTATCGAATACAATAAACCCGCCGAATTACATTCAACAAAAAAGGCTAGATTCTTATAACTTTTTTTATAACTCAGAAGGACTTGGAGCATGCATCAGTGGAAAAACTGGCTTTTGCTTCATAAGATCTAAATCTTCAAATCCAGAAAGATGATCGTATTCAATCTTAAATTGTCCTTTGGTTTTTTCTCTTTCTTCCCGAAAAGAGGCTGTCAGATAAATTGGCGTTTCAGAATCAAGACCGTATTTTTGGATTACAGCTTGTCGAAATTGATTCAGAATTCCATCTGGTTGTGTTAGTGCTCTTGCTAAGACATGGCCACAAAACCGGCAAATATCAAACCGTGAGTGAATTTGTAATACAATCACCTTAGGTACAAATTCTAAGGATTGTACCCCTGGATAAGATAAAATCGTTTCAAGAGATTCTTCCAAATATTTTAGAAATTTTGATTCGCTATGCCAGTACCTTGCAACAACTTTACTGCCAATACTTTCAAGCTCTTTTCTCTGTTTGGAAAGTCGTGCTAAACTTTGTGTAACCTCGTGTTGTATATTTTTTAAAACCTCTTCTTTAGAAGCAGCTGGCTCTGCGGATTGTAACTTTCTGTTTAATCGATCAGTATGCACTGCTGATGAGTTTCCGGTTTTTTCAAGTTCGTCTGCTTTCAGTTCATAAAGTTGACTTCTTGTTCTCAGTTTTTGAAGAACAGGAAAAGCTGGATTAGTATCAGAAGTAATACCTTCAAATTGGTGCTGAGCATGTTGGAGGATTTCTGGAACTGTTATGGGTTTCTGATAAAATTCAAAATAAGGGACGATATCTGTTTGATAAGACTCTTGAGCGTGCACAATTCTTCTGGCATCAGCAACAAGACTTTGTTGTTGTTCCAGTGTCAATCCTTCAGTCTTTTGAAGTTGTGGTGCATAGGATCTCATAAGTCTTTGAGCCATTTCAAGGGAAGGATCTTTCTTTAAAACAGATTCCCAGCGACTTTCGAAAATGCATGGTTTCCCTTGAGGGCCAAGTATATTAAAATTTTTAACATGAGTTGGATCATCTCCAAGAAATAAAATTTTTCCTAAAACAATATTTGTCGCATCTTTTGGGGGAAGAGCGCTTGTGAGTTTTTCTTCCTCTTGAGAAAGTTGTCTATGGCTATCACCTAATTTAACAACTGTTGTGTGATAAGTGACATCCAAACTCTCAACACCAACCCAACCATCATTTGGCCAACCTGCGTGAGTTTTCAGAGAAAATAAAAAAAGAAGAAGAAAATTAAAAATTAGGATCTTGCGAAACATTAACACTCTCTTTGCAAATGATATAATTATTAGTTTTCTCTAGAATTAGAAGAATTATATTGTTCCCATAATTTGTAAAAACGCTTATGAGCTGTATTCCATTCCTTATATGAACTAAGTTCAGGTGTTGAAAACTCATCGCTAGCTATACTTGAGGGGAAAATAATAACTTTAGATGTCAAGTCTTCCAATAAACTTTGATTGTCTGTTGACTGAGAGATAAGACTTAATGGAATTTGAGTTAATCCATCATTGCCCTGAGCATACAAAAACTCTAAGTGTGGGAATTGTCTCAGAATATCAAGAACAACTGAGATATCCTCTAAATTGTCTAACCCGGTATAAGAAATATCCAAAATTTTTAAATGAGGAAGACGAGGAAGAACCTCATCCATAACACATCTAATTCCTTTGGCTCGCAAAAGACTTCCTTCAAGATTTAGGATTTCAACCTTCTCTAAATCTTTATCCTCACGCCCTTTGATTTCTGTTACAAATTTACGTACGGGTACATATGGTGTGCCTTTAAGAAGTGATGCATCTTCATCACTAACGATATCACCTCGCGTAATATGAATAATTTCTGCATAAGCAAAAACTGGATCGATCGGCTTTAGAAAAACAAATGCTCCTAATATAAATGCTACCTTGAATTTCATAAAAATGTCTCCATTCATATTACTGCTTATTGACTCTTTTATTATATAAGAATTCTTTATCTCTTTGCAATAGATATGACATGTAACACCCACTACCCAAAAACTTCCTGAGATATAAAGAAACTCACGGAGACAATCCTTCAGAAAATCAAGTTTCTTGTATAATTAAAATCGAGAAGGTGCTTGAAAAGAGAGATACTGCGCTTGCTTCCTCTGCGTTGAATAAGCATGAATTAGCCTACGTTCATCGAAAAGAAACAGATCTTCTGTTTTGGAAAACAACGGCTGGAAATTCTGTGGATATTTCGTGGCTAGGTTATGCAAACATTCAAACGAAAAATTCGTTAGAAAAACTCAAATCACAAATTAATCAGGATATCTCTCAATTGCGACAAAAGAAGCTTTGTCTTTGAAACAACTTATTTCCATAAGAGCTCTCTCCAATCTTTTCCAAATAATACACTGAAAATATGTTCTCTATAATAGAAAGCTGCTACTCCTACTCCTACGCTTAATATAGTCACTACTTTATCTCGTTTGCTGGATCTTGATGAGTCCCACTCCCAAATGGATTCACAACAGCGTTTCCAACAACCGGCTATGTATTTTCCCCCAGGGATAAGATAATCAACACAAGTAATTCCTAAAGAAATTCCTAAAGTTGTCCCTACGTACTTACCACAGTGTTTAATAATTTCCTTGTTATCTACGAAAAACTGTCCTCTAAGCGCAAACCAACAAATTGTTTTTCCATTATTAGCTCCTATCTTATCAAGGATATTTAAAAACACACCTGAAACTAGCCATTCTCCACCTTTAGCCAGACCAGAATAGAAGGCTGCCCTTGTTATTTTTGATCCAACACCCTCTTCTTCATCCTTCTTCTCTTTTGAAGGTATGGCTTGAGAAGAATTTATTTTTGATCCAACACCCTCTTCTTCATCCTTCTTCTCTTTTGAAGATATGGCTTGAGAAGAATTTACAAATAAAATACTTAGAAATATAAATATAATAATATTTAATTTCATTTTGACAAAACTTTATAGAAGTAAATGCAACTAGCTAATGCGCCACAACCAGAAAAAGCAGTCAGAAAATAATCTAATTTTTCAGGTTTTACAGGAGGATTTTTAGGATCCACCTCTTTAAAGTAGTAACTATACACTTTTTTAATACTTTTAGGTATAGCCTCTCCTGTCGTATATCCTACAAATCCTCCGATAGCTGCTCCTAACATAAAACCTAAAGGCCCGCCATATTTTTCAACTGAATCAACCCAATCACTTTTAGCATGACCTTTTTGTGCACTTTGGATAAGTCCACCAATAATTCCATAGTCCTTTTCATGGGAACTATCTTCTATGCTACTGAGTACGATTGATGGAATTACATATTTTCCTACATAATGCCCTACACTAGAACCAATTGTAGAACCAACTGCTGTAGATCCCATTTCTTCCAATTCTTCTTTTGTTACACTGTAAGCACTAGGGATTAAAAAGAGATATAATGAAATAATAAAAAGGCATGTCTCTATCTTGTTTTTCATATGGTCTCCATATTTTTGTTAACGTTTGTAATTACAAAAGGTAATCCTAAACAAATCATTGTTATATATAAAAAAGGTTAATAAAGGATTAACAAAAATATATCAGTAGATGAAAATTTTTTAAGCGGAATGTCAAGCCCCCTGTAGTAGGTCCAGAAGAAAGTAGAGAGTTGTGGTAAGAAGAGCTCGCGAGCGCGCCCTCAAATAGCGCTGTAGCGAGCGAGCTCATGGGGATTTATTTTCATTCGAGCAGATGGTGCAGGTGGTCGATATCCTAAACTCGAATGAGGTCTGATTTGGTTATATTCGTTGACCCACTGACCTATAATAACTCTAGCTTCTTGAAGGGTATCAAACGACTCAAGGTTCAAGCACTCATCTCTGAGACTTCCATTAAACCGCTCATTATATCCATTCTCCCAAGGAGATCCCGGTTCAATGTAAGCTGTCTTCACATCAAGATCTTTAAGCCATTTTTGAAGAATGTCTGCTGTAAATTCGGGGCCATTGTCACTCCGAATATATTCTGGTATTCCCTTGATTAGGAAAAGTGTGCTGAGCACATCAATAACGTCATCACTTCTTAGCTGATAATCCACTCGAATCGTAAGACATTCCCTGGTGTACTCATCAATGACGGTCAACATCCTGATCTTTTTGCCGTTACTCAAACGATCAGATACAAAATCATAGCTCCAGACATGATTCTGATAAAGAGGACGCAAGCGAATACAGGACCCATCGTTAAGATAAAGCCTCTTCTTTTTAGGTTGTTTCTTGGGAACCTTTAGACCTTGTTCTTTCCAAATCCTCTCAACGCGCTTGTGATTAACTTGCCAACCTTCTGTATGAAGAAGGGCCGTTATCCTTCTATATCCATATCGCCCATACTGTTGGGCAAACCTTATGATATCCTGTGTTAAGGCTTCCTCATCATCTGCCTTTTTAAGTGGACGACGTACGGTTGACCGATTTACCCCAAGCGCTGAACAGGCAGGGCGTTCAGAAATCCCATAACGCTGCATTGCCTGCGTTACATAAAGGACTCTCCGCTTGGGGCAAACTATTTTCCCTGGACAACCTCTTGAAGAATGAGTTTGTCTACAGTGCGATCTGCTACAGCCTTTTTAAGGCGGTTATTTTCTTTCTCAAGTTCCTTCAGTCTTTTAGCTTGAGAAACCTGCAGCCCACCATATTCCTTTCGCCACTTATAATAAGTCGCATCTGAAATTCCTAAAGATCGACAGACCTCTGGAATTGACTTTCCCTCATGAAGGTGTACTTCAGCTTGTCTTAACTTTCGAATGATAGATTCCGTACTGTGATGTTTCTTAGCAGACATAAGTCCCTCCTTAATCATTGTCGTCTTTTATCTCGGATCTTATGGACTCTTTATCCTCTATTCACGAGATTTCTTCTGGACCTACTACAGGGGGCAGGACACATCCTTCAGAGATTCAAATTAGACAAAACATTTCTCACTTCCATCAAAAAGAGCTCTCTCTTTGAAAAAACATGTGGATATAGTAAGAATTTCTCTATAATTACAGCCATTCTTATCTCAAAGAAAAATATATTTTCTTTTCAAAACAAAAGTTTATTTTAAATAACGAAAAATAAACTTAGCTAGTTTACTCATTTTTAATAACTCGTCTCGTATAATACAAAATAAGAACATTAAATTTTTCATTCTATTGATGAGGAGGAAGATACGATGACGAAACATTTTATAATTGGATCTCTGGCTTTTGCAACCCTTTTAAGTTTTTCGGCTCCCAAAGCTGAGGCCGTGATTGCCGTGCATCCTGGATTTTCTGGTAGCATTGCTTCTCATGCTGCTTTTGGTTTTCACCAACTTGCTCCTGAGCATGGTGGGTTAATGTTCCATGAAGACGACATTAATTTTAAACGTCCTGAAGCAAGACCGATGGGATCTATTGGCGGAGGAAAAAAGATTACAGGATATGATGAAATGGGAAAACCTGTTGTTAAGAGCTGCTTTCCCTATACAAGTTGCTAAATGAAAAGTTAAAAATTGATTCTTAATTTCTTGAATCTTCTTCCTCATCTAATTGAACACGAGGAAATACGTCAAGCACTTGATTATCTAGTGAGTCACTTTGCCCTGTATATGATGCAAGTTCATGAGAACGTATCAGAACCTCAGGAGGCATCAATTTATAAGAACGTTTATATCTCCTTACCATTCTTAACAACTTATTTCTTTTATAAGTTGCCGTTGCGTACCCATAAGAGCCTAAACTTTCAGCTCCTTGAATTATTCCACCATATGACTCATTGAAAGACATCGCATTGTTAAACATATCTGCCACACCAAAAAAGATTAAAGTTACAATTTGAATAGAAAGCGGCCAACCCGCTGTTTCAAGCATTCCAACAAGTACATAAGGAAGGGTATTCCAAGTACCTTGAAGGTAAGTATATCCTTTTCCAAGTTTTCTTGTGCCACTTCTGATGTAACTGTGACTTGCGTCACCTTCAGTTTCTTCTCCATTCAAGAGTTCATAAACACCCCGTTTAACGGCATCAGCTTCAACTT
>CAYRHD010000004.1:0-82488 GCA_964424065.1 uncultured Alphaproteobacteria bacterium
TGTGTCTCCCAGTCAGGTCAGAAAATTTGGATTGCGCACAGGCGATACGGTTGAAGGTGAAATTCGTGCCCCAAAGGATGGTGAGCGGTATTTTGCCCTACTAAAGGTTAACACAATCAATGGGTTATCCCCTGATGAAGTGAAGCACAGGCTTAACTTTGATAATCTTACGCCGCTCTATCCCGACGAGAAGATCACACTTGAAATTGAAGATCCCACAATCAAAGACCTCACGCCGCGTGTGATTGAGCTTGTATCACCGATTGGAAAGGGGCAAAGAGCGCTTATTGTGGCACCTCCACGTTCTGGTAAAACTGTTATGATGCAGAATATTGCTCACTCTATAGCAACTAACCATCCGGAAGTTACTTTAATGGTTCTTTTGATCGATGAGCGACCAGAGGAAGTCACAGATATGGCTCGCTCCGTTAAGGGGGAGGTCATCAGTTCAACCTTTGATGAACCTGCGACGCGACATGTACAGGTTGCGGAAATGGTTATTGAAAAAGCAAAACGCCTTGTTGAACTTAAGCAAGATGTTGTCATCCTTTTGGATAACATTACGCGTCTTGCTAGAGCCTATAATACGGTCGTTCCTTCTTCAGGAAAGGTTTTAACGGGCGGTGTCGATGCGAATGCTCTTCAAAGGCCGAAGCGATTTTTTGGAGCGGCGCGTAACATTGAAGAGGGTGGTTCACTGACAATTATATCAACCGCTCTTGTAGATACGGGATCTCGAATGGACGAGGTGATCTTTGAAGAGTTTAAGGGAACAGGTAACGCGGAAATTGTATTAGATCGCAAACTTTCTGATAAAAGAACATTTCCAGCCATTGATATTACAAAATCAGGCACGCGAAAAGAAGAGCTTTTGGTTGGTAAAGATTTGTTGTCAAAAATGTGGGTTCTCCGACGAGTTCTTATCCCTATGGGTGCTACAGATGGTATGGATTTCCTTCTTGATAAATTACGAAATACTAAGAATAACGCTGAATTTTTTGAGTCTATGAATTCTTAGTTTATATGAATGTTTCACGTGAAACAATTTCTAGATTAAAAGTTTATCAGGCGCTTCTAGAGAAATGGCAGCCTCGAATCAATCTTATTTCGAGTCATACATTGTCTGATGTTTGGCAAAGGCATTTTGAAGATTCCCTCCAGCTTATAAAATATATATCTGATGCTCCACAAAGTTTAGTGGATATGGGATCAGGGGCTGGGTTTCCCGGTCTGGTTCTTGCACTCTCCTACCCAACAAGTCTTAAGGTTACCCTTATAGAGTCGGATGTTCGTAAGTCACTTTTCATGGAAAATGTTTCACGTGAAACAAATGTCCCCGTAAAAATTATCTCCAAACGTATTGAAGATGTTCAAGATATCAAGGGAGATATTATAACTGCTAGAGGTCTTTCAGCTTTAACGAAGTTATTTGAAATGAGTTTCCCATTAATGACAGACAGTTCTCAATGTCTTTTTTTGAAAGGAAAAGGAGTTGATAAAGAAATAGATGAAGCGAAAAAAAATTGGGAGTTTGATCTTGAAATTTTTCTCAGTTTGACCGATTCTACGGGTAGGATTTTGAGGGTAAAAAATTTAAGGAGAAAATAAATCCATGGGTAAAATTGTCGCTGTTGTGAACCAAAAAGGGGGCGTTGGTAAAACAACCACGACCATTAATTTAGCAACTGCTTTTTCATCCATTGGAAAAAAAATACTAGTTATTGATTTTGACCCACAAGGGAATGCGACGACGGGCCTTGGAATCATTGATAAAAGAAATCTCAAAGGAAGTTACGAACTTTTAATTGGGTCTCAAAAATTCGAAGAATGTTATAAAGAAACGGATATTCCAAACCTTTACCTTCTTCCTGCAAGTGTCAATCTTTCGGGAGCCGAAATTGAAATTGTGGATGTTAAAGAAAGAGAAAGACTTCTCTCAAAAGCACTGATTGAGATAAAAGATTTCGACTATATATTTATTGATTGTCCGCCTTCGTTGGGTTTACTCACGCTTAATGCACTTGTGGCTGCTGATGAAGTTCTGATCCCCATGCAATGTGAATTTTATGCTTTGGAAGGACTCAGTCAAATTCTTTATACTATGAATCAGGTTCAAAAAAGACTTAATCCGCGGTTAACTTTACAAGGTGTCGTTCTAACCATGTTTGATACCAGAAGTAGCTTGAGTACGCAGGTTGCTAATGATGTTCGCTTTCATTTAAAAGATAAGGTTTATACAACTCTCATTCCTCGAAATGTAAAACTTGCAGAAGCGCCTTCTTTTGGGAAACCAGCGGTTCTTTATGATTATAAATGTCTTGGATCTCAGGCGTATCTACAATTAGCAAGAGAAATATTAGGTCAACAAAATAGGTTAGCGGCATGAACGAAATGAAAAAACAAGCACTTGGACGTGGGCTATCAGCTCTTCTTGGATCAACAAATGACGAACCATCAAATTACACAGGTCAGGCTTCTCATGAACTTCTCTTGGACAAAATAGTTCCTGGTAAACATCAACCTCGTACCTTCTTTTCTGAAGAAGAGCTTGAATCCCTTTCACAATCCATTAAGGAAAAGGGAGTTCTTCAACCTATTCTTGTTCGGCACAATGATATCGATCCTAACCAATACGAAATCATAGCCGGTGAGCGTCGATGGAGAGCTTCTAAGATGGCAGGGCTTTCTTCAATACCAGTTATCGTGAGAGATTTTAGTGATTCAGAGATACTGGAAGTTGGCCTTTTAGAAAATATTCAGCGGGAAGATTTGAACCCTATTGAAGAAGCAGAAGGGTATAGACGCCTGGCTGAAGAATTTAATCATACTCAAGAATCACTCGCCCGCATTTTGGGAAAAAGTCGTAGTCATATTGCGAATACGCTACGACTCCTAACACTGCCTAAAAAGGTTAAGGATTACTTAATGGAAGGAAAACTAACGGCAGGTCATGGACGTTCACTCGTAGGTGTAGATGACGCGGAAGCATTAGCTGATCAAATTGTATTAGGCAAATTAAGCGTGCGGGAAACTGAAAATCTTTCTAAAAGAGGATATGCTGTAAATGGCTATGAGAGAGGAGCGTTACCCATCGACCCTGAGCAAGCAATTCTGAAAAATCATCTTACCGAATTACTGGGTATGCCAGTCGAACTAAACCTCAAAGGTTATGGAGGTAAAATTGTTATTTCCTTTAAATCACCAACTGAATTAGATCAACTTATTCAAAAATTGAATGGGATCTCTCAATCTGGCAAAAAGCAAGAATTTCATGTTGAAACTGTGGGCTAGTTAAAGTTCCACGCTTAATTCTTCTTTCTAGATTCAGAAGCAGCTCTAGTAATGACTTAATCTCTTGGATTTTCCAGACTTTAAGCGCTGTTTCATAGAAGGGTTGGTCTTTGAAAAAAACTGGTGGAGTGAGTTTAAACCAGGGTATGGTGCTAACATTTCTTTGGTAGGGAATAAGTTCAAAAAGAATCTGAAAAGTTCGACTGAGGGTTCTTAAAAGAGGAATCATTTCTGCTTCGTTTATATTGTTGAAATATTGGATAGTCTGTCTAGAATTTTTAGACAGAATTGAATGAGATAGAGAGGAAAAATCATCTGAGAATGAAGCATTCGATAAGAAATCCTCAAATTGACCATCAGCGACCTCACCATAAAGCCTAATTTTCTGAATAGCCCCTAAAAGGCCCATATAATCATTCTGGTAAGCTTTAAGAAGTTTCCCTTTAAAAGACACAGGGAGATTCGTTCCTGTGGCTATATAGTCAAATTCGGAGGTCGTTATGGGAGAGGCGTATGCAGGTATTGCAAGAGATAAACGAGAATCAGAAAAATGAGTCACGAGCTTTGATTTTGCGCGAGCTTTTTCAGATGTGAATATATAATGACCCGATTTTAATGAATCGATCTGTTTCAAAATCTTATCCGTAACGTTATGAACAAGGATAAGAAACGTTGTCGGCCCCTCTGAAAAAAGTGAAGGCTCTTCTGGTTGCTGTTTAAGAAGATCTTCCTCCGTTTTTAATTGAACGGGAAGAGAAAGTTGATGCTTAATATAAGCAATAGACCTTTCGAAAACAGATGGTTCATTCCCATAGATAAAAAAGTGGGTGTATTTTTGAATGGGCGCTTGGAAAAGAGCCGGAAAATTTACCTTCATCTCTTCAATTCAAGTTTTGCGGATAATAGAAGAACAATCTTTTCAGCTAAGAGTCGAGTTGCTTCCTTTGTCGCATACTGTTCGGCAACAACATCGGAATAATAGTTTTGATCAACTGTGCCCGTTTCACTTTGGATGTTAAAGCTATTAATGGCTTTCGTTGAACCAGACAGAATGACCTTATTTGTCTTAAAGTCTTTTAATGTATAAGCCCCTCTTAAAACAGCTTCTTTACGATTGGTCGTCTCGTCTTTGTTAATACCTGTATTTCGAATGTTTGTTGTGAGTGTAACCTGAAGGAGATAGAGCGGTTTCTCGGGTTCTCCCTGGGGTGTTAAAAGGTCCAGTAGATAATTGCGCAGAATTTGGCCTTCTCGATCTTTGATGGTCGCAATCTTAATAGGGTAGCAGATATTATAATTACCCGGATCGTTGTTATATAAAGGACGAAAACCACAAGCCGTAATTACAAAAGTAAGGAATAAAAGAGATAGGGATCTAGATAACCACATTGACGATTCTTCCTGGGACATAAATAAATTTTTTAATAGGTTTATTTTGTAACTGAGATTGCACAAAGGGCAAGCTTAAAACTAATTTTTCAATAGCAGCAGAGTCCAAGTCCGAGGAAACCTCAGCCGTTCCCTTCATTTTACCATTCACTTGAATCGGCAAAGTCATTATGTCTTGCTTTAGGTAAGTCGGGTCAGCTTTAGGCCAAGGTTGAGTAATGACAAAGGGCGGATGTCCTAATTCTGCCCAAAGGGCTTCCGCAAAATGGGGTACAGCAGGAGATAAAAGACAGGCGAGGGTATTAAATGCTTCATAGAGGGCCCATAACTCAGAAGGATCATTGGGGGAATAATCTTCCAAAAAATTCGAAAATTCACGCATATGTGCAATATAACGATTATAATGAAACCTCTCGATGTCTTCTGTGACTGAGTGAATTGTTCTATGGGTAATGGTGCGGAGCTCTATTGCATTTTCAGAAAAATGAGAAGGCTTCGCTAGAAAATCAACAGACTTAAGTTGAGCTAAATGAGAGATAACAAGCTTCCATACCTTATTTAAATAGCGCCAGCTTCCTTCAATGCCCGCTTCTGTCCACTCAAAGTCTCTTTCTGGAGGACTATCAGAAAGCATGAATAAACGCGCTGTATCCGCTCCGTATTGGTCAATAATTTTTTCCGTAGAGACAACATTTGCCTTAGATTTGCTCATTTTCTCAGATCGACCAACGGTGACAGGGCTTCCATCTTTGATTTTGATAGTCTGACCATCTTGTTTTTCAATCTCATCAGGATGAAGCCATTTACCGGCTTGGTCGCGATAGGTTTCATGACAAACCATGCCTTGGGTGAGAAGGTTTTTAAAAGGTTCAGAAAGGTCCCAATACTGGCATTTCTTAAGGGCTTTTGTAAAAAATCTTGCATATAGAAGGTGTAAAATAGCATGCTCAATTCCACCAATGTATTGGTCAACAGGCATCCAAAACTCTGTTTTGTCCTTATCAAAGGGTTTAGAGGATTGAGGAGAACAATAGCGTGCAAAGTACCATGATGATTCGACAAAAGTATCGAATGTGTCTGTTTCTCTTTCAGCCGGATGACCGCATTGGGGACAATCAACATACTTCCAAGTTGGATGTAAATCTAAGGGATTTCCTGGTTGCTCAAAGTCGACATCTTCGGGCAGTTTGACGGGTAATTGTTCTTCTGGAACAGGAACGGTTCCACAAGAAGAACAGTAAATAATTGGGATCGGACAACCCCAATATCTTTGACGAGAAACGCCCCAATCTCGCAACTTATACGTAATTTGGGGTTTTCCTTGTTTAAGCGATTCAAGTCTCCGAATGGCTTCTTTTTTGGCGTCTTCCACAGACAGTCCATTTAAAAAATCAGAATTGATGACGAGGCCATCGCCCGTATAAGGAAGCTCCTCGCCTTGGGGGGGGGCTATAACTGGTATAAGGGGAAGTTGATATTTTGTAGCAAATTCAAAATCTCTTTCATCATGGGCGGGGCAGCCAAAAATAACGCCCGTTCCGTATTCCATCAGAACAAAATTTGCAACATAAAGGGGGAGTGTCTGATTTTCAATAAACGGATGCTGAATGGTTAAGTTTGTTTTGAATCCTTTTTTCTCGGCCGTGTCCAATTCTTTTTGGCTTGTGCCTAAGGTGCGACATTCTGTGATAAATGTTTGAAGAGCCGGATTGTCCTTTGCTAGCTCTTCAACAAAGGGATGATCTGGTGAAATTCCAAGAAATGAGGCGCCAAAAAGTGTATCCACCCTTGTTGTAAAGACTTCCAAAACTCTATCAATTTCTATCACTTTAAATTGAATCTTAGCACCTTCGGACCTGCCAATCCAATTGATTTGCATTGTTTTTACTTGTTCAGGCCATTGATCAAGCTGCTCAAGGCCATCAAGTAGGTCTTGAGCAAAGTCTGTGATTTTAAAAAACCATTGAGATAGCTTGCGTCGCTCAATAAGAGCACCCGAACGCCATCCCTTGCCATCAATGACTTGCTCGTTGGCAAGAACCGTTCCTTCAACTGGATCCCAATTGACAAAAGATTCTTTGCGATAAGCAATGCCTTCCTTTAGAAAATCCAGAAAAATCTTTTGTTCATGAGAATAATAATCGGGTGAACAACTTACAACTTCGCGGCTCCAATCGTAGGACATTCCTAACGAGTTAATTTCTCTTTTCATGAACTGAATATTTTCGAGTGTCCATTTCTGAGGATGAATATTGTGCTGAATTGCCGCATTTTCTGCAGGTAAGCCAAAAGCATCCCAACCCATGGGGTGTAAAATAGAATATCCACACGCACGTTTGTATCGTGCATAAACATCTCCAATGGTATAATTTCGAACGTGTCCCATATGCAGGCGTCCTGAGGGGTAGGGAAACATCTCGAGGACGTAACATTTTGGCTTGCTTTCTTGGGCTTTATAGACTTGGACCTTTTCCCATTCTTCTTGCCATTTTCTTTCGTTCTCTCGGAAATTATACCGTGTATTCATGAATATAACTCTATGTTTTAGCTGATTTAATTTTAAAATGGCGAGCACGTGTTAAAATAGTTTCTTCAAGATCCTTTGCTGTTTGTGGCGCAACGGGTTGATCAATCCACTGGCTATTACGATCACGTTCTTGTCGAAAAATACTGACCTTAATACCATCTGAGCGGAGTTGACGATCGAGAATAAAAACATTGACTTTTAAGCGCTCATTTGGGTTTTGGGGAGGTGAATACCAATCTGTAATGATAACGCCACCAAATGGATCTGCCGAAGCAATAGGCATGAAAGATACTGTGTCTAAGGAGGCTCTCCATAAGTGACTGTTGACACCAAGGCCCGTATCTTCTTGCTCACGCTTTTTCGTTCCTCCAAAGTGCAAGTTATCTTCGCCTAAAAATGAGCCCAAACCTTTATCTCTTCGATCTTCAGTTGGAGCGGATTCGAGTCCTTCCCTTTTATGATCAGCACTGCAAGCAAGGAGACTGACGGGTAATAGACATAATGAGAGAAGCTTTAACTTCATGTGCATATCCTTTGCCCTTAAGTATGTGTTTAGGTATGCGCTGTGATGAGAAAATCGTCAAGTAAATAAAAAGGTGGAGATATTAAATCTCCACCTTTTACCCTACATTTTCAAACTTTAGAAAACGAGACGAGAACCTACGATAAAGACGTTTGCAACGTTACTTTTAACAGGACCGTCAAATTCACCGCATTTGTCCAAAGTCTTGTTGAGTCGTGCTGCTTCATCTTTTGCAGCTGGATTCTTCATTTGAAGATAGGCGTATTCTAAATAAACACCCAACCCAGGTGCAAGCTTGTGATCTATAGCGGCCATAACAGCTTTTGTCTTTGCTTTTTTCTTTACAAAGGGGTTAGTTAAAGTTCCTGTGCCTGCCAAAGCGTTTCTCCAGGCATAGTAATAACCCGTACTTAGCTTTGTAGCTGGGCTCCAAGAATATGAAAGCCCAAAGTCAAGAAATTGACCCGCAGATGAGTTTTGGCTACCAACAAGAGTGGCGTTATGTTTGTACTCTTGAGAATGGTTGTTGTTGCCATATTCCACGCCAAATCCAAACGCCTTATAGTTAAAGTCACCGCCAAAGGCATAAGAGGCTGTATTTTTACGAGGAGGTGCATGACGGAGCTGTGAGTGAGTTTCAGCAAAAATAGATGTTGCTGATAGACCCATTTCAAAGCCGTTCTCAAATTTATGGATGAAGTTGATACCTGTTGCGACGCTGTCAGAATCCCACGGAACTTTTGGCGTTTTTGTGCTACGTCGTGCTTCAATTTTCCCTTCAGCGCGATGTTCGCCACGGGGGGTATAAGATACACCAATTTGAAGTACATTATAAAAACGAGGTGAGAAGTAAGATAATTTTGTATCACGACCCGTATCACCTGCCAGATCCACAGAGTGGTATGTGCCGGTTGTGTAATTCACAACACGATCGAGGACACCCCCATCAATGAATCCTGTGCCGCCCCACTCATCAAAACCACCAAAAGCCATCGTATTTTGTACACCATAGGTATCTCCAAAGTACACACGACCCCAGGATCCTCCAAAAAAGAGATAAGCCTCACGCAGATGTTTATCAGCTTCAGCATTGCCGTCGAGGACAAAAACAAGACCATATTCCATCCCTGGATCGGTTCTGCCTTCAATGGCAAATTTGAGGTTGGCCTTGTCCACTGTGAAAAGTTGACCACGACCATATTTACGTCGTTTGCAATCCGCATCTTTCGAGTCGCCCGCCTTAAAGATTCTTTTGTTATTGAAAAATAAAGAGTTGACAGACATTTTGCCATTAATTTTAAGCTGCGGCGTTGCCAACATTGGTGTTGGGGCAGTTGTTGCAGCTGAAATAGGTTGAGTTAGCAATAGGCTGCTTGCCAATATTGATGATCCAAGAAGCGAACGAATCATGAGTTTTCTCCAGTAAAAGCTTAACGTATATTCTTGCGGTAGGGTTATATAAAACAAATGTTACACCATAAATACACTTGATAGAACCGCTCTCAATGATAAACTAGTGACTAAATTTATTTTTGAAGATAATGTGACCACCATGCCACAGTCAGTAAAGTTGAGTTTGTTCTTAAAAATCAATGAACCAAAGCTTTTGGAAGCTTTAAAAGAGTTGCTTCCTCAAGCAGGTATTCATATTAATGAAGTGCTTAAAGGCCATGAAGCCACACTTTACACTCCTCCTGCGCCTGAAAAGGAAGGACCAAGTCTAAATTTTTTTGAACTTTCAACACCGGTTAGCTTTTTAGATCTGCTCTCTCATTTGGAGAATCTTCCCTATCAAAAGAAAATTTCCTTTGCTCATTTTTCCCTTGATTTAAGAGAAAAAAATTTGACGAACAGAGTAACGCAACAAACTCAACGGCTTACTGAAAAGGAAGTTCAAATCCTACGCTATTTCCATCACCATAAAGGACAAGACATTTCTAAAGAAACGCTCTTGAAAGAAATATGGGAATATCACCCCAAAACGGAAACTCATACCCTTGAAACACACATCTACCGCTTGCGACAAAAATTAGAAAAGGACCCAAATGATCCTGAAATTTTGTTAAATAGTTCTGAAGGATATTTAATGTGTGCGTAACTACATATTTATATAATTTGGCCCTGACCCGCCTTCTGGAGGGGTCCAAAGAATATTCTGCGTTGGATCTTTGATATCACAAGCCTTACACTGAATACAATTTTGTCCATTAATATGAAGTTTCTTCCCAGCCGTATCCGTGACAAGTTCATAGACTTGTGCCGGACAATATCGGCCTTCTGGGAAAGCATAAATATCCGCATTCACAGTTAAGGCTATTTTTGAGTCTTTCAGGTGGAGATGATTGGGTTGGTTTTCATCATAATGAATATTAGCCAAGAAAAGAGAAGACAAGCGATCAAAAGTGATTTTCCCATCTGCTTTGGGATAAGGGATAGGCTGACAGCGATGAGCGGGTTTTAATTGTTTATAGTCAGCGCGATTTTTGAGTGTCCAAGGGCTTTTTCCAAAGGTGACATAGGTTTCAATTGCTGCATTGAATAACCCCCACCAAAGTCCTCTTTGAAAACCGGGACGAATGTTTCGTGCACGATAGAGTTCTTCATAAACCCAGCTATTTTGTAATTTTTCTTCATAGGCAAAAGGCTTATTTTGAACGAGGGTTTCGTAAAGAGCTTCTGCGGCGACCATTCCGGATTTTAACGCAGTATGCGACCCTTTTATCTTGGGTACATTTAAAAATCCTGCAGCACATCCAATGAGAGCGCCGCCAGGAAACTCAAGCTTTGGAATGGACTGATAGCCTCCTTCATTGAGAGCTCTTGCCCCATAGGAGATGCATTTCCCGCCTTTTAAAAGGGAACGGAGGAGGGGATGAGTTTTAAATTTTTGAAATTCTTCGTATGGGCTGAGATATGGATTTTCATAATCTAATCCAACAACAAATCCAATGAGAATTTTGTTTTCATCTAAGTGATAAACAAACGATCCTCCGTATGTGCTTGTATCAAGAGGCCATCCAATTGTATGCAGCACTTGTCCGGGATGAGACTGCTGAGGATCAATCTCCCAAATTTCTTTGATCCCTAAGCCATAGGTTTGAGGATCTGAGTTCTTATCAAGGGCAAATTTTTTAATAATAACTTGTGTGAGAGACCCACGGCATCCTTCAGCTAATATGGTTTTTTTTCCAAAAATTTTAACCCCTGATTCGAATTGTTCCTTTGGTTTGCCATTTCTGTCTAAACCCATAGGGCCAGTTTCAATACCTATGACCGTCCCGCGATCATCAAAAAGACATGACTTGACGGCAAATCCAGGATAAATGTCGATACCCAAGGTTTCGGCTTGTTGGGAGAGCCATTGACAAAGAGCCCCAAGGCTTCCTAGATAATTCCCTTTGTTTTTCATGGGTCTTGGCGTTGGTAAATGAAAAGCTGAGGATGCTGTTAGAAGTAAAAATTGATCTTGAGTGACAGGTATGGTTAAGGGGGCGTTTCTTTCCTTCCAATCTGGAAAGAGTTCATCCAGAGCACGAGGTTCAATGACTGCCCCTGAAAGAGTGTGGCTTCCAACTTCAGCCCCCTTTTCAAGAATACAAACTGTTAATGACGCATCAAGTTGTTTGAGGCGTATGGCACATCCCAATCCCGCAGGACCTGCACCAACGACAATAACATCATAGGTGATTTCTTCTTGGCTCATGAAAGGCTCACATTTTTAGGAATTTCAATGACAAAACACGTGTCCTTTCCTTCTTTACTTTGCACAGAGAGATGGCCGTGATGCTGTTGTGTAATGATGTCATAGCTGAGAGAAAGCCCTAAACCCGTTCCTTTTCCCGCATCTTTTGTTGTGAAAAAAGGAGTAAATACTTTTTTCAAAAGAGAAGATGGCATGCCGATGCCATTATCTTGGATTATAATTGCAATCCCTTTGTTTGTGTTCTTTGTTTGCACAAGAAGCTCAGGCGCGTAAGAATCCCCTTGTTCTTGTTTTTTGATATGCATAGCATAACAAGCGTTGTTGACAATATTTAGAAAGACACGCGCGAGGTCTTGTTGAAAGCCTTGTATATTGCCGATCTTGGAGTCATATTTTCTCACGATTTGTGTTGAAAAATTTGTTTCTTTTCCTTGAAATCCAAGATAAGCCAGATCAACAGATTCATCTAAAAGTATGTTTAAGTTAAACGTCGTGACTTTCCCCGAACTGCCACGGGCATGGGCGAGCATGCTTTTGACAATAGAATCAGCCTTTTCAGCATATGCACGGGCTTTTTGTATATTTTCTTCAATTAATGGAAAGAGGTCACTTTTCTCTGAAACCTTTTCCTTAAGCTCTTCCACGTACTCCAGCGAGAGATCTGAAAAATTGATAATGAAATTTAAGGGATTTTTAATTTCATGAGCAATGCCAGCGGTTAAAGATCCTAAACTGGCTAGCTTTTCTTGGACGATGATTTGATTCTGAGCATTTTTGAGGTCCTTTAAAGTTTGTTCAAGTTTTTTGTTTTTTTGTTCAAGTTGTTTCGTCCGAAGAGCTACTCGATTTTCCAATTCCTTCATAAGTGCTCGATTCTCTTTAAAGATGTGTGTCACAATCTTAAACCATGGTTCCCATCTTGCCGGTAGACCCTGAGGATGACTTTGAAGGCCTCGATTTTCTTTAGAAATATGATCTATCAACTTTTGAGCGGGAGAAATAAAATCACGAATGACCAACATGTAAGCCATCCCGACCACAAATAATAAGATGGAGGTGATAACAATAATATCTTGAAGCATTCCCATCAACGCATTCCAAAAAAGGTCGACTTTATTACCGATATAAACCATGTACCATGGAGCTTGGAGTAGAGGGCGTACATAAATTATATCCGAATGAAGAGAATGAAAGTCCTCAGTAGGATTACGAATCTCTTGATTGATCAATTGAATGGTTTCGGGGGATAAATACTCTTCTAACCTTTCAATGCTAGTGGGCGTGAAATCGGTTTCTTCAGGACCATTCAAGGCTAAAATTTGGTGCTCTTTATTGATGAGTAAAAGAGAACCTTGAAGGTCAAAAAAACGTTTCATGACTCGATTGAGTTCAGATAGACTCAGATCGAGGCCAACACATCCAAGGAATTCGTTTCCATTGTAAACAGGGGAGGCGTTCGTCACTATAAACCCTTTTTGGAAACTATCCTTAAAACCTGCACCATCTTGATAG
Organism: uncultured Alphaproteobacteria bacterium; assembly: GCA_964424065.1. GTDB lineage: Bacteria > Pseudomonadota > Alphaproteobacteria > UBA9655 > UBA9655 > UBA9655. The sequence goes on from CAYRHD010000004.1 coordinate 12,946, forward strand.
ATGGGAGTCCAAAAATTAACTCTATGAGGATTTCTTTCGGGGGTAGCTTTTTTAAAGAAGAACTTTTGTTCACTTAAGGAGTTATATAGATTGTTTTCTGAAGTTATCCAAGGTTGGATGATTTGAAAGTGATTTTTAGAGTTATAATATGCCCATACAGCCCCACGATTGTTATTGAGTGCGATTTCGAGATTTGTGTTGAGCATCAAAGCCATATTCAATTCATCTTTTAAAGACTGTGAAAAAGATGCTGTCGAGCCTTGCCCAAGAACGGTACCTATCATTTTATCTGAGGCATCTTTTTGAGGGATATTGAGATAATACCCTTGTCCATTGGGGTCATTTGTTAGAAAAGAAAAAAGAGGTGAGGTTACATTAAATTTTTGAATGAAGTAGAGATTATTCTCTGCCGTTTGCTTTAGGCCTTGAACATATCCTTGTATATGTCTTGCACGTAAATTGACATTGGAAGTGTGTTCATGTAGACGGTTTTTGAGATCAGCAAGGATAAGTTCCTGATTCTTCTTAAATTGGAAATATTCAGTGCCAATCGTTACAAGGACGAGAGCTAACCCCGTGAGAATAGCAATTTTTTTATAACCCTGGCGAAATGGATTCATTTTATCAGCTTTCTTTGTACCACTTATTGTAACAAAGAAAAACTTATGCGCCACGCTTCTTTTCAAAAAAATTTAAGAGAAGTTGCGCACATTTTCTTTCTTCCACACCACCAATGACTTCTGGTTTATGATGACAGGAAGAAGCATCAAAAACTTGGGCTCCATGATCAACACCACCGCCTTTGGGGTCATAGGCACCAAAGTACAGTCGACGAAGTCGAGCAAAACTTATGGCTTGAGCACACATTGGACAGGGTTCAAGCGTAACATAAATATCACACATCGGAAGGCGCCCTTCTTTTAATTGTAAGCAGGCCTCCCTAATGGCAAGAAGTTCTGCATGAGCTGTAGGGTCGTCTCGTTTGACCATTTGATTATAGGTCTTTGCAATAATATGTCCTGTTACAGAATCAACAATAACAGCACCTACAGGAACTTCTTCGAGTGCGGCCGCCTTTTCAGCTTCACAAAGTGCGTAGTGCATTGGTTTTACGTTTAACATGTGGCATAAGTTAGCCTAGAATAGCTAAAAATATCAATGGAAGGTTTTCTATGAGTGAAAATGGATTAGTTCGAGAGGAGACAGATAGCTTTGGTCCTATTGTAGTTGCTTCAAACAAATATTGGGGAGCTCAAACGGAACGGTCTCTGCATAACTTTAACATTGGCATTGAAAAGATGCCCTTACCGCTCATCCGCGCCTTAGGGATGCAAAAGAAAGCATCTGCAATTGTAAATATGGAATTAGGAGAGTTGGGCCCAGAAATCGGTAATGTCATTATACAGGCTTCTGAGGAAGTCGAGAAAGGCCTGCTTGATGATCATTTTCCTTTGAGCGTTTGGCAAACCGGTTCGGGAACACAGACGAATATGAACGCCAACGAAGTTATTTCAAATCGAGCGATTGAAATTTTCGGTGGAGCGTTAGGATCAAAAAAACCTGTTCATCCCAATGATCATGTGAATAGAGGGCAATCATCCAATGATACCTTTCCAACGGCTATGCATATTGCAACGGCATTAGAATTAAATAAAAATCTTCTACCTGCTCTCACACATTTCCTTAAGATTCTAAAAGAAAAAGAACAGGATTTTAAAGACATTATTAAAATTGGGCGTACTCACCTTCAAGATGCAACGCCATTGACATTGGGACAAGAATTTTCCGGTTATGCCACTCAGGTGAGTATGGCTATTCAACGGATCAAGAATACGTTGCCACATCTCTATCAATTGGCCCAGGGTGGAACGGCTGTTGGAACAGGACTCAATACCAACTCTAAATTTGGGACTGAATTTGCCAAAACCATTGCAAAGTTGACGGGCCTTCCTTTTCAGTCAGCTGACAATAAGTTTGAAGCTTTAGCGTCTGAGGACACCCTTGTGGAGGTTTCAGGTGCGTTGAATGTCCTTGCTGTTTCCTTAATGAAAATTGCGAATGATATTCGTCTTCTCGCATCAGGGCCTCGTTGTGGGCTTGGGGAACTTTCATTACCTGAAAATGAGCCAGGTTCTTCGATTATGCCAGGAAAAGTTAACCCCACGCAGTCAGAAGCTTTAACAATGATTGCGACTCAAGTTATGGGAAATCATGTCGCAGTCACTATAGCTGGTTCACACGGTCAACTTGAGCTGAATGTTTTTAAACCGGTCATTATCTACAATATTTTGCAATCGATTCGACTTCTTACGGATGGTATCAATAGTTTTGCTGAAAAATGTGTTTCAGGGATCGTACCTAATAAATCCAAGATACAAGAATCTCTGAATAATTCACTGATGCTTGTGACTGCCTTAAGCCCCCACATTGGGTATGATAAGGCGGCAGAAATTGCTAAAAAAGCCCATACAGAACATAAAACCTTATTAAAGGCCTCTCTTGAACTTAACTATGTCACAGAAGAGCAATTCAAAGAATGGGTTAAACCTGAGCGTATGGTCTAAATGATGATCTCTGAGGCCAATGAGTTTCAAAAAAAATCAGTTAGTTTGCATGGTCATAAGACAAGTATCTCTCTGGAAAGGGCTTTTTGGACTGTCTTAGAGATTTATGCGACATCTCAAGGTCTTTCTCTAGCTCAGTTGATACAAAAGGTAGATGAAGACCGTCAGGGAAATTTAGCGAGTGCCCTTAGGCTATTTGCCTTGAGTGAAGTTTTAATGAGGCCAGAGTTATTCCAATCGGCGTTTAAACATCCAGCCTGCCATGGTCAAAGTACAAAGCGCGATTAAAGCAATTGGCCACGTATGCATCATAATATCCCAAGCGGGCATATCTTTTAAAAAGATCCCACGGATAATAACAAAGAAGTGTTTAATAGGAATCAGATTCGTGAAAGGTTGAAGCCATTTTGGCATGTTTTCAATGGGTGTTGAAAACCCAGATAACAGCATTGTGGGTGTCATAAAAACAAAGGATCCAAGGATGGACTGTTGTTGAGTATGACAGATGGAAGAGATAAAAAGACCGATCCCAACGATTGAAAATAAGAAAACGATCATACTGACATACAGCATCAAAATCGAACCCTTAAAGGGCACATCAAATAATATTAAACAAACAATCATGATGAGGGTGCTTTCCAGTAGACTGATAGCCATTGCTGGAGTCATTTTGCCAATGAGTATTTGCCAAGGTTGTAAAGGGGAAACAAGGAGCTGATCAAAGGTACCATTTTCTCTCTCTCGAGAAACAGACATGGACGTCACCATAAGAGTCAGTAACATACTTAAAATGGCAACCAAACAAGGAACGGTATAATAGATATATTCAATATTGGGATTGAAAAAAGATCGATAGGCAAGATTGATTGGCTCAATAACTTTAAGACCTCTATTTTTCAGGATTTCTGAATTGAAATTTTGAAGGATAATCCCAATATAGCCATTCACAATTTGGGAAGCATTTGATCTTCTTCCATCTAATATAATTTGAAGGGGGGCTGATTGCCCTGAAGCAATCAGCCGAGAGAAATTGGGCTGAAACTGAAGGCAACCTATAACTTCTTGTGTATCAACAGCTTCTTTGACGACTTTTGGATCTTTATATTCATAGATATGACGAAAATAGGGAGATCCCTTAATTCTTTGAATCAGTTCATGGCTATACCAACCTGTATCCTGGTTATAAACACCGAAGGAAATGTTTGTCACTTCGAGTGTGGCCGCATGAGAAAAAATGATCAATTGAATGAGTGGGGGGGCTATAAGGGTAAATCGACTTTTGGGATCTCTCAAGACCGCCAAAAATTCTTTAATAATAAGGGCTTTTATATAAAGCCAGATTTTCAATTGTCGTTTGAGTATCATGTTTTAATCAAGCCTCTTAACCATTTTTGAAGCTGTTATGCCGAGAAAGAAAAGCCCTATCAAAAGCATAACAAATAAATTTGGGAGAAGTAGTTTCCATATTGTGCCACTTAAAAAGCTGCTTTGAAGGATCGTTACAAAATAGCGAGGGGTTAAGAAGTATGTCAAAGCTTGGATAGGCCAAGGCATAGAATTAATTTCGAATATAAATCCTGAAAGCATAAAAGCCGGAAGGAATCCAACAATGATGGATATTTGGCTCGAAACGAATTGGTTTCGAGTTGAGGTTGAGATGAATAATCCTAAGCCTAAAGCAGCTAGCAAGAATACAGATGTTGAGAGAAGAAGGACAAGGTAAGACCCTCGAAAGGGGACATGAAAGAGAAAAATAGAAATAGCCACACACATGACCATTGAAGCCAAGCCGAGAAGAAAATAAGGGATGAGCTTAGCAAAAAACATTTCAGGAATGCGAATGGGGGTGGACATCATCGCTTCCATGGTCCCACGTTCCCATTCACGAGCCACAACCAATGCAGTAAGAAGCGTCCCAATAAGAGACATAATAATAGCAATGGAACCCGGAAGAAGGACTTCTCGACTATTCAATTCAGGGTTAAACCAAACGCGCGATTCAGCTTGTATGGGGATTGGAAAGAGAGGTTTTCCTTCGAATTCCTGTTGTTGATTCCAGTTGCTAATGACTGCTTGAACATAATTTAAAACGAAACGGGCCGTATTTGGCTCACTTCCATCTAAGAGGACTTGGAGAGGCGTACTTGTTGTCTTCCGCAGTAACTTTTGAGAAAAATTGACAGGAAACGTCACAACGCCGCGTAAGTTGCCATCTGTCAGTTCTTTTTCTATTCTCTTGCGATCATAGCTAGTGGTTACTTTAAAGTAAGGTGTTCCTAAAAAGGCTTGCTCTAAATTCCGGGAGGTTGGTGTTGTGTCTTCTAGTAAAATACCGATGGGGATGTCTTTTGCATCGAGTGAAACACCATATCCGAAGATAAATATCATGATAAGAGGAAGAAGAAAGGCGATAAGAATGGTACTGGGATCTCTGATGATTTGCTTTGTTTCCTTTTTAAAGAAGGCAAAAAATCGTACAAAAGAAAAATTTCTCATACGCGTTCCTCTTGATCAGATTGCTCAATAAGTTTAATAAACGCATCCTCAAGGGTTGGATTGGGCATTTTAGCGGTTATGACCATTTCTTTAAGATGATCGGGTGTGCCTGCTGCAATGCTTTTACCTTTGTAAATCAAAGCAATACGATCACAGTATTCGGCTTCTTCCATAAAATGCGTGGTGACCATTATCGTAACACCCCTCTCGACCATACCATTAATATGAGTCCAAAACTCGCGACGAACAATAGGATCAACGCCGGACGTTGGTTCATCCAAAAAAAGGACATCGGGTTCATGCATAACGGCGCATGCAAGGGCGAGCCTTTGTTTATAACCCAAGGGAAGCAAACCAGCATTACTGGGAAGGTAAGTGGATAGGTCAAAAACATCAACCATTTGATAGATTCGTCTTTTAGCTGCTTTTGGTGTAAGACCATATATGCCTGAGAAAAAATCAAGGTTTTCTTTGACACTGAGGTCGCTATAAAGAGAAAATTTTTGAGCCATATACCCAATTCGACTGCGTGCGTCAGACGTAGCCGTCTTCAAGTCAAATCCTGAAACCAGGGCTTGTCCTTGGGTTGGTTGTAAAAGGCCGCAAAGCATTTTGAAAATAGTTGATTTTCCGGCTCCATTGGGTCCTAAAAGACCAAAGATTTCACCGCTCTTAATCGTAAAAGAAACATCATTTGCTGCAATAAAATCACCAAACCTTTTGGTCAGGTGCTCGGCTTTTATGGGAATAACGTGCCCTTGTGTTTTGAGAGAAATTGTTTTCGCTAAGACAGAGTCTCCTTGATAAGGATCAGAGAGGATATCCATAAATGCATCTTCAAAACGTGGGGTAACCTTTTTCCAGGCTTTAGGCGTCGAATCAAAAGGAAAAAATGGGGAACATACCAGTCGTAATTGGCCCCCTTGAATAATCCCATCAATGATGTCATCTCGATTCAGGAGATTTTTAAGCTCTTGCCGTCGGTCTTGAAGCGGAACGGATACTTGAAAGACCCGCCCTTTCACACGATTTGTTAATTCTTTAGGAGGCCCAAAATAAAGAAGTTCCCCTTCCTTCAGCAAAATGACGTTCTGACATTGATCGGCTTCGTCAAGATAGGATGTTGACCATAAGACAGTGATACCTTGTTTTACTAGCTCAGTCACCATTTTCCATAATTCTCGACGAGAAACAGGATCGACTCCTACGCTTGGCTCATCTAAAAGAAGGATTTTTGGTTTGCCCAAGAGAGAACATGCCAAACCAAGCTTTTGCTTCATGCCACCTGAAAGACGACCCGCCAGGCGATCTGTAAAAGGTCTTAACGCTGTAAAGTTTAGCATTTGATTGAAACTAGTTTCTTTCTCTTGAGGAGAAAGGTTATGAAGGTCCCCAAAAAGATTCAAATTTTCTATGACTGTAAGATCTTCATAAAGTCCAAATTTTTGTGGCATGTATCCTGTGATCTCATGAAGTTCTTCTGCATCTTTAAGCGTATCCAGTCCGAGTACACGGATCGAGCCATCAGAGGGTTGTAAAAGACCTGCGAGAAGGCGCAGTAAAGTTGTTTTCCCTGCACCATCCGGGCCGACAACGCCCGTCAGAATGCCCTTTTGAATCGAAACATTTATATTGTTTAAGGCTGGTTTTCCCATGCCTGGGAAGGTCTTTGTTAGATGGTTTATGTGAATAGCGGTTGTGATCGGATTCTCCAATGACTACTCAGAAAACTTGATCTTAACAGTAACAGGCATTCCTTGACGAAGTCGACTCTCGGGGTCTTCAACCCATACACGAAGTCGATAGACTAAATCAGTACGTAGTTCAGGGGTTTCAACGGTTTTGGGTGTAAACTCAGCTTGGGGAGAAATAAACCCTATTTGTCCTTCAAAAGGTTTGTTTGGAAACGTATCTGTATACACAAGGGCTTTCATACCCGGCTTAATGAAGCCAAGATTTGGTTCAGAAGCATAAGCTCGAACCCAGACAGGTTTATGGAGAGAGACAGTATAAACAATGGATTGGGGTGCAAGAATGGCTCCTGGTTCAACGACACGCGTAAAAATAATCCCGTCAGAAGGTGATAAGAGTTGTGTATCTTCAAGATTAATGTTTGCGCTTTGAAGTTGAGCTTTCGCCGTTTCCATAGCTGCTTTTCCTGCTTCTATATCTTCTTTTCGAAATCCTTCTTCAGCGAGACTGAGTGCTTCCTTTGCACTTTTGAGTAAGGCTTCAGCTTGTGTTTTTTGTGCTGTTGCATTGTCATAAGCTTGTTGAGAAGTTGATCCGTCTTTGATTTGCTCGCTTTGACGCTTAAAAATGAGATCGGCATTTGTACGGCTTGCTTCGGCATCACGGACATTTGCACGGGCTTCCTCGATTTCTTGAGGGCGATTCCCACGTTTGAGCTTAGCATAGTTGGCTTCTGCTTCTTGTAGTTGGGCTTTGGCTGCAGAAAGAGCGGCTTCATAGGGAGCTTCATCGAGAGTTGCGAGAAGGTCTCCTTTTTTGACTTCATCTCCTTCTTCGAGCTTCATTTGTGATAATTTACCGCTGACACGAAAACCAAGATCAACTTGTCGGATGTCCACATTCCCATACAGTGTGAGCTCACCGCGGTGCATATGCTTTTCCATCATGGCAAATAAAAACCAAAGAGCAAGCACAAGAAACAAGAGACCGAAGCCTATCAGAACATAGGATTTTTTAGAAAGATCTTTTAAGTTAGCCAGTTTATTTTTCACATCTTGCCTTTAGCTTATGAATTTAACGAGCCATTTTAAGCTATATGTTACGGTTATAACAGTAGAAAAACTTACAATCCAAAGGAAGACAAACCACATCCAAGCTTTCACGTTAATATCTCTGGTTATGAACTGATTTTCCACGGAAAACATAATAGAGATACGCCGTATATCCAAGGACAAAAGGAAGGAAGATCACAACGCCAATGAGTATGAAGGAGAGAGAGTGAGGATCCGCAGCGGCATCACGAAGGGAGACGCTAAAGGGGACGATCCATGGCCATAAGCTGATGGCCAGACCAATATAGCCGAGAACGAACAGTAAGTTGGCGAATAAGAAAGGTAGGATTTCTCTCTGTTTCATGATGCTTATATATAGGCTGATAAAGCAAAGGGCTGTTAAGAAAGGAATGGAAGAAAGATAAGCAATATTGGGAAAGCTAAACCATCGGTTGAAAATCTGTGGATTTAAGAAAGGTACCCATAAGCTAACGAGACCCATAAAAAGGGCCACATAAATGAGGACATAAGAAGCAACCTTTCTTGCCCATTCTTGGGTTTTCTCATCGGTTTTCATGATTGTCCATGTGGCTCCTAGAAGAGCATATCCAAAAACAACAGCAATCCCTGTCATGAACGAAAAAGAATCTACCCAATCAAAAGAAGTTCCTGTATAAGCGGCCCCATCCGTTGGAATTCCATCGACGTAAGCTCCTAGGATGAGTCCTTGAAAAAAAGCAGCCGTGAGAGAGCCAAAATGAAAAGCATAATCCCAAACCTTTCTCCCTTTTGGGGATGATTTAAAGCGAAACTCAAAGGCTACACCTCTGAATACAAGCCCTAAAAGCATCAGGATTACTGGAATGTAAAAGGCTGGTAAAAGGATGGAATAAGCGAGTGGAAAGGCCGCGAGTAACCCTCCTCCACCAAAAACAAGCCATGTTTCATTCCCGTCCCAAAAAGGAGCAATAGAATGCATCATTTTGTGGCGACATTCATCGCTGGGAGCAAAGGGGAAAAGAATGCCAATTCCTAAATCGAAACCATCAAGAAGAACATAGAGGAAGATGGTAAGCGCTATGATACAGCCCCAAATGAGGGGTAAATCTAAGAAAGGTTCAAAGTTAAACATGGCTTAATTCTTTCATCTCTAGAGGGGAGGATCTTCAAGCCCATAGGAGCCATAAATTTGTTCACGTTCTGTTGTTGATGTGGGGCCTTGGCGAATGAGTTTGACGATGTAGTAAATTCCAGCGCCAAAGACGAAAAGATAGACAACAATAAAGGCTATGAGAGAGAGAAAAACATGTTCGCCCATAATGGGTGAATGAGCCTCAGCTGTTCTCATAAGGCCATAGACCACATAGGGTTGACGACCAATTTCCGTCACAAACCAGCCCGCTAAAATAGCAATGAAACCTGAGGGCATCATGAGGATGCACCACATGTGAAACCATTTCTTGGTAAAGAGTCCTTTCCTAAAATAAAGATAAAGTGCCATTATTCCTGTGAGAGCCATTAAGATGCCCATGCCGACCATAATTCTAAAACAATAAAAGGGTGCTACGACGGGTGGCCTTTCGTCTTTTGGCCACGCTTTTAAACCCTTCACTTCTCCATCGGGATCATGAGTGAGGATAATACTCGCAAGCTTGGGAACGGTAATCGCGTATTCTGTTTTTTCCTTTTCTTCATTGGGCCAACCAAAAAGGACAAGAGAAGCGCCTTTCTGGGTATCCCATAACCCCTCCATGGCTGCGATTTTGACAGGTTGGTATTGTAATGTATTGATTCCATGCATGTCCCCAATCATAATTTGAAAAGGCGTGACAAAAACAGCCATGATCATCGCCATTCCTAGCATAATCCGCGCATGAGCAAGGTTTTTCTTTTTGAGAAAATAATAGCCAGCAACACCTCCAACAAAAAAGGCGGTTGTCAAATACGCAGCAGTGACCATATGAATCAAGCGATAAGGAAAGGAGGGGTTGAACACAAGGTCTAGCCAATTGGCCGGATGAAAAATACCTCCTTCTAACGTAAACCCAGCGGGAGTTTGCATCCAGCTATTAGCCGAGAGAATCCAAAAGGCGGACGTAACCGTGCCAAGTGCGACAATGAGTGTTGATATAAAATGCATGCCTTTGGTAACTCTTCCCCAGCCAAAAAGCATGATGCCAAGAAAAGATCCCTCGAGGAAGAAAGCGGTTAAAACTTCATAAGCTAAAAGCGGGCCTAACACATTACCTGCGCGATGAGAAAATACAGACCAGTTTGTGCCAAATTGGTAAGACATGACCACACCTGACACAACGCCCATCCCAAAACAGACAGCAAAAATTTTAACCCAAAACTTATAGATTTCTTGATAGGTGTTATTACCTGTTTTCAGCCACAAGGCTTCTACAACGGCCAACCAACTGGCCAGTCCAATCGTGAGAGATGGGAAAATGATGTGAAAGCTAATTGTAAAACCAAACTGAATGCGCGATAGAAGGGTTGGATCAAAATCCATTTCTTATCTCCTGTCGATCTCTTTTCTATGAATTTACTCTGAAAAGACGCGCTGAGCAATGTGTAAGAACATACCTCTAGAGAAATTGAAATTCAGTGAGGAATTCGCTCACAGCCTTGGATGGAGGGTACCCATCAACATCCACCTTTGCATTCAAATCAATGATTTTTTCCTGAGTGAGAAATCCTAAAAGTGGTTCTAAGGCCTTTAAGATTTCTGGGTGTGAGGCTAAAGTTTCAAGTCGAATAACAGGAGCCGCATCATAAGCTATGTAACAAGATTTATCGTCTATCAAAGGCGTCATATCATGTTTTTTGAGTTTCCCGTCTGTTGCTGAAGCGGAAACCACATCAGCGGAATGATGTTCGATGGCCGAATACATAAGGTTTGGATCAACTTGCGTCACCTTTTTAAAAGTTAGATTATAATGTTTTTTCAGTCCTGGAAGTTGATCCGGACGTTTTAACGCTTCGGGTGGACAGACAACAACCATTTGATTCGCATAGGGGACTAGGTCACTCATGGTTGTAATGTTGTTTTCCTCACTGAGATCCCGTCGAATGGCAAGGGTCGGTTTGTTAGAGAATCCAAAAGATTTAAGCCACGTGACATTAAATTGATTTTCATAGGCCTTTTTGACTTTGTAAAAGATATCTTCTTTTGTCGGAGCTTCATTTAAAACAGTTAAATAAGCCGTTCCTGTATACTCGGGATAAATGTCGATATCACCACGCAGAAGAGTATTGTGGAGAATATCTGTAGAGCCCATATTGAACTTACGGATAACTTTTAAATCAGTCTTTTTCTCAATCAATTGAGCGATCAGTTCAGCCAAAACATATTGCTCAGTAAAATTTTTGCTTCCTACAATAATTGTTGGTTGATTTGAATATATAAAGGAAGAAACACCTAGATAACCGAGGATAAAAAATAGGATAAATATAGCCCCCTTCCTTAGGCGTGAAAATGTGAGCGATTTTATTTTTCGAAATCGAAGCATATTTTCAATTTGTGAGATGCCGTAATCAAAGCCTAGTGCCATAAAGGCCGTTGGAATGGCGCCTAATAAAATCAGTGAGGGATTATTGAGAGCAAGTCCTTGTGTAATAAAATCTCCCAGTCCGCCCGCTCCAATAAAAGCAGCCACCGTTGCGATTCCAATGGTTGCAGCGGTTGCAACACGTAGGCCAGAGATGATAACAGGAAGGGCAAGGGGAAGCTCAACAAAGCGTATTTTTTGAAAGGGAGTAAATCCCAGTGCTTCAGCTGCTTCGCTACACTCAGGCGGAATCTGTTCAAAGCCTGTATAGGTACTTCTGAGGATGGGATAACTTGCATAAAAAGTGAGGACGACAATTGTTGGAAGTGCTCCGAGTCCTAAAAACGGGACAAGAAAGCCCAGCATGGCGAGGGCTGGAACAGTCTGAGAAACACCACCCGCATTTAAGGTGACTTTTCTCAGAAATGGATATTTTGAAATTAGAATGCCCAGGGGAATCGCTATGAGTGAAGCAAAAAGGAGAGAACAGCTCACAAGTGTTATATGTTCAAGGGTTTTTTGCTGAAGCAGAAAGGCGTTCTCTTGGAGAAAATGGATGAAGTGGGTGATAAAAGCCTCCCTAAGCTCCCAGACCTATTTTGACAAGCTGTTCCACAAATTGGGTTTTTGGACGATCGGATGAATGTTCTTTGAGGCCAATTTGTTCAAGAGCCCCATCTTGCATGACAGCAAAGGATCCTCCAGCTTAAAGGCTTCGTTAATATCATAGGTCATGAGAGTAGTGTGCTCCCTTCATTAGCCTGAGTCAAGATGAGGAAGTTTGATCAATAATCATATTTAGTTGCATTTCAGTGATGGAGTCATTATTTAATAAATATTGAGTTTTTATTTTGGTTTAAATATGAATTTTAATTTATATTCGTCTGTTGCGCTGATTACTATTTTATCAGCCTTTTCTTCATCTCTCCTCACGCCTTCTTTTGCAATGGAGGATGATAAAGATACTTCTCGTGCAGCAGTCTCTTCTTTGCAGATGGCTGACTTTGTTCTCAATAATGATGAAACTGGTGATGGTTCTCCTTCTATTCGTTCGTCAGAAGCACCGAAACAAGAAGAAGCGTCTTGGTCATATTTGGATTATCTTCCGGGATCTGGTTATATTCGTGGCAGCTCGTCAACGCCATCCTCTCAACCCAAAACCTCGACTAAGGTTCAACCAACGGCTGCTGATCAAGAGAAAGCAAAGACTTTAATAACACAAATCGTCACGCCTTCTCTTGCCTATTTGAGAGAACAACAAGTGAGCCTTAAAAAGCAATTAGGGAGCGACGAAACACTTGCAATGATTCGTAATCTGTACCGTCAGTTGGAAGAAGGCACAGTTGATCAAGGTATGGATTTTTATACACCCTTACGCAATGTTTCCTTGGCTTTAATGACATCAAATGAAGAATCTTCTTCTTCAATAGAAGCTGTTGCACCTTCTCAAATGGAAGCTCTATTGTCCCATCCCTTTGTTGCGCCCATTTATCGGGCCTATATGGAAGAAATGGCCGAGAAAATAGAAATCCTTGTTCGGAATACGTTGGTTTTAGGAATGGAAGAAGGGGGCAAAAGTCTTGCTCAGCAACTGGGTATCACACGAAAAGTGGCCTCAATCCTTCTGGATGCAGCCGGTAAACAAGTGGCGAATAAGGGAGCGCGGTTGATAGCCGTTGCTGTAGCACCCCAACTTGCTCTTCCCCTGGAGCTTTATAATCTTCTCAAGTTAGGCTTTGTCTCGAACTTTTCCCTAATGCTGGCCTCAAATCTTGATGGACTTGTTGAACGTTTGTTGAATGGTCAAGCGGACCAAATGGTTGACCAGGTAGGCAAAGCATTAGCACTCTTTTTGCCGACAGCTGATGGGGCGCAAGGATTTCTTGGGACCCTCAAGACCTACATAGAAACGAATTATGAAGAGGCCTTTTTCACGAAAGTACAAGCTCTGATCCAATCCCAATCGAGAGGCTGGATTGGTTGGATTGCATCCAATTTAAGTGCTTTAGTAACCTCTTATATGGAGATTGAAAAGGATTCTCCTCACTCTGCCTTATTTCAGTATTTTGGTCAATTGACAGCCAGTTATGGCTCAGATCTTGCGGATGCAAAAATTGCTGAACAAGTTGCAGAAGTTCGTTCTAACCTCCCTGCAGAGGTAAGAGAGATGTTAGATGATTTACATTCTATGCAAAGTGATATTGGTGAGATCTGTGATGATTTAAGTGGCATTATAGAACTTATGAAAACTCTGAAAATCAAGGAAGCAGGGCTCGATTTTCTGAGAAAATCAATTCGTCAGTCACTCTTAGCATTAAAGGAAGATTTGCAGGTTGCTTTAGGGGGAAATTACGGACAGAATCTCCTTTTGTTCCAAACGAAAGATGGGGAAGCGCGACAGGATATTATCACTGCTGCGACAGCTGCAGGACGGGCTGAAAGTGCGCTCACATCTGTTCTGTGGCAAAATATTCGTGCCGGTGGTTCGGCATTAATTCCCGATAGTACCAGTCGATTTGGAGCTGAAGTCTCACGTTATACAGATTCTTATGTTGGTTCATTAGCAGGTAGGCTTGTTGCGCAAGAAGCATCTGTCAACCTTGAAGGGGTTATTGCGCCAATGATTCTCTCTGCCCTTCCCCAACCCCAACAGTCACAAGAGCTCAGTCTTTTAGATATGAGAAGTCGTGTGAATAACCTAGCTAGTTTTGCATCTCCTTCTATTGGGCAGTTTTTAGCGAATTATTCCGTTGAGCTGATGGGCAATCAAATCGGTCCAGTGGCTGGATATACAATTCCCCAGTTATCCAATCGACTTCTTCCTCAAGCGAATTCTCACTCATGGATTTATTGGGGCTATCAAGGTTATGGGCGTTTCATGGGATGGTATGCTCATACTGCAAATGCAGTTGATTATGTTGTGAATTTTGGTTTCTTCCCGAACTTCATGCCCGCCTATCCCCATCCTTAAATTTTGAATATTGTTAAAAAGGAGTGTTAAAATGAAATACCTATTTATGATTTTATGTATTTTGAGCGTTCAAGAATTTTCCTCTTTGAAGGCACAGCTTCCTGAAGAACTCGATTCGACCTACTTAGGAAATATTAAAAGCACCGGTCGTTTTACCCATGAAAATAAAAAGTATGCTGTATGGACAGTTGGTCCAGATGGAGAAAAGTTAGGTGTATTTGGTAACGCAGATCTTTTGCCTGAAGTTTCTATAGACGATAAGGCCGAATGTGTCTTTTATACGGAGCGAGTCCTACTCCATACAGTTCTTCATGTTCCTGAGGGAGATGAAAAATCAATTGGTGACGCACTTAATCGATTTGCTCGAAGGGACCAATCCCTTCCAGTGAGTTGTGCTGTTGAAAGCGCTCAGCCTTTAAGAGTCCCTGAAATTGCTGATTGGTTCAACGGTCCAACGGTTCAAGTTGGAGAACACACAGAAACAGGCCGGTTGGAAATTAGTGGCTATCAGTGGAGAAACGCCGCTGATGCAGCCTTAAGTCGTTTCCTTCTTGTTCATATTGGTCCAGGTTATTTTAACGATTCTTCATTTGAAGAGTTAAAAGAAGCTGCAGCATCAGTATATAGGTTCACTAAATAAAGCTTGCGTAACTTTTGACGTGGTTTGACGTTGCAGCTGGGTGTCAATAAATTCCCCAGCTTGTAACAACTTGTCCCAGTCAATCCCTGTTTCAATCTCTAATCCTTGAAGAAGGTAGAGAACGTCCTCGGTGGCTACATTCCCTGTGGCCCCTTTGGCATATGGACATCCCCCAAGTCCTGAGATGGAACTATCAAAGATCGCAACTCCACCTTCAAGGGCTGCATAAATGTTGGCTATGGCTTGGCCATAAGTATCGTGAAAATGAAAGGCAAGTTTTGGTAAGGGAATTGGATTATGGGCCAAGAGATCTTGAACCTGTCGAGGCGTCCCAGTGCCAATTGTATCACCTAAGGCAATTTCGTCACAGCCCATGTCAAGAAGCCTGAGGGCAACTTCATGGACTTTTGAAGGTAGGATTAACCCTTCATAAGGGCAAGCAATGGCACAGGACACGTATCCTCTAACACGGATTTCTTTGGTCTTCGCCTCACTCATAAAACTTGAAAAAGCAGCCAGACTTTCCGCAATCGACATATTGATGTTCTTTTGACAAAAGGTTTCAGAGGCAGCTGTAAAGACAGCAATGGATTTTACATCGTTTTCAAGAGCACTTTCATAGCCTTTGTGATTCGGAACGAGAAGAGAATAATCAACACCCTCTTGTTTACGGATTCCTTGATAAACTTGATCACTATCAGTCAGTTGAGGAACCCATTTAGGTGAGACAAAACGACCCGTTCAAAATCTAGGCCGTTCATAAGTATTTTTGTGCCTTGTCCCTCGTCACCTAGGACGTTTTCTTCAGGCACTTCACAGTCTTCAAAAACCAGTTCACAAGTTCCTGATCCACGCATGCCGAGTTTGTCCAGCTTTTGAGCCGTTGAAAAACCCTTCATTCCCTTTTCAATTAAAAAGGCTGTAAGGCCTTTGGAACCAGCCTCAGGGTCTGTTTTTGCGTAAACAACAATCACGTCCGCATAGGGACCATTCGTAATCCCCATTTTTGTTCCATTGAGAATGTAACGGTCATCTTTTTTGTGGGCGGTTGTTTTCATGCTCAAGACATCTGAACCTGCACCCGTTTCGCTCATAGCAAGAGATCCAATGTGCTCGCCACTGATGAGCTTTGGCAGGAATCGTTCCTTTTGCTCTTTTCTTCCATGAAGACGGATTTGGTTGACACAAAGATTTGAATGGGCGGCATAGCTCAGAGCCAGGGATCCTGACGCACGGGAGAGTTCTTCGACAGCGATGACGTGCTCCAAATAGCCCATCCCTGATCCGCCATCATGTTCATCAACTGTAATTTCCAGAAGACCAAGAGCACCAAGTTTTGGCCATAGATCCTTGGGGAACGCATCATTCTTGTCGATGGTATAGGCACGATGGGCGACTTCTTTCTGGGCGAATTGATGGACTGTTTCACGAACAGCCTCAGCCACATTTCCAATGGAAAAGGGTAACGTTTTCAAGATGCCTCCTCATTTATCTTTCTTTTAGTATGTCACAAAATGAGAAGGGGCCAAAGTTCTTTTGCTATAAGTCTCTTTAAGCAAAATCAAGTTTGGAGGGGGTTGACCACACGTGCGAGGGTTAGAACATGGACCGCCTTTGCTCCTGCCTTTAAAAGGACTTTCGAACATGCATTGAGAGTTGCACCTGTTGTGTAGACGTCATCAATCAAGAGTATGTTTCTATCCTTTAGAAGGAATTCGTATTTTTTGGAAATAGAAAAGGCGTTGTTAACATTTTTAACCCTTTTATCCTTTGAAAGCTTACCTTGAGAGGGTGTTCGGCGTTTTCTCAGGAGAAGTGTTGGGCCATAAGTAAACCCTTTGATTTTAGAAACTTTTTCAGCCAAAAGGGCGGCTTGATTGTAGGTGCGCATAAAAAGTCGCGTCCAATGAAGGGGCACAGGAATGCAGAGAGGATCATCAATATTATCAATGAGTTGAGTTAACCATTCACCAAAAAGTGGTGTGGATTGAAGATGGTCCGTATGTTTAAATCTTAAGATGAGATCCTTACTGTCTGAGGTGTAGGTAAAGACCGATCGGGCTGATGTAAAGAAGGGGGATGTATGACTACAGGCACCGCAAATTGCATTGTCTTCAATTTCAAAGTCAAAAGGACGTCCACAACAGGCACAATAAGGTTTTGCAATAAAGGAAATTAACGGCCAGCATCTCTGACAGAGGCCATTTTTGGTTTCCACAATCGTTCCACATTTGAGGCACCGCAATGGGATTAAAAAATCAATAGCTTTAAAGAAGAGGGAAAGAGACGTTTGCATACTGATAAGCAGCTTCCAGTGTGTTTTGTAATAGGCAAGCAATTGTCATAGGACCGACGCCTCCGGGCACGGGTGTAATCGCTCCGGCTCTTAATTGAGCCGATTCAAAATCGACATCTCCCACTATTTTTCCTGAAGCTAGTCGGTTGATACCGATATCAATGACGGTTGCACCTTTTTTAATCCATTCTCCTTTAATGAACTGAGGATTTCCAATAGCTATGAAGAGGATATCTGCGGATAGGCAAATTTCAGGTAAGTTTTGCGTTTTTTTATGAGCCATGAAAACAGTGCTATTTTGTTGAAGCATGAGGAACGCTAAGGGGCGTCCTACAAGAATTGAACATCCAATCACACCAACTTGTAACCCCTCCATATTTGGATGGATCGTTTGTGCAAGCTTGATACATCCTAAAGGTGTACTGGGAGCAAAACGATGGGGCAGGCCTTGGAACAGTTTTCCTGCATTTAAAGGGTGTAAACCATCCACATCTTTTGAGGGGTTGATGAGGGAGAGATACTCAAATTGATTAAAATGAGAGGGAAGAGGAAGTTGGAGAATGATCCCATGGATGTGGTTTGCTTGATTCAGTTCATGAATTTTATCCTTTAAGGATTCACCAGGCGTCCAAGAAGGCAGAATATGTTCTTCAAAATTAAAACCCAATTCTTGGGCTTGTATGCCTTTCAAACGAACATAAAGTTGACTTGCTGGATCATCTCCAACGCGTATTGCGGCAAGCCCCGGTTTTATGCCAGCATTTCCTTCAAGATCTTGAGCTAAAGTAAACAGCTTACGATTAAGTTCATCCGCAAGGGTGCGGCCATTAATGATTTTAACCATTCGTGTAAATAAGAATTTTTAAAATAAGCTGACCAATGATTCCTTGGAGAAACCACAAGAAAAGAATCAAAACAAGGGGTGAAAGGTCAAATCCACTGATAATGGGAAGAAAACGTCGAATTCGAGAGAGGGCAGGTTCTGTTACTTTATACAAGAATTCACGAACCATCATGATGACGTTATTTCTTGTGTTTATAATATTAAAATGAGATAGCCAACTTAAAATTACATTTGCGATAATAAACCAAATATAGATTCTAATAATAAGGTTTATTAGAGATAATAAAGGGGCCAAGATGATATCCATGGTAATTTTTTTCCTTCCTTTATTGTTTTTGACTAATATACAGCTCTTGGGGTCGATAAGCTATGATTTATTTTTTATTTTATTTTCATGGTCCGTTTATCTTGTAAAAGACGGAATTGTTTCTCATCTAAGTTGAAACCAACATAAAGACTCACTTCCTTTTTCGCAGGAACTGTTTCGAGTAATCTTATATGGGATACTTTTGTTGTTTGTTGGCCTTCAAAAGAGATCTCAAGGTCATGATCACTTCGCGAAAGAATATTTCCTTTATTATCTGTTACAACGACAAAATAAGAAACAGTGTGCTTTAATGGCTTCGATGAAGCCGAAAGAGGACGAAAACTCGTCATTCTTAAACGAAAATCAATATATGTCTCGTTGGAGAATTGTGTGCAAGAAGGAGAAATGCTATCCAGCTCTGTCCGGATGTCTATATTCCCTTTGAGAAGAATATGTTTTGAAAACTCGCTGACAATGGCTGTTTGTGGACAAGAAGTTCTTTCAGAAGGCAGAAAAGAGCATCCCGTCAGAATTGCGCAGAGGAGGAGGATAAGTTTTCGTTTCAAATCTTATGGCTTCCGTCACAAAAGGGGGGATTTTTTGTTTTTTTACATCCACAAAGCCAAATTTTTTCTGAGGCTTGCGCTGTAAAGCAATGAGACTTAAAGCCTGATCCTTTATGCGTACCATCACAATAAGGATCTTTTTTGCTGAGGCCACAGGTGCACCAGTAATAAGTTTTTCCTTCTTCAAGAGTCGCCTCAAAAGGAAGTGCTTGGGAACAATGAGATTCAGACATATCTTTCTCCAAATAATTTTTTAAAAATACTCAACGAAGAAGCTCTCGACAAGAGGCAATTCGCATGGCAACTTCCCATAAAAGGACGTTATATGGATAAACGAGTAGAAATATATACAGATGGAGCCTGTCAAGGAAACCCGGGTCCAGGAGGGTGGGGGGCAATTCTTCGTTATAATGGGGTTGAGAAAGAGCTCTCAGGTTTTCAACCAGATACAACCAATAATCGTATGGAGCTAATAGCGGCTATTGAAGCTCTTAGAGCCTTAAAATTTGCGAGTGATGTTGATCTCTACACCGATAGCCAGTATGTGCGTGATGGGATTACGAAATGGCTCCATCAATGGAAAAAAAATGAATGGCGTCTCTCCAATAAGAAGCCTGTGAAAAACAAAGATTTATGGGAAGATCTCGAGGCTCTCACACATATTCATCACGTCAAGTGGCACTGGGTGAGAGGCCATGCGGGTCATCCAGAGAATGAGAGGGCCGATAGCTTGGCGCGTCAGGCGATCGATAAAGTGCTTAAAAACACCCTTTAGTTTGCCTTTTTATAGCCAGCTTCTTCAAAAGCTTTTTGAACACCACTGACACTTAAAATTTCAGGAAGAACAATTCCTTCAGGTTTATTAGGACCAAAAATGATATTAAAAGGAATACCGAATCGCTCATAAGATTGAATGAAATCCGTAATTTTAGAATCTTGCTTTGTCCAGTCGGCTTTCATGGGAACAACAGTATGATCTGCAAGGATACTTGCAATTTGCGGGTCATTCAGAACAAGCGACTTATTGACGGCACACGTTACACACCATTCTGCTGTTGCATCTACAAAGACGATTTTTCCATTCTTGACGAATGAATCTATTGTTTCAGGAGCAAAAGGTTTCCATAGTTCAAGAATGGGAGAGCTGTTTTTAACATCACTGATTTTGGGCTCCTTTGTTTCTAACGCAATCCAGGACAAGCTCCATGCGATAATAAAAAGTGGCAAAGCAAAGGCCCAAGCTCTGAGAGTTGGACTTTTATGATGTTTAATCCAGAATAAAGAAAGTGCTGCTAAAGCGACGACTGTACTCACAATAAGTGCCCACAGGGGAAGGTGGAAGCTCAGGATCCATCCAATCCAAAGGGCTGTTGCTGCTAGAATAATGCCGAGGATGGTTTGAATCCATAACATCCATTTGCCCGGCTTAGGAAGGTATATAAAGCGCTGAGGGAGAGAAGCGACAAGAATATAGGGAGATGCAAATCCTAACCCCAGGAAAAAAAAGACAGCAATGATTTCTTCAGTACGCCGTCCCAAAGCAAAACTCAGAGCTGTTCCAACAAAAGGTGCTGAACAGGGAGTTGCGAGAAGTGTTGCAAACACGCCTGATAGAAAATCCTTTATTCGTCCTTTACCCTCATGGGAAATGAGCCAATTCCCAAGCTCTGAAGGAAGGTCAATTTCGAATATTCCCAAAAGGCTTGCGGCAAATGCAATAAGAACAAGGAAAACAAAAAGAAGAAAATGCGGATTTTGGAAATGAATACCCCATCCAAAAGCTTCTCCCGATTCTTTTAGGAAAATCGTGACCAGTGCTAAAATCAGAAAAGAAGCAATAATTCCCAAGCCTGTAATAAAAAATCCATGTTTTGCTTGTTTGATATGGTTCTTCTTCGATTGTTTAATGAGAGACATGACTTTTAGTGAAAGGACGGGTAAAACGCATGGCATAAAATTGAGAATAAATCCACCCAAAAAGGCAATCAGCAATAAAAATAAGATCCCGCCGTCTTTAGAAGAGTTCTCATTTTTTAGTGCTGTTGTGAAAAGTGAGTTAGCAGGTTCATTGGGTTTGATGGTTACAGAAAGACTTTCATCTATCGGTAGACAAATGGAAGAACATGCCAGAAGAGACATCTTTAGATTAAACGTGATAGGTTCATTTGTTTTTATAGGTGTCAGCTGAATAGGTATAAAAACTTTTCCTTCATAAACATAAGAAAGTTGATCTTGAATTGTAGTCTCAATAGCTTTAGGCCACAAAATTTTTGCACCTTTAAGGTTTTGAGAGCCATTCCAGGTAAATACAGGTTCAAAGCCAGCAGCGTTAGATCCTTTGGGGGTTGGTGCATAGACATGCCATTCTTTTGGGATCGTTAGAATAAGCCCAGCAGTGGTCGCGTTATTTTGGCTTCCTCCTGATAGCAGTTGAAATTTAACCGGCGATGTTTCCATTGCGGCAAGAACAGGTACAATAATTAAGAGACAAAACAGTCCCTTAAAGAGACTTTTCAAGAATATTTTCATAAGATCCTGCATTCGTAATAAACTTTTAACCCTAATTATGGCATAAATATAATATGACAGAAGAACTAGAATCAAAACAAGAACTTTCGGGTTATTTAACAGGACAATTTTTATTGGCTATGCCCCACCTGCAGGATCCTCGCTTTGAAAAAGCTGTTATTTTCATTTGTGGCCATGATGTAAATGGAGCGATGGGCTTGGTTATAAATAAATATTTAGGAGACTTAACTCTGAAGGGGCTTCTCGATTATTTAAATCTATCCAAAGATGCTATCAAAAGAGACCTACCCATATATTTTGGTGGGCCTAATGATACAGGGCGGGGCTTTGTTCTTCATTCAGATGATTTTAATCACCCCGGAACCGTGTATTTAGGAAATCACATTTCTCTAACGGCTACTGTTGATGTGCTTCAATCAATTGCTGTCGGGGATGGACCTAAAGATTGCTTATTGGCCATGGGATATGTTGGTTGGGGGCCTGGGCAATTAGATGCGGAACTCCATGGTAATCGGTGGTTACAGGTTGAAGCTGATCCTGAAATTCTGTTCAATGTTTCCATTGAGAAAAGGTGGGAACAATCTATGGGAAAGCTTGGAATCACCCCGTCTTCTCTGTCAGAAGAAGCTGGGCAAGCTTAAAAGTCGATATGTGTCAAATAGAGGCCGTGCGCAGGAGCGGTGGGTCCTGCAGTACGTCGATCTTTTAAATCCAAAATTTCTTTTACCTTTTCAGGTGCCCAATATCCTTGTCCCACCCGTTTTAATGTTCCGACGATATTTCGAACTTGATGATGCAAGAAGGAAGGCGCTTTTGCATGTATGAGAATGCGGTCATTGATTTTTTCAACTCGCAGTTCATTTAATGTCTTAAGAGGGGATGCAGCTTGACATTGACTGTCACGAAAAGAAGTAAAATCGTGAAAACCAATTAAATACTTGGCTCCTTCTGTCATAGCCTCAACAGATAAGGGAGGGATGACCCACCAGGCTCTTGTTTTTTCAAGAGCAGGCTGACTTCGACGGTTGAGAATATGATATTCATAGGATCTCGCTTTTGCAGAAAAACGAGCATGAAAATCGGGTTCAACTTCTTCAACAGAAAGGATACTGGTTCCAGTGTATTTGAGTCGATTATTCATTGCCCCCAGAATTTGAAAGGCTGTATACGGTTTTGCAATGTCAACATGAGCAACTTGGCCTCTGGCATGCACTCCTGCATCTGTTCGTCCACTCCCGGATACAGAAGTCGAAACGCCTAGGAAATCGAGAAAAGCTTTCTCAAGTTCTTGTTGAACCGTTGGGAGCTTTTCTTGTCGTTGCCAGCCAGAATAAGTCGTCCCCTCATATTCAAGGATGAGCTTAAACCGTCGCATGACTAAGCCGCGATGAGGGAAGATCATACCCTCTTAAAAATTCATCGGTGGGCATGGCTGCTTTGCCAATTTTTTGCACAAGCAAGGGTCGAAACGCATCCTGAGAACAGGCTATCGTAAATTTATCGTCTAAAATTGTACCAGGGGGGTAGTTTGTAGAGATGGAAATAACTTCAGCTTTTAGGACTTTGATCCTATCTTTCCCAATTTCAAGCCATGTGCTTGGCCAAGGGTTTAAAGCTCTTACTTTTCTATCGAGGATCTCAGCAGGATCATGCCAGTCCAACCGTCCTTCCTCTTTCTCAAGCTTTTTAGCATAGGTTATGCCTTCTTCATGTTGGGGAATAAGGTTTATTTTTTCAGAAACATAAAGGGGAATGGCTTCTAAAAGAGCTTCTGATCCGAGGTTTGAAAACGCACTTAGAACACTTGATGTGGTTGATGTGTTATCAAGAGGCAAAAGTTTTTGAAGAAGCATATCTCCTGTATCAAGACCTACATCCATCTTCATAATGGTAATTCCTGTTTCTTTGTCACCGGCCAAGATCGCCCGTTGAATGGGAGCTGCCCCCCGCCAACGTGGGAGAAGAGAAGCGTGAACATTGACGGAGCCCCAGCGAGGGGCTTCAATGATTGACTGTGGAAGAATGAGACCATAGGCAGCTACAATGGCGATATCCAAGTTTAATGATTTCCAATGAGTTTGTTCCTCTTCAGACTTCAAAGATGAAGGTGTAAATACGGGAATATTATGAGACAAAGCAAGGTTATGAACAGGGCTAGGTGTGATATGGTAGCCTCTGCCCACAGGTCGAGGAGGTTGTGTATAGACCGCTACGACTTGGTAATTTGCGTTCAGCAAAGATTCGAGTATATGGACAGCAAAATCAGGAGTGCCCATAAAAGCCACACGAAGATCCTCTAGGTTCATAAACTACCTTTTTTTGTTTTTAAGCCGCCTAAGTTTACTTAAAATGAGGCTTTTTTTGAGTGATGATAAATGCTCAATAAATAGGATACCGTTGAGATGATCAATTTCATGCTGAATACAATCAGCTAACAGCCCACTCGCCACTAAATGTTTTTGATCATTATTTTCATCCAAATAAGTAACTTCAATTTCTAAAGGGCGCTTGACTTTACCATAAAAACCAGGAACAGAGAGACAAGCTTCTTCGGTGACTTGGATGACTTCTGAAACCTTTACAATTTGAGGATTTGCCAAAAAAAGGGGACCGACAGAGACTCCATCTCGTTCGCCAATATCTATAGCAATAACTCTTTTGTGGATGTTTGCTTGTATGCCTGCAAGTCCAAGAGCATTTTTGGCATAGAGAGTATCAAAAAGATCATCTCTTATCTTACGAATGCTCTGGTCAACTTTATCCACCGGTTCTGAAATGGTTAAAAGTCTTGGGTCAGGAGCAGTTAAAATATTTAAAATGGCCATCGAATTTTACAACTTTACTTTATGTTATAGGTTTTAAAATATTAATATAATTAATTGTCATCATTATTACAATATATAATCAGGTTCTTAATTTTGTCACCATATTAGTTGTGCTTTTTCCTTCAACCAAATCAATAAGAAGAACTTGTCCTCCATAACTTTGAACAAAAGGTGCTCCAACGATTTGATCAATTGTATAGTCTGCGCCTTTAACAAGAATGTCTGGTTTTAAAAATTCTATCAATTTGAGGGGTGTATCTTCATCAAATAAAACAATAAGGTCGACACAGTGTAAAGAAGAAAGAACAAAGGCCCGATCATATTCCTTTTGAATGGGCCTCTCAGGTCCTTTAAGTCTTTGAACTGAAGCATCTGTATTCAGTCCAATGATTAACTTATCTCCTGACTGTTTTGCTTTGTTCAGCAGTGAAATATGGCCTGGATGGAGTAGGTCGAAACATCCATTCGTAAAGATAATTTTTTGGCCTTGACGCTTCCATTTTTGAATCTTGTTTTCGGCTTTTTCCCATGCAACTATCTTTTGTTCATGGACTTGAGTTTCAAGTGTATGAAGAGTTGAGATAAGTTCGTCTTGGTGAACAACGGCTGTTCCTATTTTAGCAACGACGAGTCCCGCTGCGGCATTAGCAATTCGCATGGCTGTGGGCAGAGAAGAGCCGGCAGCAATACAAGCTGCAATCGTGGCTATAACCGTATCACCAGCTCCCGAAACATCAAATACTTCTAGAGCTTGTGTTTGAATATGTTCAACATTTCCTGAAGTGTCTACAAGCGTCATTCCTTCAGACCCTCTTGTAATAATTAATGCCTGAAGTTTTGCTTTTTCCAGAAGGTATCGAGAAGCGGAGATGAGGTCTTCTTCAGTTTTAATAGTTATGGGGCTTGCCAGGGATAATTCTTGTTTGTTTGGTGTTAATAGGTTTGCTCCTTTATAGCGTATGAAATCTTTGCCTTTGGGATCAATAAGAATCTGCTTGTTGTGTATCTGTGCCAGATCAATGAAGGCCCGAAGAAGTTCAGTTGAAAAAAAGCCTTTGGCATAATCGGAGAGGACAATAAGATCATGATCACTAATAAGTTCCTGAAAAGAAGAAAGTATTTTAGATTCCAAAGCGGCATCGAGGGGATAAGTTTGCTCTCTATCCGTTCTGAGGACTTGTTGATTTCCTGCAAGAAATCTTGTTTTTGTTGTTGTTATTCTTGTTTTATCCCAGAAAAGGTGGGCTTTTACACGAGGAAGTTGGTTTAAAAGATTCTCGATACGATGTCCGTTCCCATCTTCACCTAAAACGGAGATGAAGGATACGGAACATCCCAAGGCTTCAAAATTACGAATGACGTTTCCCGCACCACCTAACACAAGAGTCTCGTCTCTGACATGAATAACGGGGACAGGTGCTTCAGGAGAAATACGCGATACGGAACCCATCACGAATTCATCAAGCATGATATCGCCTAAACAAAGAATGCGAGTTTGAGAAAAATTATGTATAAGCTGAGAATCAGTCATTGTCATCAAATTAACCCCAGTCGAAATTCAAGTGCACCAACAAACATTTGCCCCAAAGTGATATGCATTTCCTGTATTCGAGAGACTGTAGATGACGGGACTTTTAAAAGAATGTCAACTTTATCATGAAGGTGTCCGCCATTTTCTCCTGTTAGTCCAACGGTTATCATTTTCTTTTTTCTAGCCATTTCAAAAGCTTGTAATACATTCGGACTTTGACCTGAAGTAGAAATACCGATAGCAATATCACCTTCATTTCCTAAAGCTTCGATTTGACGAGAAAACAAATGGTCAAAGCCTAAATCATTACCAATAGCGGTTAAAGCTGATGTGTCCGTCGCTAAAGACAATGCAGGAATTGCTTTCCGGTTTTTTTTGTATCGTACCGTAAACTCCGTGGCTAAATGTTGTGCATCAGCTGCGCTTCCTCCATTTCCGAACAACAATAGTTTTTTTCCATGTTGAAGAGCAAAAGCCGCTGTTTCCACCCACTCTGTAAAGAGTGGATAAAGGTGCAAGTATGAATCTTGGGCGACCCTAATATGCTCGTCCCACTCGCTTTCGTAGAACTGCCTAAGATCAAAGGGAGATGTTGGGTTTTCTATCATCATTTTAAAATTTAACAAAAACGTGATCAGTGCCACTGACCTTTGGGTGTGGCTCTGTTTCGAAACGAATTTGTTCTCCAGGTAGTAAAGAATATTCTGAAAGTTGATGTTCCCATGAGTCTAAAACATCAGAAGATTTATTCAGTAATTTCACTTTTAAGGGAGGTATAGACCGGACATGATCAGAGGTGTTGGTGATCTGACCAGCAACTTGTATCATATCTTGTGAATTGGCTTGGTGCATTAAAGAGCGAGCATTCGTAATAGAAAGTCCAGAGCCAGCCGATTTGATGGATAACCCCGCAAGCTCATAATATCTTTCAGTATTTGGCCAGAATTTAACCACGTGTTCTCTTCCAAACACAACGATGCTCATAGAAGAGATGATAATTGCAAACAAAACCAAAGTACTAATCCACCCTGAGCTTCGATCTGCGCTTAAAGGAGGATCAAGTGAAACGTCTATTTCCTTCAAGGAAATAGTATGAGCGGAGGGTTGTAAAAGCTCTTTTCCTTGATGCCATACATTTTGACAAGAAAAACAACGGACTTGTCTTCCTTGTTTAGGAACAAGATTATTATCCAACATATATCGTTTTGAACACTGGGGACAGACAACGATCATACTTATTTAATCCCTCTTACATATCTCCAGTAATGGTTATATGCTCTTTATAAAATTGGCGCAAGGTAGACGATGGTTTCTTTTTGTGTCATTGTACTTCGGGATTGTAAGAGGATTCGTTACGCATGTCTGATTTGATAGCACAACTTGTTGGTATAGGTCATCAATATGAAAAAGGGCCAAAAATTTTTTCAGGGGTAACGTTTGATATTGAAAAGGGTTCGTTTCACTTTCTTACGGGGCCTAGTGGATCCGGTAAATCATCTCTTTTAAAAATGCTCTATCTAGGCTTAAAACCGACGATGGGTAAACTTAAGCTTTTTGGAGAGGATACCCATGACGTGAAGTCTTTTCTCTTGCCTCTCCTTCGGCAAAGAATTGGTGTTGTTTTTCAAGAGTTCAAGCTTTTAGACCATCTAAAGGTTTTAGACAATGTCTCACTTCCTCTTCGTGTCAGAGGGTTAGATGTGAGGCGAAGCTATAAGCATGCTCGTGAGCTTCTTGATTGGGTTGGACTCGGAGATTGTATCAATGCTTATCCTCCCGCTCTTTCAGGCGGACAAAAACAAAGAGTCTCTATTGCCAGGGCCGTTGTTGCGCGTCCTCAGCTACTTCTCGCCGATGAACCCACTGGAAATGTTGATGACGAAATGGCTATGAAGCTTCTCTATCTTTTTGAAGAGCTTAATAAGATGGGGACAGCGATCATTATTGCGACCCACAACCAACGTCTTCTCGAAAAATTTCATTATACTCAATTATCGATTCGTAACGGCACCATTATGAAAGATTCAGTTTTTAAGGCGGCATCATGAAATACCAGAATGATCTCCCTCTAAGAAAAGATATTGCGGCTCGGTTTGTTCCAAAAATCGTTGGTCTCATGGCTTACTTAGGAAGCCTTTGTTTTGTTTTTACATTGTTTATGTTTCATGCCACTCAGTTATGGGAAAAACAGCTCACAACAGATATATCTATTGAAATTCCAACTTTTTCGGTTCAATCGAGTCAAGTACTTGAATCTCGTGTTTTAAGTGTTTTGAATGGTATGCAAGGTATTCGGGAAGCAAAAGTTATACCTCAAGGCGAAATAACTCAAATATTTCAGTCTCTTGTAGGGGAAACAATAAGCCCTGATGTGGTTTCATTGCCAGTAATTATTGATGTTTCTTTTTCAGGAAAAGAAGCTATAGACTTACACAGTTTAAAAGCACGATTACAAAATATATCTCCACATATTCAAATCGTTAACCATAGGGAATGGCAAAGTCAGGTATCTAACTTGATTCAAACGGGTGTGCTCTTGTCGTTACTGATTTCTTGTTTAATTTTATTTGCAGCTGTTGCAACAACAACTTTTGCGACTAATACCGGGCTTTTGATACATCGTCAAATTATAGAGGTTTTGAGTCTTATTGGTGCAACAAATTCATACATAGCCAAACAATTTCAATACAATGCTCTTAGACAAGGACTTTTTTCAGGAGCCATCGGTGCATTTTTTGCTTTTTTAACGTTTTTGTTTATTACATTCCTATTTGAAAGTGCTGGCTTTACTTTTGTAATGGACACGTCGTTCTTTTTTCAAGCGATGAGCATCTTTATTTTGTTTCCCTTTTGTACAGCTATTTTGATGATGGGAGCTGCACGACTGGCAGTTATGAAAGTACTATGCCAATAAAATTAGTCCTGCTTGATCGAGATGGTGTTATCAATGTGGATCGTCCAGATTCCGTAAGGAGAATCGAAGAATTTGTCCTATTTTCCCAGGCTATCCCAGCCGTAAGAATGTTGAATGAAGCTTCTATTCCAGTAGCCATTATAACCAATCAAGCAGTTGTTGGGCGTGGGCAATTGTCACCAGAGGGATTAGAGCATATTCACGATTATTTGAAAGAGCTTTTAAAAAAACAAGGCGCATTTATTGATAAAATTTATGCATGTACCTCTGCCGATGATTCTCATCCTGATCGGAAACCTAATCCAGGCCTTTTACACCAAGCCCTTTGTGATTTTCAGGTCCATCCCACTGAGGTTGCCTTTATTGGAGATGCTTTAAGTGACTTAAAAGCTGGAAAAGCCATTAATTGTAAAAGGATACTGGTGTTAACAGGTAAAGGCAAAAAAACCTTGGAGGAAGGCTTGTCAGATGATGTGGCCCCTGTTTCAGTTTATGGTTCAGTACTGGAAGCCGTCTCCTCTATTGTTAAAGAGGAAAAATGTTAAAAGTCATTTGTTTTCATATGATGCGTTTATCTTTTCTTATCCTCTTGGGGGGTATTTTATGGTTTATTGGGCTTATTCTCTTTACTCGTTTGATTCCCTTTTCACCCATAGAAAATCCCAACCACACAAATGGCATTGTTATTTTTACTGGAGAAGGATCGCGGTTGAAAGAAGCCCTGACTTTATTTGAGCAAAAAAAAGCAGATTACCTTTTAATTTCTGGCGTGAATCCATCCTGTAACTTGCCCAATATGATACAGCAAAGACCCGATAAATCATCGATAACCCTTGGCTATAGCGCTTTAGATACTTCAGGAAATGCGGCCGAAACTGCTGTCTGGGTTCGGTCCCATCCCATTAAAAGCTTAAGACTCATTACATCCAATTATCATATGCCGCGAAGTTTATTTGAACTGAATCATATGCTTCCTGGGGTAAAAATTATCTCGCACCCGGTTATTGGGAAAAGGTTTAACCAAAAAAAATGGTGGCTTGATGAGACTACTTTAGGTATTGTCATTCAGGAATATAACAAGTTTATATTTTCTATTATTCGACGACAACTCAAAGATGTGAAAAAAATACTTTATAGTGCAAATGAGAATGAAGATCTTCCTGAAATCAGTTCTTTTTAATATCTTATTTTACACATGGACGGCCTTTTGTTCGCTTTTTTTCTTACCCGTTTTGTTGCTTCCTCGTGGTTACATTCTTAAATTGGCAAAATTTTGGATTAACAGTGTTGTTCTTATTTGTAAATATGCCGTAGGCCTTGAGTACAAGATTATTGGACAAGAAAAACTGACTCAAAGACCTCTTTTGTATGCTGTTAAACACCAATCAGCATGGGAAACTTTTATTTTTTATGAACTGCTCATTGGCCCATCCGTTGTTTTAAAGAAAGAACTGTTGTGGATACCTTTTTTTGGTTGGTACTTAAAAAAATTGGGTGTGATTCCACTGAGTCGCTCGAAGACTAAGGGGAGGAAAGATCTTAATAAGCTAGTAAGAAGTGCTAATAGAGCAACGTCGCAAGGTCAGCCCATTGTTATTTTCCCTGAAGGAACACGTTCTCTTCCGACTCAGAAGGGGGTCTATCATTCAGGAATTGCAAGTCTTTATCTTCATTTAAATATTCCTGTTGTGCCAATAGCCCATAATGCAGGTTTGTTTTGGCCACGAAGGGGTTTTTTAAAATATCCTGGGACTATCACAATTGAAATTTTAGATCCGATTGAACCAGGTCTTTCTCGTTTAGAATTTATGCGTATACTAGAAGAGAAAATTGAAGCAAAAACGCAGGAATTAGTGAAAAGAGAACTGACCTATGTTTAAAAACCGTAAAATTATATACGCAAGCTTGCTTCTGACCATTGCCCTGTTAATAGGCGGGTGGTTTATTGTCTATGAATATTGCGTTCGCACACTTGAAAAGACTCTTGTCCATATAGAGGCACAGCTTACCAAGAAAGGTTATCAGGTCTCTTATTCAAAGGCTTCCATTGCGGGGACGCCTTTTCTATTAGGAGTGAAGATAGAAAATCTCCAAATGATAGACCCGAATCAGCGTTTAAAATGGGAAGGTCCGGAAATTAGGATCCAGGTTCAACCTTGGAGAATTAATACACTCATATGTCAGTTTGAGGGTGAACATAAGATATCACTTCCGACAACAATACCTTTACCCCTTGGCATATTGGTATTTGAAGGGGCTGAAGGCAATTTTACATTTGACTTAAGGGGCCGCTTAAATGATGCGGATGTTACAGTTGATAAAATTTCCTCTGTTTTGGATAAAGAGTCTCAGCCTGTATACATAGGTCCTCTTTCATTAAAAGTTAACAATATAGAGAATCCATTGAAGCTTTCGTTTATTTTGAAAACAGAGGTTAAAAACATCGAAAAAGTTCTTGGGCTTCAGCCATTTGATCATCCTTTAAAATTATATTTTGAAGGAAAATTATCAGGATATGAACCTCAAACGCTTCCAACAACGTTCGCTATTTGGCGTGATGGAGGGGGTATTATAGACATTGATCAGCTAAAAATAGACTGGCCTCCTCTCCTTATAGAAGCAGATGGAAGCTTAACCATTGATAAAGAGATGTATCCGCTTGGTTCTTTTTCGAGCAAAATTGTAGGTTATCAAGATGCATTGCAAGATATGGTTCAATTAGGTTGGATAAAAAAGAAACGCGCAAAGACAGCTTCGTTCATGCTTGAACTCTTCAGCACACCTGATGAGACCTATGGTCGTAAGTTAACCATTCCCATTACACTTCAAAATAAGCAATTATTAGTTGGGCCTGCACCTCTGTTGAAGTTGCGACCTTTAGAAAATTTCTAATTCTATTTATTCAACAGTTACAGATTTTGCTAAATTGCGCGGCTGATCAACATCCGTGTTTTTAAGGAGAGCTGTTTCATAAGCTAAAAGCTGCAGAGCTATCGCATAAGTGACGGGAGCTGTTAATGCTGATGTTAAAGGTAATGTGAGCAATTTAGCATCAAAAGAAGCCAGGTGGTGAGCTCCTTTTTTGTCTGTAAAAACAATGACAGGAGCGTGACGAGCGATAACCTCTTGAATATTTGAAGCTGTTTTTTCAAAAAGATCATCATAAGGGGCCATGACAACAACAGGCACATTCTTGTCCAGAAGGGCAATTGGTCCATGCTTCATTTCTCCTGCTGCATAGGCCTCTGCATGAATGTAACTGATTTCCTTCAATTTGAGAGCGCCTTCGAGAGCCATTGGGTACTGGGTGCCTCGACCGAGAAAGAGAACATCTCTGGCTTTGGCTATGTGACGAGCAAGTGCTTTGATTTCTTCATGTTGACCAAGGACTGTTTCACAAAGAGCAGGTAAAAATTTGAGTCCGAAAACCATCTCTTCGAATGTTTGTTGATTAATAGCTCCTCGGACGCGAGCCGCTTCTAAAGTGAGAAAAGAGAGCATCAAAAGCTGGCAAGTAAATGATTTTGTTGCAGCGACACCGATTTCAGGCCCGGCTTGCGTTAATAAAACCATATCTGATAGTCGCGCAATTGAACTTCCGGGAACGTTTACGATGGACAAAATGGTTTGTTGTTGAGATTTCATGTAATCGAGCGCAGCAAGTGTATCAATGGTTTCCCCGGATTGAGATATGAGAAGACCAAGTCCTTTTTCAGGCAGAGGGGGGGTGCGATATCGAAACTCAGAAGCAATGTCCACTTCGACAGGTAGTTTAGCAATTTTCTCCAACCAGTATTTTGCAATGAGACCTGAATAATAGGCCGTTCCACAGGCAGAAATTGTGAGACGAGATATAGACTTCCAAGGAATTTCGGGAATATTGATAGAACCGTCTTTGAAAACCGTATTGATCATGGCTTCAAGGAGAGCGGGTTGTTCATGCATTTCTTTTAACATGAAATGATCATAGGAACCCTTACTAATTGCTTTTTCAGAAACGTGACTTTCTTCAATAGGACGGGTGACGGGCTGATCATTTCTATCAAAGATAGAAATGTCTTCGGGTGACAGGATTGCCCAATCTCCATCTTGTAAATAAGAGACTTTTTGAGTCAAAGCGGTCAGAGCAATTGCATCGGAACCAATGTACATTTCTCCTTCTCCATAACCGATGGCAAGAGGACTTCCTCCTTGACGTGCTGCGATGAGAAGGTTGTCATAGCCTGAAAATAAAATGGCGAGAGCAAAAGCACCTTTAAGGTCTTTTAAGGTTTTTGACACAGCTTCTTGAGGGGTGAACCCTTGCTCTCGATAGATGGCAATAAGGTGAGCAATAACTTCTGTGTCAGTTTGACTTTCGAAAACACATCCCTTGGATTCTAAGTCTCTGCGTAATTCCTCGTGATTCTCGATAATCCCATTGTGAACCAGTGCAACCATAGGATTAGCGTGGGGATGGGCATTGAGCTCAGTGGGGGCACCATGGGTTGCCCAGCGTGTGTGCCCAATACCATTCTGGCCTTGTATAGGATTCTCTAAAAACTTTTCTTTCAGATTAACAAGTTTTCCTTCTGCACGAAGTCTTTGAATTTGACCATTAAAAATTGTTGCAATCCCAGCTGAGTCATATCCTCGATATTCTAATTTCTCCAGACCTTGGATAAGCCTCTGGCCTACGCTATGATTTCCAACAATTCCAATAATTCCACACATGAACTAACAGTCCTTTCTTTTTAAGCGCTTATCTCTGAACTTGTCAGCACCGTTCTCAAATGTCTTTGCTTGACTCCGGGCGACGACAAGATCCCGATTCTTAATATCTTGATTCACGACGCTACCCGCTCCAACAATGACATGATCTCCAATTGAAATAGGAGCAATTAAGGAGGTATTTGAGCCGATAAACGTGCTTTCGCCGATCCGGGTTTCATATTTCTGAAAGCCATCATAGTTACACGTAATTGCACCTGCCCCTATATTTGTTTTAGAGCCGATGTCTGCATCTCCGATATAGCTTAAATGTTTGGCTTTTGCTTTAAGGCGGAATCGAGACTTTTTGACTTCAACAAAATTACCAATTTCCGCTTGTTCTTCTAAGTGAACCCCACCTCTTAAATGTGCAAAGGGTCCTACGCGGGTTTGAGGCCCTATATAAGAATTACTAATTTGACAAAAGGAAAAGATCTCGGCGCCTTTTTCAATAACAACACCGGGGCCCAATACAACGCAAGGATGGATGGTAATGTCAGAAGCAATCTTGGTGTCATAGCTGAAATATGTTGTTTGTGGGTCAATCAAAGTTACACCCTCTGCCATGGCATGATTGCGCCATCTCTCTTGAAGAGTGGCCTCAGCTTGAGCAAGATCTTGTCGTGTGTTGATTCCTATGAATTCAGAAGCATCACCCTCGACAACGCGGCATGTTAGACCCTTTTGGCGAGCACTTTGGACAATGTCTGTCAAATAATATTCATTTCCAGCATTCTGGGGTGTTAGTGTCTCTAGAAGAGATTCCAAAAGGTCTCCACGAATAAGCATGACACCTGAATTACATAATGAAATCGCCTTCTGTGAAGGATCTAAATCCTTGACCTCGATGATTGCATCGAGCTCCTTTTTTTCATTGAGAATTAGACGTCCATAATTTCCAGGCTGCTCAAGATTCATTCCCAAGACAATGACTGCCGTTTCAGGGATTTCTGAAGAAAGCGTCAACATTTTTTCAAGAGTTTCTTTTTGAATGAGTGGCGTATCCCCATAAAGGACTAAAACATGTTCAGACGAATTTAGGTAAGGCAAAGCGCACTTGACTGCATCCCCTGTTCCTTGAGGAGAGTGTTGTATAGCAATGTGGTGTTGAAAGGGTGTCTGGATCTCTTTTAAAGAGGGACTCACGACAAGAATCATCTGAGTCGGTTGAAATTTTTCACTCAAACTAAGGACATAATAAAGAGCAGGCTGCCCCCCCAAAACGTGTAGAATCTTGGGCTTTTCAGACTTCATTCGTGTGCCTTGACCTGCGGCCAAAACAATAATTTGTAATTTGTTCAGCATTCTTTAACCTATAAATGGCATGGTAATAACATAAGGACACAAGATTTACTAGAACTGATTAGATCAAAAAACACGACAAAATCTTTCTCACTCTTGTTTTCCATTATCATTGTGCGTTAGTGTGCACAAATAAATTAAAATGAAAGGAACAGAATAGATGGCCGGGAAAAAAGAAAAAACAGAAAAAAAGCCAGAGAAACATACGCAAGGAGATGAAGCTCAAGCAAATCAATCTCCACTTGTTGTTAATGCACAATATGTGAAAGACATTTCTTTTGAGAATCCCTCACCACTTTCAAATGTTACAGGACAAGAAGAGAGACCGTCTATATCAGTTCATATTGAGGCTCAAGCCCATAACATCGTGGACCGCAGCTTTGAAGTTACTCTTCGTATTCGTGTGGATGCCAAGCGTAAAGAAACTCAAGTCTTTTTACTAGACCTTGAGTACGCAGGGGCTTTCGTCATCGGTGCTGAGGTTCCAGAAGAATATATTCGTCCGATTCTTATGATCGAATGCCCACGCATTCTTTTCCCATTTGCTCGGAATATCATTGCAACCGTCTCTCAAGAAGGGGGTTATCCTGCACTTCTTTTAACACCGGTTGATTTTGCTGAATTATACCAACGTCAAGTTGCTCAAGAACAGGCTCAGAATAAAACATCAACGCCATCTGGGGTTATGCAATAACCAGGGAGGAAACAGGAGGAAAGTTAATTTCCTCCTGTTATTTTATTTTACAGAAGTTATAACCAATTTATGTTGACGGACACACACCATTCGGTAAAACGCGGGATATTCTTTATGATTCTCGCTATGTTTATATTTTCAGTTCTGAACGCTATCATTAAGGATACGGTTGTCCAATATCATCCTGTTCAGCTCGTTTTCTTCCGATGCTTTTTCGCTATCATTCCCTCAGGTTTGATGCTTGTGTTGAGGCAGACTTCGATTGTGTTCACACTTTCAGACTGGAAGCTACACATTAAACGAGGCTTCTTATTATCCATAGGTCTGCTTTGCCTTTTTTTTGGCATTGGAAAACTTCCACTCTCTAACTCAATGGCCCTTTATTTTTCATCAACTCTTTTTCTGGTTCTTCTTTCTTATCCTATCTTGAAAGAGAAAATTTCTTTTATACAAGGTTTTGCCGTGTTAGTTGGTTTCTCTGGTGTTTTAGTGATTGCCCAGCCCGGGGGGGATCTATTTCATTGGGGGGTTGTATTTGTGGTTATAGGGGCTTTTATGGAATCTACCTATAATCTCTTTGGTCGCCTTTTATCTTCAACAAATGATAGCTATATGCTGACTTTTCTGGGCTCTTTGTTACCGGCTCTCATTGCGTTTGTTTTTCTTCCGTTTGTTTGGGAAACACCAAGTTGGGAAGGTTGGATCGCTTTAATTTTTCTTGGTTTGGGTGGGGGCATTGGTCAACTGTGTATTACATTTGCTTATTCCCATGCACCTGCAGGAATTTTGGCACCTATGATTTATTCTGCCATGATTTGGAGTGTCATGCTTGATATTATCCTTTATGGAAATTGGCCAACCCAATCCCTTGTTATTGGTTGTGCGACTATTATTTTGGCTGGTTTTATGATAATCTTTTCTAAGCCCAAACCTGTAAAATGAGAGGATTAAGGGTTGACCAATTCCAAACTTGCTTATAT
This sequence comes from uncultured Alphaproteobacteria bacterium, assembly GCA_964424065.1. Classification (GTDB taxonomy): domain Bacteria; phylum Pseudomonadota; class Alphaproteobacteria; order UBA9655; family UBA9655; genus UBA9655. The sequence continues at coordinate 49,452 of CAYRHD010000004.1, forward strand.
GGTTCAGCAGTTTAGGGCGCTTAGCTCAGTCGGTAGAGCATCTGACTTTTAATCAGAGGGTCGTGGGTTCGAATCCCGCAGCGCCTACCAAGGAATATAAGGTTTTATAAAGCTCCTTGGAAAATCATAAAATGAAAGGGGGAGCATATGGGGAGCAAAATGAAAAAAGTCGTTTGGTTAAAGGTTCCATATTTCTTCATCATAAGTTAACCCTCTTCTCCTTCTTTAACAAAGCTTTTCTGTTCAACAAAAACTGTTTGGTTGGAGGAACATCACCTCTGCTGAATAAGTTCAGATAGATATGAGACAAAATAGGATTTGTTGAGGTGGTGTGAAATGGTGGTTAAAGCGATAGCTTTATCCCCATTTTACAGCCCCTTTTAAACAACAAAAAAGGCCTCTAGGATAGGTTTTGAAGAAAACTAAAACTAGGAGGCCTTTATGCAGATCCTTGGATTGCACAAGAATATTTATAAACTCTCTTCATACGCTTTGTCACAAGAAAAACTCGAGGCTCATCGAAAAAAATACGAAAAGCAAGTTAAAAGCTGGAAAAAATTAAAATCTGAAGGGGTAGGCGATAAGACTTGCCAGGAAATTATCGGCATTAGCAAAGCCACTTACTATCGTTATAAAGTCCGCTTAATAGAGTTAAACAAAGGCATTCTGCCTCCTTCAAAAAAACCTAAATCTCTCCGCAAACCAAATTGGGGAGAATCTGAAATGCAATTAATTCTTAGACTCAGACGAGAAAATCCCACTTATGGTAAAGCCAAGATCGCTGTCATTCTTAAACGAGACCATCGTTTAAGCCTTAGTGAAACTACAGTCGGGCGTATCTTGAAACATCTCATGGAAAAAGGACTTATTCTGAAATCACTCTCAGCACCTCGGCAAAAGAGGAAAAGAAATTTTCAAAAACATGCTCAGCCATGGAAATACGGTATGCGCCCTCTGAAACCTGGGCAGATGGCTCAGATCGATCATATGTCTGTGACAGTCAACCAAATCACCGTCAAGCATTTCCAGGCCTGGGATCCAACGTCCAAGTATATCCAAGCTAATGTCTATTGGAATGCCACGAGTTCTACAGCGAAAAGATTTCTCTTAGACCTCATTCAAAAGGTTCCTTTTCAAATCTCTTCCATTCAAGTGGATGGGGGATCTGAGTTTATGCTTCATTTTGAAGAAGCCTGTGCTGGGTTGGGGATTGAGCTTTTCGTTCTACCGCCTAAGCGGCCTCAATATAATGGGGGTGTCGAAAGAGGAAATCGGACCTTTAGGGAAGAATTTTATGCTAGAAGGGATATGATCGCTGACTCAGCTGGCGCTATCAATGTTGAACTCCAGAAAGCTGTTCTTAAATATAATTCTTTTAGGCCCCATGCTAACTTGAATCTGCTTACACCTTTAAGCTATATTCAATCTAACTACCCTGAGGCTCCTTAGTGTCTCATTTCTTATGAACCTATACACTGCTTCATCATCTCATTGATTCTATGTGAGAGAATGGTTAGGATATAACATAATAATCAATAAAAATAGTGATTGGGATGCAGGGAACCAATTTTTTTGGCTTAGCAATTATGCGTGCCAAGTCCTTCTTTAAGGGCTTAGTCGTTTGCTTGGGACTGATATTAAGTTTTAGCTATGTTCTTTTTTCCTTTGTACAAACTACCTATCTACAACAAAACGCTGTTAAACACCTCGCTTCACGAACAAGAACAGATATTACACGATCTCTAAACCATCTTCAGCAATATTTGAATTTAACAGAATCTAGGCTTTTGAACTCGCTTAATAATGAGAGAGCTATTTTCGATATTCTCTCATTAAGAGTCGATCCTCTCCTAAATGACTCGTACTTTCCTGAAATTATCAGTATGACGTTTACACCAAGGGTAACTCCTCACCTTACTTACTCAAAATATGGAAAGACCGCTCTTGAGAAAGCTGTCTCTGAAAACATTGAGGCTGGAATATCTCATCTGGAAAATGGTGTATTTAAAGTTTATAAAACTGTCTATGATGAGAACCAGAAGCCCTTTGGGTTTTTGCACACTACGTTTTCTCTTGAAAACATCCTATATAATCATTTTTCAAAAAATGAAATGAGCATCATTCCAGAGAAACAGGTTGATGTTAAAGACAATCCTTTCGCTTTTAAACTTTCCAATCTTCCTTATGTTTTCGCTATAAATAAGGCACCTCTTTCGTTCAAAGTATTCCTTTTTGAGTATAAGTGGCAGATTTTCTCCGCTATGAGTTTTGGAATGGCTTTATTCCTTATGGGAATAAGTGGAGGTTCTTTTTTGAATCGCAGGAAGATGGTGAAATACCAAAAAGAGACTCGAAGCCTGAAGGTGAAAATCAAGATTTTGCAAAAAGAAAACGCTGAGTTTTCATCACAACTTCTGATTTCACAAAACCTTCATAAACTGAAAGATCAGGCAAAAAAAGAAACAAGTCTTTTTTCACACATGCTTCATGAGCGTTATCGTCAAATGATGATGCAGGTTAAGTCCATTAACATGGTTGTGACTAAACTCATTTCTGAAGACGCAGGTCAGGATAAGTTACTGAAAGAAATTGGGACTATTTCCAGGGAAAGCATTTCGGTTTTAGATAAACTCATCCGAGGTTACCCCGCTAAAGAAAGTGAAGATGCCCTTGCTGTTCTAAAATCAATCGAAACAATAAGGAATATTTTTCTTCCAGAATTTGTCGAAAAGAATATCTCTTTTGAGATAAAGGGTAAGCTTAAAGAAGCGCCATTTATCGATAGGCTTACGTTTGAAATCGTTTTACATAATATTTTTCATCTTGTGATGGGAAGGCTTAATAAAAACAACTCATTCGAGATTGATTTGAAAGAAAGCGAATCCTTAGAGATTATTTTTTCAGATGACGGATATGATATTGAAGCGAAACTTCATCAAGTTAAAAACTCTCAAGAGCATGCTGATATCTTTCGCTTAACAAAATATAACCTTAAAGACTTTATCGCTTATTTGGGATGGGAGATTCAGTTTCAAAGTCCTGAAAATGCCTTCAACATCATAAAATTAACCATTCCCCGGGCTTTTCAAGCTGGATCATTCTCTGACAATGTTATCAGTTTGTTCGGGGTTAACACTCCTAAAAATTAAGCATTTTCTGGCATTCGAAAATCAAAAGAGAGTTTTGAGAGGATTTAAATGAAGCCATCTACCTTTTTAATTTATATCTCCTTAAGCAAGATCTTCGTTTGTTTGTTTTTTCTGAACAGTGGTTGTTTTGGAAAGGACATTCCCAAGGTTTGGAATCTAACGCATGCCAATTCTTTCTTTGTTGGAAGAGAAGAAGAACTTAATGATATACGTTCTTTCTTTAAAAAGGGATATATTCTAGCTTTAACCGGAGGCCCTGGTTTTGGAAAAACACAAATTGCAAAACAATATGCTCAAAAGTTTCAAAGAGAATATCAGCTTGTTTGGTGGGTTGATGCACAGCAGGATATTCCAAGTCAGTTTGCAAAATTAGCTTTGGCTTTAAATCATATCCTTCCAGAGCATGAGCAAATTAACCCGTCTGCCCTGTCAAAAGATGCTCTGATTGAGAGGGTAAAGGAAATTTTGAGAATAAAGAACTCTAAGTTTCTGCTCGTTTTTGATAATGCAGAGACTTATGATCAAGTTGATAAATATATTCCTTCTGTCTCTCAACAGTTAGGTAAACATGTTCTCTTAACTTCACGTTATGCAAATATATGGACGGACAGGATTGAGGTCGGCAAATTTAAACGTCAAGAATCAATCGTGTTAATTAAAAAAACGCTTCCAAAGGAAGATTATAAAGAGATAGAAAACCTCGCAGAATCCTTGAGCGATTATCCCTTAGGATTGACACTTGCTGTCGGTTTTATAAAATCTTCACCAACAACGACAATTAATAAATATCTTTCTATGCATATGAAAAGAACGCTTCAAAATAGTGAGGATCTTCCAAGTACACTTCTTGATAGATATTCACATGATGCTCAAGCGGCTTTGGAAATTAGTTTAAAAGCTATTAAAAGCAAATCGCAAGAAGCTCTTGATGTTTTGTTTTTTATGAGCTTGCTTAATAGTAAAAGCATTCCTGAAACGTACATTGAAAAATGGCTTCAACATTCAAAAAGCACCTTAACGGCGGATGAAGCTATAAAGTACATCTATGAGCAATCTTTGATTGATGTGAGCGAAATTAGTAATTTGCAGATAAATGGCAACTTAAAGGAGCAAGATAGAATGCATCATCTTTCTATTCACGACTTAATCCATCAGCTTATCAACGAAAAAATATCAGCTGATGACAAAAAGAAGCTCATCGACAAAGCTACTGATGTGATGTTAGAGATTTTTTCTGGATCATCTGAGATTTTTATTAAAAAAGTAATGAATGAGCCAACTCATCTCTTACATGCTCAAAAGCTATGTGAAAACGCCCGAAAGATAGGATATACGAGCTCTCGGCTTCTGCAGCTTAAAATATGTATTTTTGAATGCCTTATGGGACCAACGAGAAAATTTGAGGATGCAAAACCACTCTTAGAGGAAATTGAAAAAGAATTAAAATTTGGCTCAGTTCTTGAACCTTATTATGAGGCTCTCTTTAAGATAAACAAAGGTTTTTTTGAATGTATCTATACCGTCGATTATGATGAAGCTATACGCTACATGACTGAAGGATTGGCTATTTTAATTTCTCTTAAAGATTATAATGAAGAAATATTGAGAGCTATAACTAACCTAGCTCAATATCATGCTCTAAGAGGGGAAATCAAAAAGGCGAAGCAAATTATCGATGAAGGACAATCTTTCTTTAAAAAATCAAAATCATCAGCTTATAATAGCTTTTACTTATACATATATTCATTCATTTTAAATGATCAGGGAAAGTTTAAAGAATCTCATGACATCCTTGATAAGGCAACAATTTATCCAGATTTGAGCATAGAATATCCAACTCTTCATCATTCAATATTACACCAGCGAGTAGAAACTTTTATTAAGCAAAGACAGCTCAAAGAAGCCTTACATGCTCTAAAAAGATATAAAGAAAAGATAACAGAATTCTATCAAGAAAGAAGCTATAAGTCTCTGGGAAGCTATTTTGTATTTAAAAGCATGATATTGATTGAACAGAAAAAAGTTTCTCAAAAAATCTTTCAAAACCTTTTAGAAGTTTTAAAAGTATACAGCGAAATTTTGCATGGAGATAAAAAGCATAGGTATCAAGCAAGAGCTCATTTAGTCTTGGGCAAAGCTTATGCTATGAAGGGTGATCTTGAAAAAGCTCTTAGAGAATATCTCTTAAGCGAAGAAATTTATGACCTGATTATGAAAGAAAAAAAGATAGATGATATAAGTGATCTTTACCAAGAACTGGCCATGCTAGGGGTTGATCTCAAGGATGAAGAATTAACGAATAAGTATCTTAAAGCCCATGCAAAAATCTTTGGGTTAGATCATCCACGCACAAAAGAAATCTTTCATTTTTTGGATAAACGCAATTTAGCACCAAATTAATCAATGGTTCTTTTAATAAACCATTCGATAAAGTCTTCATCGATTTTGGGTGGTTCTTTTTTAAGCGTATATGTATAGACCTCCCCTAAGACAAATAGGGTCTGTTGCAGAGTTAGTGAATACTGTTGCTCTTTCATGATTTTCAAAACTGAGTGAAGCGATTTTTCTAGAAGCTCTGGCTTTTCAAGAAGAATCCCAGCTTCAGAAAAAGAAGTCCCTTCACGTTTTGGGATTTCCATTTTAGATCCCATGAGATCTTCGACGGTGCATCCCATAACACTCCCAATTGCCCGCAGTGTTTCACCTGTCGGCCTTTTAGAAAGACCTCTCAAGATGTTACGTACGACATTTGCTTTGAGTCCTGCCTGTCTTTCGAGGCTTGCAATAGAGACATGGTTTATCTCAAGATAAGTTTTGATCTTCTTCTGTAAAGCATTTTCCATATAAAAATCCGCTTTCCTTTTTTTCTAAAAAATGAGTTGACGATCCCTTATGTAGGTATATATAATGGGTATAAATACAACATACAAATACCTTAACATACATTTATATACGAGAAAAGACTTTTATATACGGGAACCAAACAATGAATATCAGGAGGAGAAAACCATGAATATGGATGAGTTTTTAACAACAAAACAACTTGCAACGCGTTGGAGCTTAAAAATGGGAACCATAAGACTCTGGCGGTGGTATGGAAAAGGCCCAAATTATATAAAAGTAGGTGGACGCATTCTGTATGACATCGAAAAAATTAGAGAGTTTGAGAAAGAGCAATTGAGACAACATACATCTATGTCTCACGATTCGGCTTTAAAACTGTCATAAGTGTTAGATAAGAACATCATATAACGGAAGGAAGACTCAAGTGATTTAAAATGAACATGAATTAAAAAGCACCTGTGACAGTTTTTGCAGACATTCACAGGTGCCCATACGTACAAGACCCACGAAAGGCCCATACACCGAAGAGTTTAGACAAAAAAAGTCTGAACGTCTACTTCTCTTTAGAAAGCTCTTTGTTGGGTTTAATCAACCAACCCCATAAGCAAGGGAGCTAAAATGTTTGAAATTATTAAACCAAAAAGACAATCAATTCATCAACAAAAGATTGGCTCATTCTTGAGTCTGCTCAAAGTCTATCACAACTTTCATCTCTCAGCAGAGATCAAGGCAAAAGCCACATTTATAATAGCTGAGGATACAAAACTGGGGGTTTATGGCGGTGCTATCCTTTATCCAATAGATAACACATATCCTGAATTCTCATCTCAAAGTCAAACACCCCTTGAAAGGATTGCCTCAGCTCTCCAGCCTAAAAGAGAACAAGTTTGGCAAGCTCGAATTTGCCTGTGTATTCCAAAGGAGCAAATAATTTCGTCTCCTGACTTGATTGAGCTTAGTGAGAGCTTTTATCAAAACCTGTATAATGCTTTTCTCGAGTTTAAACGAAAGAAACGCATTGGTTTGCTGGCTTTTACGCTCCGTTTTGACGATCTCTACAAGAAAGATATCTTGAAACCATGGGCTTTCCTTTATGAAATAAAACTTAGTAAGTCATCCGGTGGATTTTTTTATGGCATTCTTGATATCCCCCTCAAGAAGCCTTCCGCTAACCAAGAAACTTATACAGTTTTGGATTTCTCCTCTGAAGCCAGGAGAGCTCTATGATGGGCACTTCCATAGAATCAAATGAAAGGCTTTTTACAGAAAGATCTATAGCCCTACCTGTTGCCATTATTCGGCGAGAGTTTGTGGATCTCACTGGGGACCATTTTAGTGCTGTTGTTTTGAATCAGCTTTTGTATTGGACCCAAAGAGTAAAAGACTATGACGAGCTTTTAGAAGAAGAACGGAGTTTTAACCCTGTTTGTAACGTTCATCCTCGGCATGGGTGGATTTATAAAACAGCCAATGAATTAATAGAAGAGACCATGCTCAAAGCAACCTCTCCTACCATGCGTAAATACCTTAAACAATTGATTGACCATGGATGGATTGATGAGAGGCCACATCCTTTAGATAAATGGAAGAAAACAACTCAATACCGCGTTAATCTTAGGAAGCTACATAAAGATCTCTCTGCAATTGGGCACACCTATCCTGATGTGTATAGAGACATTTTTATGGCTTTGTGTGACGAAACTATTTCAACAGATGATTCTACGTCTTCTAATCCCAATGCTTCATATGGACGTATAAAAGCTGATGAAAAAATTTTTCCTTCCAATCTAAAAAATTATGATTCGAAGGAAAGAAATTTTCCTTCGAACGAAAATATCTTTGGTTCATATACCTATACAGAGACTCCTTCAGAGATTTCAAACAAAGAACACACACCAGGTGCGCGAAAGTATTCCAATGAAAAATTATTCCAAGAAGCTCAAGAACTTTGGAAGACCCATATTGGTCAAGACGTTCACTTAACCGTGGAGCGCAAACGTCAGCTGAATGCTCTTTTCGATAAGCATCTAAAAAATGATTTAACCCAATGGTACGTGCTCTGTGAGAGAATCAAAGCATCGTCTTTCCTTATGGGGCAAGGCCCACGAGGATGGCATGTCAGTTTGGATTGGATATTGAGTGAGGAAAACCTCCTCAAAGTTTTAGAGGGCAACTATGACTCTTCGGAAGTTTTTGAACAAAAAACAAGAAAAATCTCTGACAGCGTTAGAGAAAATGAAATCCAAAATCTGCTTGCATCAATTGAGGATCCCTTCTGGCAAGAATGGTGCTCTAAGCTCTACTTTTCCCTTGAATCCCCAAACTCTGTGTCTTTGAAAGAGTTAAAAAACATTGTCAATGCAAGATTTCTCGAGGTTGAAGATAATCGGCTTGTCTGGATTGAATGTGTCGATAAAAAAGCTATGGATCAAATTGAAGATCTTCGATTGAAGTTACTTTCTCCCATTCAAAGGACTTTTCCCAGTGTTCGAAACTTAAGAACACGTCTTCGGGAAAAGAACACTGAACCACAACCTAATTTCCACAAATCACAGTTAATAGAAAGGCAGAAGGTATGTTGAATAAAATCATTCTCATGGGAAACATTGGACGAGCCCCTGAGTATGCAAAAACGCAAGCAGGGAAAGAGACGGCAAGATTTTTCCTTGCAACAAGTACATCTTGGAAAGCCAAAGATGGAGAGTGGCATACTCATACGGACTGGCACAGGGTTTCGGTTTTTAAAGAATCAACGGTCAGGTGGATGAAAGATGTCCTGAAACAAGGCACGACTGTCTACATTGAGGGAAAACTCTCCTACCATTGCTGGACCGATAAATATGGCCAAGCTCGGGCCACGCCTCACATCATGATCACAAATCGGGATGGAAAGCTTGAGTTCATCCGCTCCCCTCAAGATAGAATTTTAAAAATAGACAGCAATCATCAAAACACTTCTCAGGACGTTGAAGCACCTCCTGACTTAGAAGAACTTGCACCTACTTACAACCAACAGGAGAAAACAAATGAATAAACCATCAAACTTCAAAAAGACTCTTATATTTACGAGCCTTACGATCGGAGCATTTTGTCTTTTATCAACCCCAGAAGCATCTGCCGTTAAAGCCGGCGAGATGAAAACCAGCGTCGATTATGTAACGGCCCTTCTTGATAATAACGTTGTTCCCCTGATCTTAACGGCCGGCGTTGTGGGAGGGACAGCTTTTGCCTTTATAAAGTCTACATTTACGCCTCTCATTATCGCCCTTGTGACAACCGTTGGATATGGGTTTGCCAACAAATGGCTCACCTCTGTTTATGCTTTATGTATCTAAGGAGGAGCAATGGATAAACAAGAAACACTCCTTCTAAATAGGTTAGATCAACCCCTTAGATTCTTAGGGATTAATAAAGATGAAGCCTTTATCTTTTTAGTTCCCTTTGTAGGGGGACTTTATATGAGCTGGATATTGAGTGGGTTGTCTTGTGGATTGGGAGCTCTTCTAGGACTTCGCTATCTTAAAAAGAAAAACGAAGGTTCATCTCTTATCCATGCTCTTTATTGGTATTTTCCCACAACAAAGAGAACGCTTAAGCTTCCTGTTTATTCTCACATTCGGGAGTACATTGGATGAACTTATCCTACTTGAATCAAAACATAACAAAGCTTCTTTCTCAAAGAGATTGGTTGATAGCTTTGGCAGCAACGCTTGCCCTTAGCAATGTGCTGTTGAGCATGATTGTCTTTGGAAAACGAGAACAAGTGATTCTCGTTCCTCCCCATCATGCCAAATCCTTAAGAGTTCAAGGAACAGATGTTTCACAAGAATATTTAGAAGAGATGGGGGTTTATATGTCCAAGCTTCTTTTAGATCTGTCTCCAGCAACCTTTACGTATAATCATGAGGTGCTCCTTAAGTATGTGGCTCCTGAGTCCTATGGAGCCCTGAAGAAAAAACTCCTTAAAGATGGAGAACAGTATGCAAAACTTCAACTCTCAACGAGTTTTAAACCCTCTCAAGTTACAGCTAATCCTAAAACTCTCCACGTCGACATTATTGGAATACTCACCAGCTATATCGCTGGAAAGGAAGTTGAGAGTGTCCAAGAGCTTATAACTCTTGAATTTACTCAACGCGGCGGTGGCCTTTTACTTAAAAGGGTTACAGGAGGACTAAACCATGAATCTTAATCCCTCTTCGCTTTCTTCCAATGAGTGCATCAGACATCAGACTCGGTGTACCCACGTATTTGAATACGTTCCGCGCACTTCGCCTCATCTTCCTGCTCATTGTTTGAAATCAAAGTGGTATACGACCTTCCTTTTTCTGTCTTTTTTGGGCATTTCTTCAACCCATGCAGCTCAAGTCAAAACGATGGATGAACTGAGGGCAATTGACGTTTCAATCTCAGGGCAAGACTTAACCCGTATTACGGTTAAGGAGGATCGGATTCTCAATGTGTTTGGAAATACAGGAGACTATGTTCTTGAAACAGATGACTCTCAGGGACAGATTTTTATTCGCCCCACTCAACAAGACAACAAAAAGCCTTTTAGTTTAACCCTTACAACCGAAAAAGGCCGAATCCAAGATCTCCGTCTCATTCCAAATGATCAAGCGGCAGAAGCCATTGTCTTAAAGCCTACAGAGGATATGAACGAACGCTTAAAAGAAAAACGGGCCCTTATTTCTAGAGGGGAGGTAGAAAGCCTTTTTGAAGCGTGCAGAGCGGGAAGAATTCCTCTTGGGTATAAACAAGCCCCTCTTAATCTTCACACCTTTCAGGACCCTTATAAGCTTATTCAAGAGCTAAAGGGAGATACATTGAGGTGTTTAACCTATGAAGTCACCAACTCTCTTCCTTCTTTAGAAGATGAAGATGAGAACAAAAAACAACTTTTGAGACTTTCAGAATCCCAGTTTGCCGGTTCTTTACCCTTTCAAAAACACGACATCATTGCTGTGTTGATATCCAAACACACCCTTCATCCAGGAGAAAGGACTTACGTTTATGTCGTTGCACGAACATATTAAATCTGGACAGATTACATCCTGGCTCACAGGGATTAAGTCAAAGTTCCACTCCGGAACTCCTGATGCTACACGTCGACTTCAGTACCTTTGGGCAGGCGGACTTTTGTTCATTCTCCTCCTTGTTTCCTATGGGATTGTGGTTGTGTTTTTTGACAAAGAGAAAGGATTTGAAGAAGAGAAAAAACCAGAGCCTCTTTTGATTGAGACCAGCACAAGCAAGGTTAATTTGGGTGAGGCAAGATATCATAAACTTGAAGAAGACAACAGAAAGCTTTCGGAAGATATTAAGGCGCTTAAAGACGTTTTCCAGGAAAGTGTGAAGGATAGAACAGAGGAGACATCTCCTTATCTTCAGAGTCTCGAAGACAAAATTGATCAGCTGCAATCTCAGCTGTTTGAGAAAAATCAATCTTTTCCAAATGCTGACTCTCAATTCTCTCCATCATCTGGAGGAGGAGAAGCGCAAGAAGCTCACCTCATCCAGAAGCATACACTTACCCTTTCAGAAAACCCTCAGCTTAAACAACTGAAGACAGTTGAGACCACGATTCCTGCAGGAGCTTTTGCAAAGACGATTCTTTTATCAGGTCTTGATGCCTCTGCGTCGATGAATGCGTCAGCTGATCCACGTCCGATACTTTTAAGGCTTGTGGATCATGGAACTTTACCTCGGAAATTTCAAAGTGATCTGAAGGATTGTCACTGCACCGCAGGGGCTTATGGAGATTTGTCTTCGGAACGCGTCTATGCCCGTCTTGAAAAACTCACCTGTATCGATCGAAAGACAGGAGAAGTGATCGAAACTCAAGTCGCAGGATATATTGCAGGAAGTGATGGAAAAGCTGGCATTCGAGGGATTGTTGCCTCAAAAGATGGAAAGCTCCTTGCACGAAGTCTTATGGGAGGTGTTTTTGCGGGACTCAGCAATGTGGCTAATCCTCAGAATCGTCAAGCTCAAGTGAATCCTTTTGCTCCAGGAAGTTCTCAGGTTTCTCCCCCAAATGCTGGTGAGATGTTTGCATCTGGCATGGCTCAAGGTGCTTCAACAGCTCTCGATCGTCTCTCTCAATATTACATTGATCGAGCCGAACAGCTCCAGCCTGTGATTCAAGTGGATGCAGGGCAAGTCGTGGATATTGTGTTTACGGAAGGAACTGCCCTCGGCAGTTCCAGTAATCAATCATCAGATGTCAGTTATCAGAAAGGAAAAGAAAATGTCTCAAATTCACAACGAAATCAATAGCAAACTAAGCCCATCCATAGTGTATCTGATCACTGATTACCGATTACTGATCACTTCGTTAGCGCTTGCACTAACGGGTTGTATGGGAATCTACGAAGGTGGTTTTGAATGTCCTCCGGGAAAAGGTTTAGGGTGTACGTCCATCTCGGAGGTTAATGAATGGGTTAACCAGAATCAAGTTGTTAACCATCAAGCATCAGAAGAAAATTCATGTCATAACTGTACGTCTCATTCTGATAGAAAACCGATGAATTCTGATAACTCTATCTGGTATTCGCCCTGGTCTACCAGCATTCAGAATCCTTATAGTCAAAAATCCAACACGAAGCTATTTGATGTCCAAGACTCTATCTGAATCTCGTTATGGGTCTTCATCCCCGACTCTTCGAATGGCAAATGAGTTTTTAAGAACCCATAGTTTGGGGGAGCTTTTGCCTTATCGGAGTTTTGATTCTGAAACTCAACTCTTTTACAATCGATCAAGTGTAGGTTTTGTCATTGAAACGTTGCCTTTGGTGGGCTGCGGGGATGATATTCCTCGTCAACTCACAGGTCTTTTCCAACATAGCTTTCCACAAGGCTCAAACTTGCAGTGTTTACTCATTGCAAGTTCACGTATAGGACCCGTCTTAGAGAATTGGGAACAAACACGACAAGCTCTTCCCTCACATGTGCGTTCTGAAGTTCTTCAAGAATTGGCAAAGGCGCGGGGTTCTTTTCTCAAAGACCATTCTTATGGAAGAGGTGTACGAACTTTTCGCCTACTTCTGTCTTATAGTGAAAACACAGCCGTATATCAGTCAACAGAAGATGTTTTATCTTTAAGAGAACAACTTTTGACAACCTTTAAAGGATTTGGTTTGCCTGCTAAAGTTTGGCAAGCCGAAGATCTTTTGACTGGTCTTGATGAGCTTTTGAATCCCTCAACGAATCTATTTGATCCATCACTTAGCTGGAATCCTTATGACTCCCTCTCCCATCAACTCATAAGCCCTGAAACACGGTTTTTTGTGGAACCCTCTCAGCTTTCAATAGGTGAAAGTGAACGAGTAATGCGCCTTTATACAATGCGTCAGTTTCCTCCCATGTGGCACTTAGGAGCTATGGGTAACATGATTGGCGATCCTTTTAATGATTTCTTACGTCTTCAAGGAGGGTTCTTTCTCTCATACGGCATTCATATCTGTAATGAGCCCACATTAAAAACAAAGATGCTTGCTAAATGTGGAAATGTTGAGAAACAAGCTGCAAGTCCCATTGCGAAATATGTTCCCTCTTTAAGAAAAGAAGCTGAAGAATGGCAATATGTAAGAGAAAAGTTTGAAGAAGACCAAAGACTGGTGCGTACACGCTTTCAGGTGGGGCTCTTAAGTGATCCTCACCATATTCGAAGTGAAGAGCAAACACTCCATAATCTCTACCGATCGCAGAGGTGGGAACTCGCTTTAGATAAATATCTTCAACTGCCTAGTTTTTTGAGCTGCTTGCCTATGACTTGGGGAGAGGGAGCGGTTGATGATAGTAGAATATTTCAAAAGACAAAGACCACCTTAAGTCATGAACCATCAAACCTCATGCCTCTCCAGGGGGAATGGCATGGTACAAAATCTCCAGGGATGATGTTGGTCGGAAGACGTGGACAGCTCTTTACGTGGTGTCCCTTTGATAACAATGAAGGCAACTATAACACGTGTGTAGTAGGACGATCTGGTTCGGGAAAGTCCGTTTTTATGCAAGAGCTCCTCACCAGCATGCTGGGGATTGGAGGGCGCGTATTTGTTTTAGATGTGGGACGTTCCTTTGAGAAAACTGTTAAGCTTCTGAATGGGACCTATGTTGAGTTTAGTACGCATGCCCCTCTGCGCGGGGCGCCAATATGCATTAATCCCTTTTCTTCTATTCCTCAGGATGATCCTGAAGCAGCAAGTGATGCTTTAAGTATGCTGAAGCCTATCTTGTCTCTTATGGCAGCACCCAAAGAAGGAACACGCGATATTGAAGACACCTATTTAGAGCAAGCCATTCAAGAAGCGTGGAACAAAAAGAAAACAGACGCAACAATTACGGATGTCGCTCAAGTATTACTGAGCCATCCTGATCCTATTGCCAAGAGTCTTGGAGAAAGGCTTTATCCTTATACAGCCAAAGGTACCTATGGACGGTTCTTTAATGGGCCTGCGACGATTGACCTTTCAGATTCCCTCGTTGTAGTTGAACTGGAAGAACTCAAAGAAAGGAAAGACCTTCAATCCGTCATTGTACAAATGGTTATTCTTCAGATTGCCAACTCCGTTTACATGGGAGATCGAAAGACGCCTTCTTGTCTAATTCTGGATGAAGCCTGGGACATGCTGCGGGGCAAGCAATCAGGCGTTTTTATAGAAACAGCCGCCCGTCGTCTTCGAAAATACTTTGGAGGTCTTGTTGTAGGCACCCAATCCATTAACGACTTCTATGCAACCCCTGGAGCTCAAGCTGCTTTTGATAACGCAGACTGGATGTGTCTTTTGTCTCAAAAAGATGAATCCATTGAACTTCTTAAATCCTCAAAACGTCTTTCAATGGATCCAGCGATGGAGCGTACTCTGAGATCCCTTCAGACGGAGCAAGGGAAATATGCAGAAGTGATGATTAAAGGCCCCAAAGGTTTTGCTGTGGGGCGTTTACTTCTCGATCAATTCTCAAAAGTTCTTTATTCCACCAAGGCAGATGAGTTTGCAGCTGTTCAAAGCCTTGTGAATCAAGGTCATTCATTAAAAGAAGCGATTCAGGAAGTCAGTTCACAGTATTCCGTGTCCAGTTCTCAGAAAAGAAGGGGTTAAGAAATGAAGAGAAAGTGGGCGTTCTTAGGAATAGCTTTTGGAGTAATGATTCTCTTCTGTTGGGGAATTATAAGCCAGACTTTATTGCTGAGATGTCAATCTGACAGCTTATCTAACGTTAGTTACTTACTGATCAAGAAAGGATCCTCTTTTGAACGAGGCGACATCGTTTGTCTTCAAAATCATAAGTCTCCGTTTATCGAAGCAGATCAACTGCTAGCCAAACATATATTAGGTCTTTCTGGTGATCGGATTCAACGAGAAGGGAACTTCCTAAAGATCATACCCCAAGGTGAGGTCTTTCCCCCTTCTCCTCTTCCTCTTCTCTCTATGACAAGTAAAGGAGAGCCTTTAACGCCTCTTTCAATGACAATGATTCCAGAAGGATATGTCTTTGTTGCAGGAGATCACCCAAAAAGTTTTGATTCTCGATATGAAGAATTTGGGTTGGTTAATATCGAGAATATAAAAGGAAGAGCGGTTTTCACATGGTGAAAACAGTGTGCAGTATTCAGTATTCAGTGTTCAGAAGAGATGTTGCCAGGGCTACTTCTTGGTTTGGCTCCTTTGGGCTGAAACAAACTTTATTCATTCTTTCTTTTTTGAATATCGAACACTGGACACTGCACACTGTCCTTGCAAAGAACTTAGGCGTTCATGGAGTACTTCATCCCCTAGATGAAGAAGATCCGATTGCGCTTATCCAGCAGAAATTGAAGAAAATGGAAGAAAAAGGAGAATTGAAAAAACACAATCTTCACATTCAAAAACGAACAAAAGAAAGTGTTGAGCGTCCAAGTCCTGTTGAAGGTATAAGCAAAGCAACGAAGAGCCGTCGTTTTACCTACGATCCAACTTTTACGGTTGCAAAAGACATTAAAGATCATAAAGGAAGAGTGATTCACGCTAAAGGGACGAAGATAAATCCTCTTGAAACTGTATCGATGACAGAAAATCTCATTTTTATTGATGGAGATGATAGGCAACAAAAAGAATGGGTTTTGAAAAAACATAAAAAAGGAAAAGTGAGACTCATTCTGGTTAAGGGAGCTCCCTTAGCTTTGTCAGAAGAACTGGGCATACCTGTGTATTTCGATCAGGGCGGTCTTATAACCAAACAGCTTGGCATCAAGCATGTTCCCGCTACCGTAAGCCAAAGTAACTTCTCAGGGGAGAAAACTGAGAAGTCACTTTGTCTATATATTGAAGAAATCGCCTTAGGAGATCACCCATGATTTCCTATAATTTTTCATCTCTTCTGAACCAACAGAGATATAAGATCCAACTTAAGGTGCTAACAAAAAGCAAAGTGTCAAAGAAAAAAAAGAAACCGCAAGACGTTATTAAGCTCGTCTCTTCTATAAGTTCACTAGGCAAAGAAGAAGGAGCTTCAGCTTTGAGAGCTGACGTTAAAAGCTGGAAACCCAATCCATATTTTATCATGTTGATTGTTATACATGTATGCCTCCTTGTTATGAAATCTCCCGCTTATAGTACAGCCTGTTCAGGACGCTTTGTAAACCCTATAACAGACATTTGTTGGTCTTGTTTGTTTCCTATTTCGATCGGGCCTGTAAAGGTGAATACAGGAGGAAGACAAGACACACCCAATCCAAGCCAGATTCCCTGCTGGTGTCCACGTCCTCCCTGGCCAACACCTGTCCCCGGAATTCCTCTGGGGTTTTGGGAGCCGGCGCGACTTGTGGATGTGACCCGCGTTCCTTTTTGTATGGTGAGTATGGGAGGCATCCAACTTGGCGGGAGTACGGTTGGATACGGCGTTCATGGATCCAGTGGATCCCGCAGAACACAGAACGGTTTTTATCAAGTCCACTGGTATGTCTATCCCGTTATTTATTGGCTTGAGCTTTTAACAGATTTTATCTGTCTCGAAAAACAAAGCTTTGATGTGGGCTATATCACAGAACTCGATCCTTTGTGGAACGCAGACGAGCTCTCCTTTATTTTAAATCCTGAAGCCGTGCTCTTTGGGAATCAAATCGCTCAAGCCGCTTGTTCAGCTGATTGTACAGCAGCGAGTGCCGCTTTTCCAATGGATAGTCTCTTTTGGTGCAATGGGTGTCAGGGAAGTCTTTATCCCTTTACAGGCAACATTGCAGCCCATAATGGAGGCGTGCAAGCGAGCCTTCTCATGGTCGGGCGCCTTATGGCTAAGCTTCATCGTGAGCTTCTCCTTTGGGGGACAAGTGGCACATCTAATGCGGAAATCTGTGAGAAATACCCATTGCCCATTATTAAGAAATCTCAATACAAGACACAGATGACTTATCCCCGTCCCACAACAAAAGGGTTCATGGCCTGTAATCCTTTGGGACGAACAGAAGTGCTTTGGGGAAGTGGCCGCGAGTTTCCCTATAAAGGCGAGGATTTTGGATATCTCATTTGGAGGAAAAAAAATTGTTGCGCTCTTTGATTTTCTTGATATTTATCAGTATGTTAGGTGTCTTTGAGTTAAAGGCAGAACCTGCGGTCAGCTTAAAGAAAAACTGTCAAACTGACCGTCAAGAAAGTCTCTCTTGCTTTCAAGATATATCAAAGTTTCAGACTGAGGTTCTTCAACTCCAAGAAGATAGCATAAAAAAGGTTGAATCTCTCCTTGAAAACTCCGAGTTTCAAGAGTTTGTTGCGGATCTCCAAGAAAAACTTCCTGATATTCAAAAGTCCAAAACGTCTCACCAAAAAGGAGAGCTTCTGATCTTTGTTTCATGGTCACTGGGAGAAAAGGCCCTTCTCAATTTAGCTATCGATGCCAGTCGATATGGAGGGACTCTTATCTTAAGAGGTTTTATAAAGGGAAGTTTTAAAAAGACAACTCAGGCTTTACAGAAAATTATCACAAAAACAGGGCAAGGCTTTATTGTTGACCCTGAACTCTATGAATTATTTAATGTGACAGCTGCCCCTACCTTTATTCTCACAAAACCTTTTCAAGTAAATGCTTCTGAGAGAAACTCCACCCCCTTTCATGATAGATTGCAAGGGGACATAAGTCTTCATTTTGCCTTAGAAAGGTTTGCCAAAGAAGGAGATCTCAAACAAGTGGCTCAAACTCTTCTTGAGAGAGGGAAGTCATGACAAAGCGATTGATTTTTTTCATCCTTCTGCATTTTTTCCTTCTGGTTTCTGATCATATTAAAGCTAATCCGTGGACCCATCTTCAACAAGGAGATACCACGGCTATGGAGTTTTTGAATCAAGTGGATCAAAAGAAAAGTGAAGCAGGGGCTCACCCCTTTTATCAAGGCCTGCCGCAAGAAAGTAACTATTCAGACAAGGATCTCATTTCTCAGTCTCAGCTTCGTTCCCAAAGTGACCCTGTCGGTAAGATGATTTTTGAGAGTTCTCAGTCGCGTCAACAATTTAAGATTGATGCCTCTACCGATCCTCTCATTGTGGGGTCTCAAGAGATAACAGCCAATGCTCTGGAATACATAGGAGGAAAGGGAACGCAAAGTATTCAAAGTGTTCAAGGAGCAACAGATGAAATCCTGACTTGCGAAGAGGGAGGCGAAGAATCTCTAGAGATCTGTAAAAACACACTCCATGTCCCTGTAAGAAAGATAAAAGTCAGACGAGAATGGGTGGGAACATTCCATATTTGGATGCCAACACGTGCTGTAAAACATGGCGTTCATTTAGCATGTAGCCCTCTCCGAAATGTCATTCGAGGCTACACACCTCGATGGGATGGGAATATCACGGATGTTTATAAAGGCTGCTTCCAGGAGCTAGGAGGCCAAGTCCTTGGCAGCTGTATACATCTTCCTTCTTTAAATGTTCCAAATGAGAGAATCCTTTCTGTCACGCTCAAGAAGAAAGAAGACATCTTTAAGAAACCGAAAGGTTTCTCAATGTTCAAATTAGGAAGAAATAAGTTTCAAGTCAATTGTAGCGGACGCTTTCATAACCATGAATATCATAAGAAGAGTTGGTATGATTGTAATCCTGTGATAACGATCGTTTATGAAGAAGATTCTTATGAAATTCTTCCGGATGAGTGGACAAGTACATGTCCCCACCTTGAAGAGAAGTCAGATCAAGGCCTTTGTCATTATGTCTCAAAAGCTTGTACCCAAGGGCGACAAACTCGAACGATTCAAGGAATCCCTATACCAAGAGATTGTTGGGAAGAAACCTACACCTATAGCTGTGCCTATCCTTCCAAGAATGATTGTGGGCCTTTAAGAGCTCGCGGGTGTGCACAAATTGCATCAAGTTGTAAGCAAAAAGTTGGCAACCCATTGAATGGGGGCGTATGCGTTGTCTTCACTCAAACCTATCAATGCAAAGGGGGACCGAAAGCCACTCATAGCATTAGTGGGGGCAAAACGCCTTTTTGCTTGGATGGCAAGTGCCGAGATCAAGGGTGGGAAGTGAATGATGAGATGATGTCAAGTTTGGCTCAACTCAGCATTCTTAAAGAGCTTCAGGGCATTTTTACCAATGGAGGTTTCTTTAAGGGAGAAGCCCATAAATGTTCGAAGCAAATCGTGAGCTTTAAAGACTGTTGTGGCTCAGCCAAAGGATGGGGAAAAGACTTAGGCATTGCAAGATGTAGTGCAGACGAAAAGATCCTCAATAAAAAGCGTAAAAAAGGCCTTTGTCACTTTGTCGGGACCTATTGTTCCAAAAAAATCTTAGGCAAGTGTGTTACGAAAAAATCCTCATATTGTTGTTTTGGATCAAAACTTCTCAAAGTTTTTCATGAACAAGGACGTCCTCAAATAGGTCTCGGATGGGGAAAGGCAAAAGAGCCGATGTGTCGAGGATTTACCATTGAAGAAATTCAGCGCGTTGACTTCTCTAAATTAGATCTCAGTGAAGTTTTTGAAGATCTTATGAAGTCTTATAGCCCTGATAAACTGAAAGGAACGAGCGATACCCTTAAGGAAAGGCTCAATACCATACAGAAAGGCATGCAACCCTCAAAAATGAATCAGCCAAATCAAAGGAATGAAGCATGAGAGCCTTTGGCAGAAATCAGAAGTCAGTGATCAGTGCTCAGAAAGCTTTCATTCTTGGGTTAGGAACGTTGTTCATTATAGGGAATGAAACACTTTTAAGTTTGTCTGAAAATCAAGTAAAGACCTCATGTCAGAAACAAAAAAGCTGTGAATCGTCAGGATTCTTTGAGCGGCATGCTGAAGGATGGCACTGGTACGCGACACTTCCTGAACATGATCAGAATCCAGAAAGCAGTCACCAGAATAAAAATAAGAAGAAGATATCTCCTACGGAGAACATCGAAAATCAAAGAAAAGAACTCGAGCGAAAGCTTCACGCCGCGATTGTGGAACCCAATCAAGAAAATATCATTTCTTATATATTGGCTCAAAAGGCCTTGATGGATCAGAGTCAGAAGTTTTCTGAGTCTTGGAAGCAGGTTGTGATGACCAACCCATCTTTAGATGAAACGTTGACCTACCCTGTTGATCAAAATGCCCGTCAAATTTATTACCAGCAAAAAAATAAAGAGATTAAAGATAAAATCAAGAAGCTAGCCGGAGAATATGGGCTATTTTTCTTCTTCCGAAAAGAATGTGCCTACTGTCATGCGTTTGCGCCGGTTGTAAAGAGCTTTGCCCAAGCTTATGGCTGGTCAGTGCTCCCAATTTCTTTAGATGGAGGTACTTTACCCGAATTCCCAAAAGCCAAACGCGATAATGGCATCGCTGAGAAGCTCCAAATTACACATGTGCCTGCTCTGATTGCTCTTCACCCCAAGAGCGGGAAGCTCATTCCTCTGGCTTACGGTATGACCTCAATGAGTGAAATTGAGCAACGTGTGGAGCTATTAACACAGCTTCAAGATGAGATGACGAGGAGAAAAAGCAAATGAAGTTTCTAAAAACATTTCTTTCTTTGATTCTCTATTTTTCTCTTATGAATCGTTCTCTACAAGCCGGCATGGAAGCCAATCTTGAGAAAGCCTTTCAAAGTTTAGGAATGGCCAATAATGTCACAAGTAGTGGAGGATACCAAGATCAAACAGGAGGATATTATACAGGGGGAAATGTATTTGCTCGCTCAAAAGTCAATAATCCTGATTTGTTTACGCTCCAGCTTCCCCACTATCGAGCTGGGTGTGGAGGGATTGATCTCTTTCTCGGAGGGTTTAGTTACATCAATGCGAGAGAATTTACCCAGCTTTTGAGAAATATCGGCAGTAATGCTGCTGGATATGCCTTTAACCTTGCCCTTGCAACAGTCACTCCACAGATTAAATCGGTCCTAGATGAGCTCTCCGCTAAAGTGCAAGAGATGACCAATCAAAATATTAATTCTTGTGAAGCGGCAGCAACTTTAGTTGGAGGAGTGTGGCCACAAACAGACGCGTCTTCCCAACTGCTTTGTAATGCCATGGGAAAAGAACTTGGGCTTGTTAGTGACTGGGCGCAAAGTCGTCAAAAATGTGGGTCTGAACAACAGCGAGAAACGACGAACTCTAAAAAAAACCAAAAACCCGAGTTTAGAGATGTTTTAGGAGATGAGTTCAATATTGCCTGGAAAGCACTTCAGAAAAACTCTTTTTTAGCCCATGATCCTCAACTGGCTGAATTTTTTATGACGATTTCAGGAACGATTCTCTCTCGAAGGCAAGGCCAAACCATGGAGGTGAAAGTTCTTCCCTCTAAAAGCGGGGACGCGAATCTGATCACGGCCCTTGTCCAAGGAAATGTCCCCGCTGAGATTTATAAATGTGATAACTATGGAGAGGCCCAGTGTCTTAATCCCACAACACAAAAAGTTACCCTGCCAGAAGCAAAGGCCCTTCATGGAAGAGTTCAGAAACTCCTTTACTCGATTTCTGACAATGTCAGAGAAGATAAAGCCTTATCAGTCGAGCAAAAAGCCTTTGTCAATTCAACCATGATTCCTGTTTTAAAAATCATTGCTGTTGAATCTGCCTTTAAAGGAGGAGGGGCTCCTTTGAATATTGCTAACTTTAGTGAAGCCATAGCTCACGATATTCTCCTTCAATATCTGGATGAAGTGCTGGCTGTTGTCTGGGAGAGTGTAACACAACTGAAGAACTCTCAAATTAATGATCATCAGGTAGAAGCTTTCAGGTCTGGTATTGCTCAATCAAGAAAAGTTCTCTTTACCAAGAGAACGGCTCTTTTTGAACAAATGGCGATTACGTTAGAGCTCATTGAGCGAACTCAGCAGATCGAATCAAAACTGCAGAATATGTTTATCTCCCATCAAGCTGCGCAGTGATCAGTCATCAGTCATCAGAAAAGAAAGGAAAAACAGAAATGATTCAAAATTTAAGAAAAAGCGATAAAACCTTAGCGACTTCTAAAATCTATCTGATCACTGATTACTGGTTTCTGATGACTGTCATGAGCGGGAGCGAATGACATGGATCATGTGATCACCACCTATGGAGGAGGAGAACTTTTTGCTCTTGTCTTTAATGGGATAGCTGCTCTTTTTAAACAAGATTCAACAGGGATGGTGATGCCTTTGATTCGTGTGGGTCTCATGGTGGGTCTTGTTTATACGGTCATTCTGATGTTCTTTCGAAGCAGTATTGTGGAAGGCCTGCATTGGATTCTCTGGGTTGTGATTGCCACAAATCTTCTATTTCTTCCTAAAACTACAGTGTTTATTCATGATCCTCTTACAAAGGAGAGATTTAAGATTGATAACGTTCCTCTGACATTAGGCGTCTTTGCCAGTTTTGTGAGTCATGCAGGCAAAACCATTACGGAAAAAGTTGAATCTGTTTTTAGTCTTCCAGATTACATGCCTTATCATGAAACAGGAACAGTCTTTGCTTCCTCTCTTATGCTTCAATTGGGACAGTTTCGCATTACGGATCCCCTCTTCAAAGGAAACATGGAGAGGTTTGTGAACCAGTGTTTGGTCTATGACGTGATGATAGGCCATAAATATACTCTCTCTGATCTTCAAAACACACCTGACATTTGGCAACTGGTGAGTAGCCAAGCCTCTCCCGTTCTCGGATTTATGTACCGAGAAGGAAAGAGCCCTGGTTCCGTTGTTACATGTAAAGCAGGCGCTCAAAAGCTCAATACCTTGTGGAACTCAGAAATCAAACGGGCTGTATCTATCTATGGAAGTCGTATTCAAAATCGAACCTTAACGGAATCTGCCTTTAATACAGGACTTTTAGGAAGTGCGCGTCTCTTGATGGGATCGACGACACTTGCCAATTCTGCCATGGATATTCTGAGACAAGAGATGATTATTCATGCGATTGAAGAATCATCCAACAATAAGCTCTCTGAACTGGGATCAAGTAAGAACTATGCGGCAACCAAAGCCTTGCTTCAGCAAAGATCAACCTATGCTATTGCAGGAGATATTGCTGCACGAACTCTTCCCTTGTTTAAGAATGTGATCGAAGCTTTTAGCTATGCCCTCTTTATCTTTATCGTTGTTTTAGCTCTTCTGCCCAATGGATATAAGATCATCAGTACCTACTTTGGGATTTTGGTGTGGACGCAACTCTGGGCACCCCTCTATGCGGTCTTAAATTTGATTATGACCCTCTATGGAAGATCTGAAACAAGCAGTCTCATTGGGTCTCAAGGGCTTACGCTTCTCAACTCATCTGCAATTATTAACGCAAATGCGGATATGGTGACCCTTGCGGCGTGGCTCGCTATGAGTATTCCTTTTATATCATACGGAATACTCAAACAAGGAGCGAGTGCTTTTGTGGGCCTTGCTCATCATTTGGGATCAGCTATGCAATCCTCTGCAAGCTCTGTCGCTTCAGAAGCCGTCTCTGGAAACATTAGCTTAGGGAATGTGTCTCTAGGAACTCAAGCCTATCAGAACACAACGGCTTTCCAGCATCATACAAGCCCCAGCTATAGTGATTCTCAATTTAAGGCCCTCTCAGCGTCTGGAATAGAGCAATCCTCTTTTGGAGGGGGAACGCAAACCGTCCATGATCACACCATTCCTAACCTTCCTCTAAAGCTCATGGCCTCTGTGAATACGAGTCAAGAACATCAACAACGCCTTCATGAAGCGCAAAGTTTAGCGGAGTCAAAAAATATGGCTGCGGGACAGTCCATGGAATCAGCTCTTCAACAGACATCAAACGTTCTCTCACGTTTAGGCTCTGACCTCTCCAAACACGAAAATTATAGCAATACCCTCACAACCAATGAATCCAAAGCTCTTCAAGATCATACAAACTTTACAAAAGATATTAGTGAGAGTCTTGGAGTTTCCCAGTCTCGAGCTCACGAAATTGCGGTTGCTGTCAAAGCAAACACTCCGGATTGGTATGTAAGTGCGGGTATCAGTACAACGACTTCTGGATCCACATCTCATCAAGAGCAGTTCCAAAAAGCTAAATCTATCGCTCAACAAAAGGAATACAGCTATAGCCTTGATTCCGTCCTTTCTGCATCCAAATCCATTATGGAAAGTAAGAATGATACTCAAGGAGCTGAACTCGCATCAGGAGCCCATGCAAGTCTTAATCAAGCAAATCACTTGAGAGAAGAAGCCTCATTGGCTCACACACGGGTCAAAGAAGCGTCTGACGCTTTTGCCAGCAGTCAACGCAAAGATTTTCAAGAAACCCGCGATATTACCCATCCTTTCCTGGAGTATGTGGCCAAGCAACCTGTCAATAGAGGGCCTGAGCAAGCCTCCAGCCCCATGGGCATGATGCAAGCCGCAGCCATTCTCAAAGCCGGAGGAGAAGACTATCAAACTTATTTGGAAGGGTTTAAGAAAGACAACCCTCAATATGAGATTCAGCGCGTTTCTACTGGAGAGAGTCAACAGGGCCTTCAGGATCAGTACGCCACAAAATCAACCTCTTTCAAAGCCAATCAACTTTCTCTGGAGTCACACCATAACCAGCATAAAGAATCAATTGGACAACAAGGAAAAGAGCTGGGGCTAACACCTGAAAAAGTTACGAGCTCTTCTATCAAGAATGAAATTCTTCAAAAGCGAACAGAAGTGGAAGCTCGTCTTGAAGCCCGACATGAAGGAATTAACAATTCCCAATCTTCTCTTGAAACGAAGGTTGATGCTGCTCGATCTGAAAACGTCATCTTGGGAAATGCGAAACAAGTGTGGAACTCCACCTCGGAAGCAGCCGTTGATATTTATAAGACTGTTAGATCAAGAGATTCGTCTAAAGCTAAACCTGCCTCTGTGGCTTCAGCGTCTGTTAACCATCAACCCAAAGAGGAAAAATAATGGCTTTTTTTAAAACAATCACTCAAGGCGGACAAGTTCATCTTCATCAACTAAGGATGCTCAAACAAATCTTTATTGCGGGTCTTTTAGGAGCCCTTCTCGCTGGAAGCGGTTATTTAGCTTGGCAATGTCAACGCGTTCCTCCTTATGCTTGGCAGATGGCTTATGAAACTTACTGGGCCAAATTTATGTTCGCATCAACGCCCGATACAAAGCATAAGGAACTTTTTCAAGTTTATACACCAAAGATTGGGAAACCTTATAAGAGGCGCTGTAGCAGTATCTTAAAAGATCCCCTTCTAATAAAAACGACTCAGCAGGTTGAACGGTATCTTCTAAAAGCCGCTTACAAAAGCCTCCGGTTTGGAGGGGTCGTGTTTTTCTTGATTATGGCTCTTTGGTTTGTATTAGGGCGATTGCAGAAAAAACCTGAACATAAAAGAGGGAATACCCTTGTTCCTTGGAAGGAGTTGGTCCGTCTTCTTAAGAAGAAGGGAGAGGCCTCTGATCTTCACTTAGAAAATCTTCCTCTTATAAAAGACAAGGAAACATCCCATATCCTCGTTACCGGAACCACGGGGTCAGGAAAAACCAATGCCTTTCATATATTGCTTTCTCAAATCAGACAACGGGGAGACAGAGCGATTGTTCTCGATGTTACAGGGGATTATGTCTCTCGCTATTATAACGAAAATACAGATATTATTCTCAATCCTTTAGATACCCGCTCAGAAACTTGGCATCCCTGGGCTGATTGCCATCTAGATTCACATTATGATGTCTTTGCCGAAGCGATGATCCAACCTAAAGATGGATCGAGAGATCCTTTTTGGGACAATGCCAGTCGAGCTGTTTTAAAAACAACGCTCCGCAAATATGCAGCTCACAAAAATACAAACGTCCAAAAGCTCTATACTTTTCTTCTCAGCTCCACGGATGGAGAATTTGAAGATTTCTTTCGAGGGACAGAGGCAGCTACATTTGCTTTTAAGAATAACGAAAAAACCACCCATTCCATACGGAGTGTTCTCTCTTCTCAAATCGAAAGCTTGAGACAGTTGGAGCCAACAAAAGAATCGTTCTCTATTCGAAATTGGGTTATGAATCCGCTTTCGCTGATTTGCAGCGATAAGGGACAGGGCGATTCTATGGTTTGCAAGCCAAATCCGCAGAAAATTGAAGGATGGCTCTTTATCACGGCACGCCCTGACCAACGGGAAACCTTAAGACCCCTCATCTCTGCATGGATGGATATTGCTCTGAATGCCCTCATGGTTCTTCCTGAAAATCGTGAGCGGCGTCTTTGGTTTGTTATGGATGAGTTGGCAGCTCTCCAAAAACTTCCACGCCTTCAAGCCGGGCTCGCGGAAAGTCGAAAATATGGAGGATGTCTTTTAGTGGGATTCCAGAGCAAGCCTCAACTCGAAGAGATATATGGGAGAAATGCTTCAGATGCTGTGTTAGACCTCTTTAATACGAAAGTGTTCTTTAGATGTACAGAGCCTTCCACCCAACAGTGGATCTCGAAAGTACTTGGAGACAAAGAAGAAGCTGAGCCTCAGGAGAATATTTCATTTGGAGCTCATCACACGCGAGATGGAGTGTCTCTCAGTCGTCAAACTCGCCAAAAACCTCTCGTGATGCCCGCAGAGCTTTCACAACTCAATGATCTTGAATGTTATGTCAGACTCCCTGGAGATATTCCTTGCACGAAGATTCAAATGTCCTATCAAAGTACCTCCTCCATAAAGAA
Source organism: uncultured Alphaproteobacteria bacterium (assembly GCA_964424065.1). GTDB lineage: Bacteria > Pseudomonadota > Alphaproteobacteria > UBA9655 > UBA9655 > UBA9655. The sequence continues at coordinate 76,523 of CAYRHD010000004.1, forward strand.
AGAATCCTTTCTTCTAAAGCCTGAGAAAAAGAGAAAATACCCTGTTCATTCTGATAAAAACGTTCAAAAGAAAAAAGAGGAGATGGTGTAAATATAGAGACAGACAAGAAAATGGAATAATCTTGAGTTTAAGATCTTTCTTAGGCATATTTTGCTCATAAAAAACGCTGACTTCAGCCTTTAAAGGACTATTTAAAATTACTCCTTTTTTGTTGTGTCTTGTTAGATTGATAATTTTCTCACACAATTAGTCCTTTTTTTATGTTAAGAGCCATTAAATATTATTGGGATAACCATTCTTGAAACTCTTCAGAATAATTTGAGAGAAGACCATTCCAAACGTGTTTGTAATCCCTTTCAAGATTATGAGCTTTATCGCTCCAAAGCCTTTGGATACTTGAAGCAGATCCATCCCGCACACCCTCAAGTTTAGCTGCAATATCCCGTTTGCCCTGCTTTTTTGATTTATTTAGGTAGTTTAAAAAATTATAAAGATTATCACGATTATAAACTTGCATTGGGTTTTCGTGCCCTTGTCTCTGTATTGGCAAATTTGACGCTCCTTCTTCTCTGGGCGCGGCTAGTATAGATGGAGAGGTCTGAACGTTTTCTTCAACTTTTATTGTAGGCGATGGAAGAGGCGAGATATGTACTTCTGGTGTAGTCGTAGCGGTATTCGCTTGTTCATCGTATGCTTGTCCTAACAACCTAAAGGCTTCTTCTTTAGAAATTGAAGCTAAGGAAATGGTATTTAAGGCTAATACAAATTGACTTTGAGGACTTTCTTCGCAGTGTTGGAGACTCCTTCTCACTGCTTTTCTTTTTTCTTTTTCAGGAGCCCCAATAAATTTTCCATGTTTTAAGAGTTCGTGCATACTTACAGGTTCAGTTTGGCACTGAGCGAAACCTTTATCCATCATCCTGTAAGTCATTTTATAAACTGCCTCAGGTTTTTCTTCGAGATACTCTGATATTAAAGCTGCTGTTTGTTGTACTTCTTGTTCCCCTTTTTTCCTCATTTCAGATATTACTTCAAATATTTTTCCCTCGTTTAAGGAACGGTCCATAATATTCGCAGCTGTTCGTTGTTTTTTTTCTTGCTTCGATTGTGTCAGCCAAAGATAATTATTAGTGCAAGATTCGAAAACACCATCAAAACCATTGTCTCCTCCATATTTTGAGGGGTGTTGGATATACCCAAAAGAAAGCATCGTTAAAGTTGCACAAAGTTCACCTAAGTTTCCCTTATCATCTTTACTCAGACTCTCTAAAGTCTTAACACCTTTTGCTCCTTCTATAGAAATAGGAAAACCATGATCTTGAGCTTCTCTTTTCTTTGGTTTTGGTAAAATGGATTGAATTTTTTTTGGGCTTTTTACTTTAATTTCTTCAGAGGCCCATAAGAAATCATCAACCATATGATCGTAATCATAACCTTCTGGACAAACAATTTCGAATCTTGATCTGACGATCATTAATTCATGGCTATCCGTGAAAAGTTGCACGTAAACTTTTTCGGAAGAAAGATTTACTTTATGTCCCTCTATTTCATCAGCTGATGTACCATTAACTTCTTTATATAAAAGCAATTGCTGAGTTTCTGTGTTGAGCGCAATAATGCGTGTTTTCCCACTGGTAATATCTTCAAAATCAATTACAATAATTCCTTGAGATGGAAACAAAGAAAAAATATAAATAAATAAGAAAATAAAAAGTGTTCTAATATTTCTATTCATAATTTTTTATTTATAAAAATCTTACATTGTTTGCATGATTATAAATTTATAGTACATAATTGTAAAGTATGTAAAAAATATGAGTTTGACATTATTAGGATTTACCATGAGATAATTCGAATTTACCCTATGCAACCGCTCTCGTTGTGACAAAAATTTGACTATTTTAAAATACCCCAAAAACTCTGAGTTTCTGTCTTGCTTTTATATGATTTTGGTCTGCAGCTCTTCTATACCAAACTTTAGCAAGCGTATCTTTCCCTTGTTTCTCAAAACACTCGGCCAAATTGAACTGTCCGTGAACATCTCCTTTTTCAGCAGAACTTCGAAAGAGTTTCATCGCCTCATCCATGTTACCTTCTTTTTGGAGAAGGAGCCCGAGATTATTCTCAGCACGAGCATCTCCTTGTTCTATAGCTTTTAAGTACCATTGTTTGGCTTCAGCAATGTTGCCTTCATCTTCTAGAAAACATCCAAATTAATTTGTGACTTCATTAAGGATTAAAATTAGGTCCGAGCTGATTTAGTATATCAGAATCAGCAAAATCCTTAATATACAAATGATTAAAATTCTTGCAAAGGTTTGTCTTTGTTTTGTTTTTTTGTGATTGTCATTTAGTACCTTCTCCTTTTTTTGTTAAATTTTTTATATAACGTCTGCATTTTTTTAATAGGCCATTACATCACCACTCATTATTAATTGTATCTTCATTTTTTCACTCTGAATCACTTAAAATACAATCCTAAAATAACTTCCTTAGGAAGATTATATTCTTTACAAAATTCATCAAAGCGAATTGTAAGAGCCTCCCAAATCTTTTCAATAGAATCTGCTGATCCCTCATCATTAAAAATCTTTTGTATTGTTTTCTTTGATTTATAACCCGAAAACTTTCCTATGTTTTCATATGATACCTTTGTGTATCGAGGATCTTTGTCCTTATTGTTAATTATGTTTAATAATTTTAATAAATTTTCCTTAGTAGAAGGTTGATTAGCAAATGTTAAGGTTGAAGTATTTGCATTTATACCTTTATCTTTTTTATGGCTTCCCTTTATGCTTTCTGATTCATCTGTGAATGAACTATTATCTTTTTTTATAATCTCTCTTGAATTATCGTTTGTTGACTCTAAAACTTGGCCGAGTAAATGTTCACTAGCTCTTCCCATTCTTGTCATCACAAGATTAAGCATCTCCCTTTTTAGATCTTCAGAAGAAGTCGAAGATAAGCATTCTATTCCAGAAAGAATTTTATAAAGGTTTACATCCATCCTTCGCACATAAAATTGAGATTCTCCATTTGGTTTAATACGATGAACAAAAGAACATATCCTATCAGGGGCCCTTTCAATGAATGTCTCTAATACTCTTTTCGTTTCGGGAAACTCTAATTGCTTAACTTTTCTAGAAATTTCACTCTCATGGAGATCTTCCTTCCAGAAGCTTTCTGCCGATTTCTTATTAGCCCAGCACTTAGATTCTGTAAGAAACAACCAACCTTCACCAAAATTTGATACATATACTCCATCAAAATTCTGATCACTATTATTTTGAGAAGAGAGTTTTTTATAACCAAAAGCTACCATGGTCATATTAGTGGCTAATTCCCCTAAATTTCTCCTTTCTTGTGAATTTTTATTAGGATCAGAAATAATACTTTTGAAGTCTCTCTTTTCACCATTAATATCTACGTAGAATACAGGTGAAAGAATATTAGATGTGATTGACTTAAGAGTGTTAAAAATTTTTTCACCTTGCCCAGCACTTGATACAGGAGATAATATTTGTTTTTCTCCGACAATCATTGGTCTCGCATGTTCATCAGTGAACTCTATAGGACCTATTGTGCAAATAATGTGTTCATTTTGGTTAAAATTACTTGGAGGGACTACTTTGCCAGAAAGCAAAAAAGAAAATCCTTTATGATTACACATTAATTCTGTTTCATTTCGTCTACTTTTTGAGGAACTATTAGGTTTATGATAGCCTGCATATAAATATTTTTGCTGATCTGTATCATAAAAAACCACACGAATTCCTTTTGCTCCTCCTTCAAAGGAAAACTCGTCTACATCAATAAAAATTAGAGCATTGACAGTTTGGAAAATAAAGAAGAAAAAAAGAAAAAAGAATACAGTGAATTTTTTAAAGTATATTTTTTTAATTAAAAAATTATTACTTATATTTGAAATATATTTTATTCTAATCCATTTCATAAATTTTTTTATGCCATTATGACCTTTAAAGATATTTTATATTATGGTTTAAGAAATTTAAATGATTTTTTAGATAAATTATCAAAAGCTATATGAAATTAGATAAGTTCTTTAATATCCACCTCAAAAACCTAGAATCTACCTCTCTAGGCTCCTCAAAGACAGAGTATTCATAAACTTTTGAGCTACACTCTAAAAAATCTTCTACAGAAATAGTTAGCTCATTGCTCTTTATAAACTCAAAAACAGCTTGTAGACATTCTTGCAAAAGCTTAAGATCGTTCGTGGAAAGAGGCAGCTTCTTCCCCTTAAAATTTTTTACTCTTGAATTTGAGTTATCAAGCAGATCAACAAGTGAACAATCTAAAACAGCTGCAATAGCCATAAGATTTTCAGCATTAGGTTTCTTAATTCGTCCTTTAAGAATGTTTCTAACCGCATGAATTTTAAGCCCAGCTAATCTTTCAAGTTGAGCAACTGACAGATTTTTAACCCTCATTCGAAATTCAATTTGCTGCCTTAACATCATACTTCTTAATTTTTAAGCATATTTAAAAAAATATACCCGATATAAGGTATCTCGTTAAGTCTTCTTTCTTAGTTAGAAATCGATTTTAATTCTTAAAATAGACTTAAGCTGCTTGCTTCAAAAACAAATCATCAAAGGAGATAGCTTTTGTGGAAGCTTCCCAATGATACGGCAAGAGGTCATCTATTTTTGAATAAGGATGGGTTGGCAAACGAGTGAGAACATCTCTTAAATATTCCCATGGATTAACTCCATGCTGTTCGCATGTTGCAAGGAGAGAGTAGATAACTGCTGCGGCTTCTCCCCCTGATTTGCTCCCGACAAAGAGGTAATTTTTTCGACCCAATGCTAAGGGTCTTATGCCCCTTTCAGATCGATTATTATCGATCTCAAGTGCTCCATCAAGAAGATATGCATTGAAAGCCTCCCAGTGATTTAATGCATAGTTTATAGCCCCTGCTAACGCGGTCCGTGGCAAAACCCTTTTTTGTTGTTCTTTAAGCCACGTGTGAAAGCTTTTGAGGATAGGCGGAGCATGAGTTTGACGCCATTGATGAATGTCTTCCACTTTTAAACATACATCCTTGGCTTTTCGTTCGATTTCATAAAGTTCTCGAATGTATTCGAGCGCTTTATGAGCTAATCCTTCTTTTTTGCTGAGTTGTGCAACTTCAAAGAACTTTCGGCGAGCATGGGCCCAACATCCGACTTCTATAATTTCATTCTTATTCTTATTTGCAAACAAACGATCATATCCAGCATAAGCATCGGCCTGAAAATATCCCTTAAAATCTTTCAAAAAAGAAAGAGGGCCGCCCGATTCTCGATTAGGTGTATACTGATAAACTGTACAAGCAGGATATTCGTCTCTTCCCTTGGATGCATAAATCCAAAAACGCCCTGTTTTGGTATCTCCATCATTTACTCGTAATGTCCTAATAGGTGTGTCATCACTAAAAAGATGTTGTGAAGGAATAAGAGCTCTCTCTTTCATCGCATCAACAAGAGGAGAAAGAAGACTTGCAGATTGCATCACCCAATCGCATAAAGTTGAGCGTGAAATATGAATACCAAATCGAGCAAACCGTTGTGATTGACGATAGAGAGGAAGATGATCTTTGTATTTGTTCACGAGAACTTCAGCAAGAGTTCCGGGAGCTGCTTTTCCTTTATCAATAGGTTGATCAGGTAGTTTCGCGATAACAACCTTATCCTGACAGGTCTTACAAGCATATTTGTGACGAATATGTTGAATGACATACACTTTAGCCGGAATGACTTCGAGTTGTTCAGACGTCTGTTCACCAATGTGGCTCATAAAGCTTCCACAACAATCGCACTGACGCTCTGATCCTTTGAGTTCGTGATGAATAAAGTGCCGAGGCAGATGTTTGGGGAACATTGTTCTGCCATGTCCCTTTCTTAATCCGTTAGCGTCCGGTGAGGTGTCTTGAGATTCTTGTTGATTATCAGGCTCAACTTTT
>CAYRHD010000005.1:0-45841 GCA_964424065.1 uncultured Alphaproteobacteria bacterium
GCCTTGTCATTTCTTTATCATAGAACTCTTGAAAATAAATTAATAACCTCTCCGCTTGTTTCACTCCGTGATCCAAGCGTAGAGATATATACATATATTGTTTAACTTTCCCAGCCCTCCACCAGAGGTGGAGGGTCCTTACTTTATCCTGGATGTAAACAGATTAACTGAATTTTAAGCTTGTTTAGATAAGGTAACGACACAGGCTGCTTCATCATGAGGATCTAAAATGTATAAATATTTGATATCATTTCTTTCCTGCAGCTTTGTCATCAGTTCATTAGCACAAGCTCTCGCAAAAGAAATACCTTCGAAAAGTGAATGCGAAATAGTTGAGAAGTGCATCATTGAAAAGTCAGAAAGCATACTCGATAATCTTGACTACTCAGAGAATAAATTTACACCAGGAAACCAAAAGCTTGTTCATGCTCTAGCAAAACAATGTCAATCGACAACACGTCAAATTAGCTTTTTGGTTGGCCTGCTGGAACAGGAGAGTAGGTTAATGCCACACAAAGAGTCTGTTAAAAAATATGTATTAACTCAATTAAAAGGCCCCATAAAGAATGGAGAAGTCTACGAAAGCTCAGTTTCCCTTGAAAACGAAGACTTCCAAGCAAAGCTTGATATATTAGGCTATACGACTGAACCTAACCCCCATGATTTGAGCATAAGAAATATCTTAGATATAGCTTACTTTGCAGATCTTAAAGATGAGTTTTTAAAACTCACAGGAAGAACAAAATTAGAGGATTGGTGGTTCAGTACTGACGGTATTTCCTATGCCTTTCTATTTACAGGGAAGGGTTCACTGAGAGGATTTATAATTCTTGAACGAAAGCTAGACTATCACACAATAACGAAAGAATGTATGAGTGAAAGATAGTATTCTATAAGCCATGACTAAATTTCATCACGCTTTTCCTCCAGCCTCAACCATTCCTCTTCCGCGAGAATGAGTTCTTTCTCAATGTCCATTTGCTTTTTCATAAGACCGGTCAAGGCTTCTGAATGATGGCTGTAAAGTTCCGGGTTATCCAACTCTTCTCGTACCTTTACCAGAGACTCAGTCAAACCTTCCACTTTGAGGCGCGCCTCTTTGACATCTCGCTCAAGAGAAGATGATGATAGTGCTTTCTCTTTTTTGGTTTTTTTTGACTCAATCTTATCCCCTTTCAACACCATCTTCCGATAGTCCTCAAGATCCCCATCGAAGGGTTCCACTTTGTGATCGGCCACAAGCCAAAGTTGATCCATGGTAGAGGAGAGGATATCCCAGTCGTGGGTAATCAGAATCACCGCACCATCGAAAGCATTAAGTGCCATCATGAGAGCTTGGCGAGAGTCCATGTCCAAATGGTTTGTAGGTTCGTCCAAAATCAGAATATTGGGTTTGTCCATGGAAATGAGCGCAAGATTTAGGCGCGCCTTTTCACCACCCGATAGATTCTTGACGATAACATCTGCTTTTGGGCCTGCAAGACCAAATCGTGCCAATTGGCCACGGGCAACTGTCGGAGACATGTGCCTATCCTTTCGAACGATATGATCAAAAGCAGTTGCTTGAAGATCAAATTCTTCGACTTGATGCTGAGCAAAGTAACCTACCTTCAACTTACCGGATTTGCGCATCTCTCCCTTTTGTGGCGTCAAACGACTGGCAATCAACTTGGCAAATGTTGATTTTCCATTCCCGTTCGCCCCCAAAAGCGCAATCCGATCTTCCTCATCAATGCGTTGTGATAGTTTCTTAAGAATGGGAATATCATCCTGATAACCTACATTTACATCATCGAGAACAATCAGGGGTGGCGCTAGCTTTTCTGGTTTTGGAAAGTCAAATTTGACCTCTGGATCATGAATGATATCTGGCAGCTCTTCCATTTTGGCGATCGCTTTGAGACGACTCTGAGCTTGTTTTGCCTTGGTGGCCTTTGCTCCAAATCGCGTCACGAACGCCATCATGTGCTTTTTCTTGGCCTCCTGCTTTACATGTTGAGCCTTCAGTGTTTCCTGTTGAGCTTTCCATGTCTTTGTAAAGGTGTCAAAGTTTCCCCCATAAGACTGAATTTTTTCACTATTCAAAAACAAGATCCGATCGCAGACATTGTTTAAAAGATGTCGATCGTGACTGATAATCAGCAAACTTTTTGGATAGGTCTTGAGATATTCCTCAAGCCAAAGGCTAGCTTCCAGATCAAGGTGGTTGGTGGGCTCGTCCAACAGCAACCAGTCGGGATTGGAAAACAAGAGGGCCGCCAGGGCCACACGCATGCGCCATCCACCGGAAAAAGTTGAAAGTGCTGAATTCTGCATCTCTTGGGAAAACCCAAGACCACTTAGAATTTCCGAACCCCGGCTTTCAGCCGTAAACGCATCAATGGCGATAAGACGATCATAGATGTCCGCCATTTTTTCAGGTTCAGTTCCTTCTTCCAACTCTGTCATGAGCTTCAGCCGTTCTTTATCGGCTGCCATAACGGCCTCAAGAGGAGTTGTCGAGCCAGAAGGTGCTTCTTGAGCAATATGTCCAATGGTCACGCGCACAGGAATTTCGATATTTCCTGCGTCGGGATAAAGCTCTTTCAAAAGTACTTTGAAGAAAGTTGATTTTCCTGTGCCATTCCGCCCGACAAGGCCGTAGCGATGGCCTTCATTCAGGGTAAGAGTGAGATCTTCGATGAGAGTACGTCCGGCAATTCGGACAGTGATATTTTCTAATTTAATCATGGTTACGACCTTTTTAATGAATAACAAACAGCGGCCCCATAAAAGTGATCCTATGGGGAGGATTAAGCGGGCTGCTAGGCTGTTATTAAGGTCATGTTATTCATAAATTTGTTTTCTTGATAAAAGATGTAGAGGTACTATTGATAAAGGGAACTAGAAAGTCAAGAATTTTCCTCTCAAGAAATTTAGTGTTGATTAATTTTAGAGATGCTCAAACAAACTATAGTAATGCTTATCTTCTAAACCCCTCTCCCGACCCTACGGGTCGACCTCTTGTACGTTCGTAATAGTTCTTCGATATGATAAGCTGCCGATCGAGGAACTATTACGAACGTACAAGAGGTCGCAGCTTGCTGCGAGTGAGGGGGCCTAACATGAATTTACTCAGACTCTACATTTCTGGGAAAATTAGGCCGAGGAAGCCTCGAAGGCTTGCGCGCACCTGGTCCCCCTTGATCAAATTTAGACACTTCTAACGCAACTGCGGTAGCCTCATCTTCTTTATAGTTGTCCCAAAATTCCTGTTCTCTCCTGTCTCTCTCATCTCCTCCATCGTCACCATCGGAGGAACGACTCTGTGGTAACAAATGTCCGTTAGAATATGTTTCACAAACAACGCCAGTATCAGGATCAACAACGGGTTCCTCCCAGTTTTCCATTTGCTGAATCCTCATTTTTTCATCCTCGAGCGTTTGTTTGGCTTCTTGAACACTTTCAGTCGTATCAATCAAGCTAAATGCTTCTGCTGATGGTTTTGGATAAGCTGACATTGTTTTGCCAACAGCCTCCAAACGGACGTTCCATAGGTTATGTCGGTATCTGTCAACATCAGCATTGGTTAGTGCCATTTGGAGCTTACAAAGTGCTATCCTCGTGCTCACCTGACCTTTCACACTTTCCCATGTTTCGGATTCCTGAATATCTTTCCATGCACCCGCACGGCATTCTTTTGTATTTCCAGCAAAAATAAAAACACCCAACACAACAATAGAAATATTGAACACCTTTAAACTCATACTTAACCTATTCCTTTAAAAAACACATGCTCCATACCTACCATTCGACTCTTTATGTTTCAATATGCTAAAATGAAACATAAATAATTTGGAACTCATATGATAAACGTCCATACAACAATTTTGGATCGCTCGTAATGATCAAGTTTAGAAAGTCATCAGAAGGTCTTGTGAAAAATTCACTTCCCATAAGATTTATGCCCTTCACACGCAAGCTTATGAAGAATTCGTAACCTACGAAAAAAAATTAATTTATTTTTCACACGTCTCTCGTATAAAGTAGGCCTAATAAAAGTAGGTTATTATGCTAGAAACACTGTCGATTCGTAATATTGTCCTGATTGACGACCTGACCCTTGATTTTCAAAAAGGGCTTTGCGTCTTAACAGGTGAAACGGGCGCCGGAAAATCAATTTTATTAGATGCTCTCGGCCTAGCATTAGGTGAACGCGCCGATGCCCGCCTTCTCAGAACGGGTTCTGACAAAGCCCAAGTCACAGCCTCATTCATATTACCTACGAACCATCCCATATGGAACGAACTCAAAGATCAAGATATTCAAGCCGAAAACCAAGAAATTATCTTTCGCCGCACCCTCGATGGAGATGGCAAAAGTAAATGCTTCCTAAATGATCAAGTGATCAGCCAAACGCTTATGCGTAAACTAGGACAGGAACTTGTCGAGGTTCATGGACAATTTGATCATCTTCTGCAAGCCCGTTATCACCTCCAAGCCCTAGATCATTATGGAAAAATAGATAAGAAGCCCACCTCTGACGCCTTTCATGCTTATCAAGCTGCAAAAGAGGAACTTCACGCCTTTGAAGATAAGTTGAAGAAATCCCTTGAACGAGAAACTATCTTACGATTTGCTATTGAGGAATTGGAAAAAGCTGGCTTGCGCGAAGGCGAAGAAGAAGAGCTAGAGAGAGAGAAATCTCTCATCGCTCATCGAGCAAAGATTGCAGAAACTTTGAACAGCGTTGATCAAAATATGACGGTTGCCATGTCGACTCTGTCTCAATCCCACAAAGCTTTGGGCCGCATTGAAGAGCTTCTTCCAGAAAAAATTCAACCGTTGATGGAGATGACAGACCGGGCTCTAATTGAAGCTCAAGCTATATTTGAAGATACCAACACCTTGAAAAAAGAGGTGGACGGAACCAGCCAAACTCTCGAAGAATTAGAAAATAGATTACATACGTTAAAAGCCCTCTGTCGCAAATATCAAGCAACTGATTTGATTCAATTTTTAAAGGAATATAAAGCTGAATTTGAAGCCCTAGAGCATAAAGAAACACATCTAGAAACCCTAAAAGCAAAACTAGCAGATCTAAAGAAAGAGTACGTTTCAAAAGCACAAACTTTAACAAAATACCGCCAGCAAGTAGCCTTGAAACTTCAAGAGGCCCTTTCAAAAGAGCTTCCTCCCCTCAAGTTAGAACGCGCGAATTTCCGTGTTCATTTTGAAGCTTTATCCGATACTGATTGGGGAGCATCAGGAATCGACCGCATTGAGTTTTATATTCAAACCAACCCAGGAACGCCTGAAGGATCCCTTGCAACGGTTGCGTCCGGTGGTGAGCTTTCTCGTTTAATGCTGGCATTAAAAGTTGTTCTTGCCGAATCTGCATCAATACCAACACTCATTTTTGATGAAATTGAAAGCGGAACAGGTGGGGCGGTCGCTTCAGCCATGGGAGAACGCCTCAAACAATTGTCCAATCAGATGCAAGTACTGGCAATTACTCATTCCCCTCAGATCGCCGCTTTTGGAACCGAACATTTTGTGGTGTATAAAATTGTGGAACAGGGCAAGACAACAACCCGCTTGGAGACTTTGAACCTCCACGAACGGCATGAGGAAGTGGCCCGGATGTTAGCGGGCGAACAAGTCACTGACGAGGCACGTGCTGCAGCGAAACGACTCATGGGAGTCAATTAATGGACGTCAGCGGTGTCGCAGTCGAAAAGCTAACAGAAGATCAAGCCACAGAAGAGCTGAAACGACTAACTCTATTGATTGCTCATCATGATCAGTTGTATTACCTCAAAGATCAGCCGGAAATTAGTGATGCTGAATATGATGATTTGCGCATCCGAAACGAGGCGCTTGAAAAACGCTTTCCCCACTTAATCCGAGAAGATAGCCCCAGTCAACGCATCGGTGCCCCCCTTTTAGGCCCCTTTAAAAAAGTCAAACATCGCAGACCTGTTCTCTCCCTTGATAATGCATTTCAAGATCAGGACGTTTACGATTTTTTCGATCGCATCCGCCGCTTTTTGGGGCTCTCCTCAGAGGAACCCATTGAAATTATTGCTGAACCGAAAATCGATGGACTTTCTGCCACGTTGGATTATCGAAATGATCTTTTTGCCTTAGGGGCTACACGTGGTGACGGTACGGAAGGCGAAGACATTACAGCAAATCTCAAGACACTCATGGACATCCCTAAGAAAGTTACGATGTCAACTTTCCCTCCAACCACTGAAATTCGCGGGGAAGTCTATATGTGTCATGAAGATTTCATGAGACTCAACAAAGAACGGGAGTCGCAAAATCTTCCCTTATTTGCGAACCCGCGAAATGCTGCAGCCGGATCCGTGCGGCAACTGGACCCTCATGTCACTGCAAGCCGGCCACTCAAGTTCTTTGCCTATGCCTGCGATGACTACTCCCCTTTTCAGGTCAAAACTCACTGGGAGTTCCTTGAAAAATTGAAAGAAGCTGGATTTGTTGTAAACCCCTTTGCTCGACTTTGCAAAAATGGTGAAGATGTCTTGGCCTATTACAGAGAGCTTGAATCTCAACGTGCTGACCTCCTTTATGACATTGATGGAATCGTCTATAAGGTCAACCGCATTGATTGGCAAAACCGGATGGGATTTTCTGCGCGCGCACCACGCTGGGCTGTTGCCCATAAATTCCCTGCACAAAAAGCGCAAACTCGCTTGAACAATATCTTTATTCAAGTCGGTCGAACGGGAACCCTAACGCCTGTGGCAGACTTAGAGCCCGTGACCGTCGGGGGTGTTGTTGTTTCCCGTGCAACCCTTCATAATGAAGATGAAATTGCGCGCAAAGATGTTCGCGCGGGTGACACAGTAATCCTTCAAAGAGCCGGCGATGTAATCCCCCAAGTCCTGAGCGTTGTTTTAGACAAACGTCCCCAAGATTCACAGCCTTTTGAGTTCCCACACACTTGTCCTATTTGTGGATCTCATGCAGTCCGCTTACCTGAAGAAGTCGCGCGAAAATGCATGGGGGGTCTGATCTGCACGGCCCAAGCAGCCTTAAGACTTCGTCACTTCGTTTCGCGAGATGCGTTTGACATCGAGGGTTTTGGCTCCAAGCATGTAGAAGCTTTTTATAAAGAAGGCCTAATCAAATCACCACAGGATATTTTTACCCTTGAGGAACGAGATAAACAAAGTCTGACTCCCCTACGCAATCGTGAAGGCTGGGGCCCTCAGTCAGCACAGAACCTTTTTAAATCGATTAATGCACGGCGGCAGATCGAACTTCATCGCTTTATTTATGCATTGGGCATTCCCCAAGTTGGTCAAGCCACGGGCAAACTTTTGGGACGCCATTATCTTTCCTTTTCTGCATGGAAAAACGCCATAATTGCCGCCAAAGATGAAAACAGCGAAGCTTATCACGATTTGATTTCCATTGATGGCATTGGGCCCAGTGTATCCGAAGATCTGATTGCTTTTTTTGACGAACCACACAATCTTTATGCCTTGGATGAGTTACAAAAAGAAGTGACCATCTTGGATGAAAAACCCGTTGATATGAGTGCCAGTCCCCTTGCAAATAAAACCATTGTTTTTACGGGAACCTTGCAACACATGACCCGTCCGGAAGCCAAAGTCCGGGCTGAAGCTTTAGGGGCTAAAGTTTCCAGTTCTGTTTCGTCTAAAACGGATTATGTGGTGATGGGGGAAGACGCAGGATCCAAAGCGAAAACAGCCAGAGAGCTGGGTGTGAATATTCTCACAGAACAAGAGTGGCTAGATTTGATTTCGGCTTAAGTTTTAGATTTTTTGGATTGAAACCCATAAAAATTGCTCTATATAGTAATTATATATTTATTTGATTGAGGTATTGTACGTTGAAAGCACTTTATTTTAAAAATCTTATAATTTCGTTTTTTGTTTTAATTTCTCTTTTTATCATTTCGGACACTTCATTTGCCGGGAAATATGGATTACATGATGACGAGGACACTTCCTCTACAACGTCTCAACCTGCAAGTATCCGCCATCTTTCAACGCCTGAAGAGCACAAGAGATTTTTAGTTACCGCTTTTCGTTCTGCCCAAAATTATTTGATGATATCGAGCTATAACCTAGATTCATCCGTGCTTTTTGATCCAGAGATTGAAACGGCTCTTATCGCCGCATCGAACAAAGGATTGAAAGTTTATATATATTTTCAACAACGACCCGTACTCCCAGAGAAAGAGTATCACCGCTTTCAAAACCTTGAACAGAGATGTCAACGTTTCGAGCAAAATACAACCCACGCCAAGTGCTTGATGTGGGACAATCAATGTGTGGCCATCGGGTCTTATGATTGGTTTTCTGAACCGTGGGAAGGCTGTTTAAATGCTTCATGGGTTCTTTCAGGTGGATTTGCAGGTGAAATCAGTCAGGATATTTGGAGCATGAGCAACTTCCATCAAAGTGTCGCTCATGGAAATCAAAAAGGAATTTCTCGTTTTTTTCGAAATAGAGATAATTACGCCTATGCACAAGGTGATCTTGGTGAAGGAAAAACAGTATCCTTCATGGGCACTCCCGAAGCACATCACCAGTTCCTGGAACAAGAAGTTTTTTGCAACGCAAAAAGAGAGGTTGTTCTCTGCTCACCTTTTATACGATTGGAGAGATTGAAGTCTGTTCTTTCAGATGAACTTTTGGGTGCTCTCAGACTAAAGAGAGTTCAGGTTTCGCTTGTAACTCTACCTGATCCTTGCTCTCGAACGCCTGATGAAAAAGGCCCTATTTTTAGTTACTTAGACAGTTTAAAGAGACGTTTTTCTAATTTCTCCTTTAAAACACTCGAAGGTCTTCATGCGAAATCAGTCAGTGTTGATGGAGAACTTTTACTTGAAGGGTCTTTTAACTTCTTATCTGCTGTCGATAGCTCCGCGCATGACGCTAATAACAATGAATTCTCGATAGCCTTCAGTGGATCTGACGCGCGAAATGTTCTTCAAAGAAGCCATCCTTTGAGACAACAATTTAGAGCAACACCAAAAATACAACCCGTTGAAACACCCACCAGAAATAAAAGATCAAGGCCTTCTTTTCAACAGGCCCATGTGGACACAAGTAGAATTGAGATTCTATCAGGGGAAAAATTTAGGATAAAAGGATTTTGCGCCCGAATTGATGGAAATAAGTATGTACCTGACGAAGATGGGAATACACATTATTTCCGAAATTCTCAAGAAGCGAAGCAGGCGGCAATTCGATTTCTCGCGGAGGAAGACAGCTCATCCGATGAAGACAGCTCATCTGAAGAAGACAGCTCATCTGAAGAAGAGACCATTCCTGAGCGCTTTATCAAGCAACTTAATGTGTTTCCAGATAACAAAGGGAATAGAGGTTTCTGTGTGAAGCGCTTCGGTGAATATGCCCGAACACGCAAAGGAGAAATTGCTTACCTCCCTTCAGAGGAAGAAGCTATAGAAGCTGCCTGGGAAGTTTGGGGAAACCATTCTTAATCCAACATGACTTGATTAATCCATCCATGGTCTAAACTAAAAGGCTTCTCCGCATCTCTTTTTGTCGCTCGGAAAATTACTTAATTGGTGTCCATGTTTCCGCTTATAAAAGTCCTCGCGCTTTTTATTTTCGTTTAGCGAAGTGTAGGTGGGTCGGTAAAAAGGGGGTTTATAAATTTAAAGCGTGGCTGTGTTTCTCCATTGTCCTCAACCGTTGAGAGAAAGAGATCAATGGGTCGAACCCAAAGACGATAGTCTCCATATAAAGCCTGATAGACGACCATGATTTCAAGGGATTCGGAATGGCGGCACAGCCCCATGACGTTGTAATAATTGCCACTGTAATGTTGATAAAGCCCAGGTATGATTGTGGTCACTGCGTTCTCCGTTAATCTAAATGATTTTATTTCTTTATTCTCAAAAAATGAAGAGCTATACAAGTCTTATTGTTTTTCCTAAATTTGCTTACTAAAGGAGAAGATATGTTACAAATTGCCATTCCTTACTATTCTGGTTCTGGACACACACGAAAACTCGCTTCTTTCATTAAAGAGGGAGTGGAACAAAACCCATCTGTCCAAGCAAAACTTATTAATGTCGAAACAATAAGTGATGAGGATTGGGATCCATTGCATCCCAATATAAGTTTTTTCTTGAAAAGACCAGTTCGTCATTATGGCTGAAACAAGTATGGGGTGACAAAATAGCTGCAGGTTTTACGATCGGCTCCTCGCCAAGTGGGGATAAACTGAATACCCTGATAAGCCTCTCCATCTTTGCTGCGGAACATGGCATGATATGGGCTGGTTTTAATCATATTGGAAGCATGCATACAAAGGACGACTTGGACATTAACCATGATGGTTCTTGGTTAGGACTGATGGCCACAAGTGATCCAGACAAGTCCAAGCTTATTCGCCCTGGTGATGAAGCCTCAGCAAAAGTATTTGGGAAACGTATTGCGGCTGTGATCAACCGTTGGAGTACATAAGATAGGCAGTCTTTCTGGCTTCTTAAAAAGAAATTCCCAGAGACGTAAACGCATCGACCCAAACTCCCTATGTTTTTCATAACCGGTTGACATTTTTCAAAACATCCCTATTTAATAAGAAGACGCTTTATTAAGCGATGTAACAAACGAAAGAGCACGAATGTCGATTGGCGACAAAAGATTTTTTCAAATTACTCTTCTCGGTGGACTTCTCCTCCTCCGCTAAGGCGGAACATATTCAATTATCACACATATTTAATTTTAATCATTATCCCAATTGAAACCTTAGTTTCTGTAGGGAAGTATTTGTTTTTTAATCCTTTATGAGGAGAAAGTTATGTCTATTCCTAGAAAAGTGGCTTGGATTATGTGGGTGACCGCCTCCATTTTCTATGCCTATCAGTACATTATGCGCGTGATGCCTAACATCATGATCCAAGACATCATGCAACAATACCAAATGGATGCGGCCCTCTTTGGTCAGTATTCAGGAATCTATTATATCGGCTATGTTCTTATGCATTTACCCATTGGGATTATGTTGGATCGCATTGGCCCGAAGAAAGTCATGACCGCCTTCATGTTGCTAATTCCGGTAGGGTTACTGCCCATACTCCTTTCTGATAATTGGGTTTACCCCATTGTGGGGCGATTTCTTATTGGAATGGGTTCATCTGCAGCCATTTTGGGGGTATTCAAAATCATTCGAATGGCCTTTGCAGAAATCCACTTTTCTCGAATGTTAGGCTTTTCTGTCACCATCGGCTTATTGGGAGCCATCTATGGTGGAGGCCCTGTGGCTCAAATGTGTGATGTTTTTGGATATAAAGCCGTTGTCCAAATCTTTGCAGGATTAGGAATCGTTCTGGCCGGGATCACTTACTTTATTGTGCCAAACGTAAAGCCAACCCGTGAAGGAACCATTATGACTGATGTCAAAACGGTTTTTACAAATGGAAAGTTTTTGATCATCTGCTTTTTCGCCGGAATGCTGGTAGGTCCCATGGAAGGGTTTGCTGATGTGTGGGGAGCTGAATATCTTAAGCAAGAATATGGTTTTGATATGGTCATCACCAGCTACCTAACATCTCTGATTTATATGGGTATGTGTTTTGGAGGACCGGCATTTGGATTCATTACAGAGAAAACTGGACGCTATTTGGATTGCATTGTAGGAGCAGGGATTGTTATGTTGGCGGTATTTATTGCTCTCCTCAGCGGGTCGTTAACGGTAGGTACGATGGCCATTGGTTTATTCTTGGTTGGCATTGCTTGTTTTTATCAAATTCTCGCGATTTATAAGGCTTCCACCTACGTTCCAGAACACGTCGTTGGATTGGCAACGGCTGTTGCAAATATGATTATCATGAGCTTCGGTTATGTATTCCATTCGTTGATTGGATTTGTGATTGATATTTGCGCAGGCGCAGGAATGGCGAAAGCCTTTGCGTACGGCATCAGTGTTATTCCGTTTGTTTTAGGTATGGGTGTGCTTGGTTTTATGGTGTTTTCGTATAAAGAAACTAAGACTTTAACGCAACAAATATAGGAGAGAAAAATGAGTCAGATTCAACTCAAGAAAACTAACACGACATTTGAAAAAAAACTCGTTGCCATCATTAACAAGGATATCGACACAGGTGTTGCCATGAATGCGATTGCACATGCTTCGCTTTCTTTTGGCGCCACCCATGGGGCAGAACAGATGTTTATACAAGATAACATAGATGCTAGCGGGAATGTTTGGCCCATGTCGGGCATGCCTTATATCATTTTGCGCGGCAAATCAGGAGAAATTCGTAAAGCTCTCTTGACAGCAAAGGAGGAAAACATCGACCACCTTGCCTTTATCGAAACCATGACTGGCGGCACGTGGATTGAACAAGTGGAAAGGACATCCAAAGTATCAGAAGACGAGCATACGTATTTTGCGGCGATCCTCTGTGGTCCATGGGATGCGGTGAGTCAGATAACAAAGCGGTTCTCGCTTTATAAATGATATTGGTGCCAGCTGGGAGCGTGTGTTTTCAGCTGGCGCTTCATCATCACAATTTTTTCCACATCGATAAAAACTTGATGATGCTTTCATTAGGCATTATCAAGGCTGTCACTGACTTTCAGCAACAATACCCGAAAGAGGGCCAGCGAGCCTGCAAAATTTAGGATCTTGAAAAGATGAAGGAAGAGCTCCTGAGTGAGATGAAATAGTTGTTGTTCTCGTTACTGATCAGGAGAATACACGCTTTTTTCTAATATCCTTAGGATTCGATATATTCGGAGAAAATTACTGGTGCCGAAGAGGTGAATCGAACACCCGACCTACTGATTACGAATCAGTTGCTCTACCAACTGAGCTACTTCGGCACTCTCATGGGTTTTAAAGAAAATCCTTAAGACATGCAAGTTTATTTCAACACTCTCACTAATGTCACGTCTTTCCCATCAAATGGAGTGGTAACTGATTGACAAAATCGTAAAGGTATCCCTAGAATAAGGAAAGAAATGGCTTCTCGCCTAACAGGAAAACAAATCAAAAGGAAAAAATAATGAAAACGACTCTCTTCTCTTCAATTGCACTCTCAGTTCTCTTTTGCAGTGGACAAGCCATGGGTGATCTTATTCCTGAATCACCAGAACAAATTAGAACCTGCCATGAGGTTTGGGCTGAATCCTACCGTGGTACACCCAACCATATTCCTGCTCTTACCTATTGTGATAAATTGAAGAAGTGCACGGCCCATCATACGATTAACCAACAAGAATATCTTGAATGTTCAGCAGATGCAAAAGTCCAGTTTCTTGCCGCAACAGATCCAAATAGACAACCTAAAGCAGATGACGAATACGGAACATCGTCTCCTATTGTGACAAACGTTGCCGATTCCGACTATGAAAGAAGAGACAACAAAGGTTGGAAAGAAAGCGATCTCGAATAGAGAACGACTCTTGATCTAAAGAAAGACAGCTCCTGTTAGCGGGAGCTTTTTTTTAACGATCGACCTTTAAATTTTTGAAATAACTTCAATAACGCCTAACTTCACAAGCTCTCTTATGAGTTGTGATTTATAATGACATTTCGTCTTACGTTTTATGTTTTCAATATAGGTTTCAACAGTTCTAGGAGAGAGAGTTAGATATCGCGCAACTTCCTTGGCCGTATCTCCAACAACAAGCCTTTTTGCGCAGTCTAGCTCACGTTTTGTAAAATAGGATTTTTCATCAAGGTAGAATTTATTCACGGATATTTGATCTCGTATATTTTTGAATAAACATGAAGATGATTGTTGTAAAAACACACTTTCATCATGATGAAATATTTTGATGAGCTCTGATCTTGTGTGCACGGCAAATTTTGAGAAGATTTTACTCACGTGGATCTCAATCGTTCGTGGAGATGCACTCAATTTCTCAGCAATTTCCTTCGTATTGTAGCCACAAGCAATCAAGTAAAGACATTTATACTCTTGAGTGGTTAAATCATAGTCTTTCCCCTGCCAGTTAAATTTAAATTTTTCACTAAGGGAACGATGCCCTAGAAAGCTGGGATCAAGAGATTTATTTGCAACGACACTTGAATCAATTTGAAATTGATCAAATTTTCCAAATGCATTTGTTGGACATTGAAAAATAAGATCATGGCCTTCCGAGCTGAAATATTCAATGAACTCCTTGATAGATTGAAGATCAGCCTGTGATAAGGAATTTACTAAAGGGCAATCTCTTGTAGTTGCAAAAGCAAAACATTCTACAAATTCCTGTCTTCTTCTGTATATGGAAACACCATGCCAAATATCATGCTCATATAATGCTTGGAAAATGGGCTCTTTGGGATGTTGCGGCCAGATAAAGTGGGTAAAATGTTCGGGACGAGCCTCGAATATGGCTTTACTAAACGAAGGATTTGGATCTTTAATTTGGGAAAAATAATATTCTTGCCATTTTAAATTGTTACTCATGGCTAAATAACGGCCATCGTCAAAGAACTTTCGATATCCAAATGTTTTGAAAGGAAAGTTATCGAGCAAAGGCGAACAGATACTAGAGAGAGAATCTATCGTTTGCTTATTGTATTCAAAGGCTCTCCTATTTTGCATAAACAAAAGCTCCGATGCCATTTCTAATCTTAATCTATTAGGTGATTCTTTGTATTTCTGTAAATCCGTATTTTTTACGAAGCTCTATTTTCTCGCGAAACCAGGAATTCAGGAAAAAGCTGGAAGATGTATCCAAGCTTCTGCTGAGACAACACCCATTTTTGTTGTTATCCAGAGGCTAGGAAAGGCTTGCTTTTAACAATGACTTCTTGGCCTGAGAATCTTTTAAGTGTTACAGTTTCTCAGATAAGCCCTAGTCAATCGTATCAATATCTGCAGCTTTAATATCCAAGACTTTGGAACGATGATTCCAAGTAAGGGCAAAGAAGAAAGCGCCAATAAGCGTTGTGAGAACAAAGAGGAAAAAGCCTCCATCCCAACCATACTTTTCAACAATAAGGCCAATACCTACGCCGGCTGTAGCTGATCCGACATAAGCGCAAAAGCCAGTAATACCTGTTGCGACACCTACGGCTCGTTTGGACGCAAAATCAGCGGTAGCAACACCATTGAGAACTTGAGGGCCATTGAGGAAAAATCCAGCAAACATTAAAATAATTGCATCTAAAAATGGATGGCCAGGAGGCGTGATCCATACAAGAGAAAGGGCAACAGCTACAACTGCAAGAAATACAGTAGCGACTGGTCCTCGACGCCCATGGAAGACTTTATCAGAGATCCAACCCGCCGTTATACCGCCAATCAAGCTCGCAATTTCAAAACCCACAAGCTGCATTCCAGCGATGATCAAAGTAACACCTTTAAATTCCTTTAAAAACGTTGGTGCCCAAAAGAAAATCCCCATGCGAGGTACGTAAAGACACATGTTTGCAAAGGCCATGAACCAGACCAACTTATTTGTATAAACGGTAGTTAGAGCTTCTCTTAAGGTAATTCGTTCATCATAGGTATGGGAAAGATGGGTGACGTCACCTTTGTATTCCTCAACAGGGGGAAGCCCAACGTCTTGTGGCGTATCTCTGAGACGATTAAACAAGAAAAATGCTAACAGAAATGAAAAAATAGCTGGAACAATAAAAGCAGAACGCCAACCAAAGTGTTCGATGAGGAACCCCCCAAGACCAAAAATGGCAACAGCTCCAATTTGATGGGATGAAGCCCATAGGGCCCACTTTGACCCAAGTTCAGACGGGCTAAACCAGTGGGTAATCAGCCTGGCACAAGGCGGCCAACCCATGGATTGGAAACAACCGTTCAGGCCCCAAAGAATGGCAAAGAAGACAAGACCATATCCCATACCCATTAAGAGACTGACGAATGCGGATAAAAAAAGTCCAATCGGCATGAAATAACGGGCATCTGATCGATCGCTTAAATATCCGTTAATTAATTTTCCAATGCCATAAACCACAGAGAAAATAGAGGCAATCCAACCAAGGTCGACTTTTGTATAGGAAAATTCTTCCATGATTCCGGGGATACACATGGAAAAGTTTGATCGGACAAGATAAAAAGCAGCGTAGCCAATGATTGTTGCGTAAAGGATTCGGAGACGCCAATAAGTGAAAGTTCCCGCTGGAGATGAAATACGCTTGATTGTTCCTAACAGGCCCTGTGGTTGAGCCTTTGCTATTGTCGTCATAAAACCATCCTTACGTTAAAAATCTTGGGAAAGTGTAGACAATATGTCCCCTTAAATTCAAATGAAATGTTTCCAATCCTTTCAGAGGTTTAGGTTGAATCATCTTAATGATGTTCTACCCGATGCTCATAAAAAAATCTCCACAAACAAATGTTCAGGAGATTTTCTTATGAGGCTTTACAAACTTAAGTAACCTTAAGCAGCTTTAAGTTCACGTTCTTTTTCTGCAACTTTTTGGTTGTACATTTTGCTAAGGCCGCCTGCTGCGAACATCCAAGCAAAGATCACAATGATCATGATGACACAAGAATAAGGTGCGATCGTAATCTGAGTCGCTGTTGTTGATACAGTAAGAAGGAGGAATTGTTGAACAACGGCTCCGCCTGATTTACCAAGACGACCACCGATGACGTCAACTGCCGCCTTACCTTTGACCTTGAGTTCTTGATCGAGAGGAATATATGACATTTCCTTTGTTGGGTCAAAGAGGGAGTATTTCGTACCCTTACTCAAAATGTTTTGTGTCGCACCAATCATCACAGCAAGGAAGACAGGTGTTGCGCCCATTGCGATTGTTAACCAATCTAATTGGTCACGGAAGATAACGAATACGTAGAAGAGAATACCTGTAATGAGAAGGATAATCGGTGTTAAAATAGCACCTGTAAACCAACCAAAACGACGGACAATTCCCTTGCACATAAGAATAAGAGCAATTGTTGCAATTCCCGTAAAGGTTGAGAAATTACCCATGAAAGCGCTGTAGCTATTTTCGCTAAATACACCGTCAATTGTGTAAAGAATCTTGATTTGGCTTTTCCAAGTCACTTCCACAAGGTTGATCGCCATACCATAACCCAAAACGAGGAGGGCGATGAAACCAAGGTATCTTGATGTAAAGAGATATTTGAAGCTTTCAGACATTGAAAGTTTTGGCTTTTCTTTCTTCTCTTTTTTAGGCATTGAGGCGGCTTCATAGTAGAAGGGATCTGTGAGGACCGCTCTGTTCATCCACCAGTAGATAACGACTGTTGCGAGTCCGGCAACGACCACAGCACCCATCATGTAGTTTAAGCTAATTCCCCATGCGTCAACTTCTGGTGGATAAAGATCACGAATGTCAGAGAGATACGTGACTGTTTGTCCGGACAAGATGAGTGCAATGTTTCCAAGAAGAGGGAAGAGAGCATAAAAACGCTTGGCTTCATTTGTTCGGGTGATTTCGTTCGCAAACTGCCAGAACAACAAGGAGACAACAACGCTGCCCCAAAGCTCAGCCATAATGTAGAAGATGGAATAAGACCAAGCACCCCAGAGTGCAAATATGAATCGCAGCGCTGGAACGGCTTGTTGATATGCTTCAACAGTTGCCATTGATGGATGGAGCGCAGCTTTGTTAGGATAGATAATAAAGGCAAACGCGCCAAAGAAAAGGATGAAGGGGATAATACATGTATAAAAGAGATTTTCTTTAGAAAGAGCGTTGCTCAATTTAGCATATAAAATCACGAAGAGAATAGAACACGGTGTCACACCCCAAAATTTCAGAAAGCTGATGGCTTCTGCTCCAGAGGCACCAACAACAAGTGTATCTTTTGTATCTCGCAAGATGGTGTAGTTAAAAAGAATGAAAAACATCATCAAGCCCATCGGCAAGAATTTTTTCATTTCCGTCCCTTGAATAGGCCAAAGAGCGGCGCGAAATTTAGAAAATTGAGGCTCAGTTTGTACTTTTTTTTCTGCTGGCATTTTGGCGTTTTCCTTTACATTTGGCTTGATTTGAGAGTGATGTTTTGACTCTCATATGATAAATAAGGTAAAATTTATTAAATCGGCTTCCGTTTATCACTTTTCCATCCGTTCGTCAAATAGATAATTATTGTTTAAATTTTTGCTTGTCGATTTATGAAATCTATGAGCATATAGGGCCAAGTGTCATCACTGTGATGGCATAAATTCTCACGCAGAGCGTATGTCTCCGGTGCTTATAAAGGCCCAATAACTCTGCGGTGGCATAACTGGAGAAAGGAAATTTATCATGATGCCAACATTTACAATGCGTCAGCTACTTGAGGCTGGCGTTCACTTTGGACACCAAACACGTCGTTGGAACCCTAAAATGGATCCTTACCTTTATGGATCACGTGGAGGTATCCATATTATCGATCTTCGTCAAACTGTTCCCATGCTTCACGCAGCTTTAGAAACAATTCGCAATACAGTTGCCCAAGGCGGACGGGTCCTTTTTGTTGGCACAAAAAGACAAGCATCACAAAAAGTAAAAGAATCAGCAAGTCTTTGTGGTCAATATTATGTGAATCATCGTTGGTTGGGTGGTATGCTCACTAACTGGAAAACAATTTCTCAATCAATTACACACCTACGTCAACTTGAAGAGCAATTTGAACAAGGGACCCATGGATTTACCAAAAAAGAATTATTATCTCTGGAAAGAGAGCGGAATAAGCTCGAACTTTCTTTAGGTGGTATTAAAGATATGGGCGGCGTTCCAGAGATTTTGTTTGTCATTGATACAAACAAAGAAGATATTGCCATTAAAGAGGCCAATAAACTTGGAATTCCTGTTGTAGGTGTTGTTGATAGCAACTCTTGCCCTGACGGCATTGATTACCTCATTCCAGGAAATGATGACGCGCAACGGGCGATTGATCTGTATTGTACTCTTGTTTCAGCAGCAATCTTAGATGGGTTACAAGCTGAAATGAAAACAAGAGGTGCTGATTTAGGTGCCTCTGAAGAAGTTACAGTTACTGTTGAAGAAGAGCCCATGTTGAAAGCTATTGTCGAAGCTGAAGCAGAAGATATCGTTGAAACTGAAGAACCATCTACGAAAAAAGATGTGGACTCAGTAAAAGCAAATGAAAAGCCAAAAGCTGAAAAAGCGATGACGAAGGCTGAGCCAAGGAACAATACAAAAAAGGAAGCAAAACCAAAAGCTGAGTCAAAGGAAAAAGCTGAACCGAAAAAAGTGGCTAAAAAGTCAACAGCAGGAAAGGAAAAAAAATAATGGTAGAGATTTCTTCCTCACTTGTTAAAGAGTTGCGCGAAAAGACTGGCGCAGGGATGATGGATTGTAAGAAAGCTCTTACAGAAACATCCGGTGATCTCGAAGCTGCAGTTGATTGGCTTCGTAAAAAAGGTCTTGCTGCGGCGGCCAAAAAATCGGGCCGCGTTGCAGCTGAAGGTCTTGTTTCTGTAGCTTGTGAAAGAAACAAAGGAGCTATTGTTGAAGTTAACGCTGAAACGGACTTCGTTGGTCGAAATGAACAATTCCAAGACTTTGCTCGGAAGGCTGCTGAGCTTTCCATAAAATCTAAAGGAAATATGGACGTTCTTAAAACAGAGACCTTTCCAGGCGCAGGTAAGACAGTCGAGGAACAATTAACGCACCTTATTGCAACTATCGGTGAGAATATGGCATTACGCCGTTCTGCTTTTCTTGAGGTCTCAACTGGTGCTGTTGTATCTTATATTCACAATGCGACAGGCCCCAATTTGGGAAGAATGGGGGTTTTGGTAGCCCTTGAATCAACAGTTCCTGCAGATAAGCTTGAAGCTTTAGGAAAACAGATTGCTATGCATGTGGCAGCAACAAATCCGTCTTCTCTCAATGTGGCCACTCTCAATCAAGATGAAATTGAAAGAGAAAGAGCAATTTTTCGTGAACAAGCGCTTGCTTCAGGAAAACCTGCTGAAGTCGTTGAAAAAATGGTCGAAGGGCGTCTCCGCAAATTTTACGAAGAAGTTGTCCTTGAAGAACAAGTTTTTGTTATTGATGGAAAAACACGCGTGAAGGAAGTTGTTGAAAATGCCTCCAAAGAGCATGGGCAGCCGATTAAACTCGTTGGTTTTGTGCGATTTGGCCTTGGTGAAGGTATCGAAAAAGAAGAAACCGACTTTGCTGCAGAAGTTGCCGCTCAACTTGAGAAGTAAAATGATAGAACCCCATTATAAGCGTATTCTTCTTAAGCTTTCAGGAGAAGCTTTGATGGGTGATCAGTCTTATGGGCTAGATCTAAAAACAGTTCATCGCATTTGTTCTGAGATTAAAGCAGTCAATGAGATGGGAGTTGAGCAAGCAATCGTTGTTGGCGGAGGTAACATCTTTAGAGGTCTTAAAGGCGAAGAACAAGGCATCGAGCGGACGACCTCAGATCATATGGGAATGCTAGCAACAGTCATGAATGCTTTGGCTCTTCAAAGCAAACTAGAACAACTGGGGCTGCCAACACGTGTGATGTCAGCAGTTCCTATTCACGCTGTTTGTGAACCCTACATCAGAAGACGAGCCGCTCATCACATGGCAAAAGGTCGCATTGTGATTTGTGCCGCAGGAACAGGAAATCCATATTTTACAACAGATTCCGCGGCAGCCCTGCGAGCGGCTGAATTGAATTGCAATGTCCTTATGAAAGCAACAAAAGTGGATGGAATTTATAGCGCAGATCCCATGAAGCATTCGGATGCTATTTTCTATCCTGCCCTAACTTATCAGCAAGTACTGACGGAAAATCTTCGTGTCATGGACGCTGCCGCAATTGCCTTGGCTCGCGAAAGTGAAATTCCTATTATGGTTTTCTCTATCTTAAAGCCTAATGGCATCATTGATGCACTTCAAAAT
This sequence comes from uncultured Alphaproteobacteria bacterium, assembly GCA_964424065.1. Classification (GTDB taxonomy): domain Bacteria; phylum Pseudomonadota; class Alphaproteobacteria; order UBA9655; family UBA9655; genus UBA9655. Next base: position 20,815 of record CAYRHD010000005.1, read on the forward strand.
CAAGGTCGTTTTACAATAATAAAGTAGATTAATTTTGACTATTCTTCAGTGAAATGGAGAATAGTCTTGACTTTTCCCCAGTAGCGTGGAGAATAGTCAATATGAAAAGGTTGCAAAAAAATATAATTCTAAAAGATTTAGAAAAAAAAATAGTACTACTTGTTGGCCCTCGGCAAAGCGGAAAAACTTGGCTTGCAAAGGATATAGGAAAAGAATTTTCAAATACAGTTTATCTCAATTACGATCAACCTGTTGATAAAAAAATTATTCAAGAACAGAGTTGGCTAGATTCGACGGATCTTCTCATTTTAGATGAACTTCATAAGATGGAAGATTGGAAGAATTATCTTAAAGGAGTTTATGATACAAAATCAGATGCATTACGTATATTAGTGACTGGAAGTGCACGTCTTGATGTGTATGATCAATTGGGAGATTCTCTTGCAGGTCGGTATTTTCGACATCGGTTGTTACCATTTTCATTAGCTGAATTAAACCTAATTAATCAGCCTTTAGATATGAATAAACTCATGGTACGAGGCGGATTTCCTGAGCCCTTTTTGGCTGAAAATATAGTAGAAGCTGAGAGATGGAGACTTCAGTATATTGGTAGTTTATTGAGTACAGATGTTTTTGAGATTGATAAGATTCACAATATCAAAGCCATGCAGTTGGTGTTTAATTTATTGAGAAATCGAGTGGGGTCTCCTATCTCATACCAATCTCTTGCTGAAGACCTTTCGGTTTCTCCAACAACAGTGAAAAAATATATTCAGATTTTAGAAGCGCTGTTCATTATTTTTACTGTAACACCTTATTCCAAAAATATTGCTCGAAGCTTGCTTAAGGAACCAAAAGTATATTTCTTTGATACAGGTTTGGTTCAAGGTGATGAAGGGGCAAAATTGGAGAATCTTGTGGCTGTGAGTTTACTCAAACATACCTATGGAAAATGTGATGTGTTGGCTGAAAACTATTCTTTGCATTACTTAAAGACAAAGGACGGGCTTGAAATTGATTTTGCTTTGGTTCTCCGTGATCATATTGAAACAATGATAGAAGTAAAAACATCAGATCGTTCCCCTAGCTTATCTCTCGTAAAGTTTCATAAAAAATATAATTATCCAGCTCTACAAATCGTCAAATCTTTGCGAAATGAGCACAAACGTGAAGGAATCCACATTCTTAAAGCTGAAAAGTTTTTGTCAGAACTCTATTTATAAAAATTTATAATTTTTCCTCGTGCATTCAAAAAAAATGGCTATAATCATTCACAATTAATAATAAAACAAAGAGGTCTCTTGTGAGTAAGGAAACAATTACAAATTTAAGAAAGCGAATGGAATCTGCCTTTGATGTTGTCCATAAAGATTTCTCAGGTCTACGGACAGGGCGAGCCTCTCCTAGCCTTTTGGAATCTGTCACTGTTGATGCCTATGGAAGCCGGATGCACATCAATCAAGTTGGGAACATCAACGTCCCAGAGCCCCGGCTCTTAACGGTTCAAGTATGGGATGAATCTATGGCCCCTGTAGTCGAAAAAGCCATCCGTGAAGCCGGCCTCGGGCTGAACCCCTCCACAGCAGGGAATACCATCCGTGTCCCACTCCCAGAACTCAGTGAAGAGCGACGTAAAGAACTTGTGAAAGTTGCTGGAAAATATGCAGAACAAGGTCGTGTGGCCATCCGGAATATTCGCCGAGATGGGATGGATCAAATTAAATTGGATGAAAAAGATGGCCATATTTCTGAGGACGATGCCCATCGTTCCACTGATGAAGTTCAAAAAGTGACCGACGAATTCATCAAAAAAATTGATGAAGCTCTTTCTCACAAAGAAAAAGAAATCATGCAAGTTTAGTTGATTTCTCTTTGTTGGCTGCCTCCTATGCGATAAGGTTTTGCATTTCCCTTAAAATGGACGTATAAGGGGAAAGTTATAACAAAGATTGAGCATGGGAATGACGAACCGCACACTTTCAAAAGTCCCTCAACATGTGGCAATTATTATGGATGGCAATGGGCGCTGGGCGCGTTCCCAAGGCCTTTCCCGACTTGATGGGCATAAACGAGGAAGCGAAGTCGCGAGAGATATTGTTACAGCCGCATCACGCATTGGGGTTTCTTATTTAACCCTTTATGCCTTTTCTTCCGAAAATTGGCGCCGAGATCCTCATGAAATTACGGGGCTCATGTCTCTTTTAAAGCATTATCTGGAGACAGAAGCAGAAGAGCTTCATAAAGAAGGTGTGCGCTTGAAAATCATTGGAGAGCGGAATCTTTTGCCAAATAATATCCTCGAGCTGATTGAACACGTTGAGGAACTCACCAAGCGAAACAAGAAGCTCACTCTTCAAATGGCAATCAGTTATGGCAGTCGAGCTGAAATCATTCATGCCGTTCAAGACATTGCTAAAAAGGTGCGAGATCACCGATTGAACCCCGAAGACATTAATGAACAAACACTTGAACAGCATCTCTACACCTCCGACATCCCCGATCCCGATCTTTTGATTCGAACCAGTGGTGAACAACGCATCAGTAACTACCTTTTATGGCAAGTGGCTTATACAGAGCTCATTTTCATCGAAAAGTTCTGGCCTGACTTTACACCGGAAGACTTCATGGAATCTCTTCTAACATTCCAAAGTCGGGAGAGACGCTTTGGCACAGCTGCCTAACACATTGATATCTAAAAATTTTTTTTATCGAATGCTCTCAGCCGCGATTCTGTTGCCGCTTTCTCTTTTCATTATTTACATAGGGCCTCCCTATAGTCCTATCTTCGCTGCAATCATTTTAATCTTTTCTTTGGGAGAATGGGTTAATATCAGCGCTAAGATTCACCAAAACAACTGGAGTAAGCTCGGTTGTTTTCTTTTTGGTTTGATTTATATCGGCATCGCGTTTTCTTATTTTTTCTATTTTCTCTTTAGTGAAAACGGATGGAAACTCATCTATTGGTTTTTTGCCTTGGTCTGGACAACGGATGTATGCGCATACTTCGGTGGCATTATTCTTCGCGGCCCAAAACTGGCACCTTCTATCAGCCCCAACAAAACTTGGTCTGGAGCCATATCCGGATTGATCGGTGGTTCTGCAGTAGCGTATTTTCTCTCTCCTTGGTTATTAAATACTGTTAAGTCGATTTGGGTTATTATACTTTTAGTATGCGTGGCTCAAGTTGGGGATCTTCTCGAATCCTATGCGAAACGTCTGGCCAATATTAAAGACTCTGGTCAACTCATTCCTGGTCACGGAGGTGTACTCGATCGACTTGATAGCTTGTTGGCCGTATGGGTCGTGGCAACTATATTGATATTCGTTTCAAACAGGCATGCTTTTGGCTTATGACAATGCGCTTGATTGCACCATGGCTTGAATTACCCGGTCTTCATCGGCTTTTTGACGTTGTTCAAGAAGCTGGTGCCACTTTACGCCTGGTAGGTGGTTCCGTACGAGATGGTCTTCTGAATCTTCCTGTCAGTGATATTGATTTAGCCATTGATCGAGAGCCCGTGTGGGTCATGACTCTCTTACAAAAAGAAAAAATCAAAGTGATCCCCACAGGCATTGATCATGGGACGGTAACGGCCGTAATTGAAAAACGACCCTATCAGATAACAACCCTGAGGGTAGATGTCGAAACCTTTGGACGGAAAGCCCAGGTGGCCTTTACAGAGGATTGGGTTCAAGACGCCCAACGACGAGACTTTACCATCAATGCCCTTTATGCCAATCAGGATGGGCAGCTTTTTGATCCTGTCGGAGGGCTTGAAGATCTGGAAGCCAAGCGTATTCGTTTTATTGGAAATGCTGAACAACGGATCAAAGAAGATTATCTACGAATTCTTCGATTTTTCCGATTTTCCGCTCGCTTTGGTCATGAACCCTTTGATGCAGAAGGGCTTGGTGCGTGTAAACTTTATGCTTCTCACATACCTTATTTGGCGCGCGAGCGGATAACAGAAGAATTCCTTAAAATTCTTGACCTTCCAAACCCTTTGTATACCTTTCAAGCCATGAATGACACGAGAGTGTTGACTTATATTCTTCATCCTGGAACGTGGGAAGATTTAAAAATTCTGGTTCTCTTGGAGAAAGAGCTTGGTCTTCAACCCACCTGCATGGTCCGACTCGCGGCATTTCGCCCCATTCTTTCAGAAATAAAAGCGCACCTTAGGTTGTCCACAGCTCAAGAATCAACCCTTCGCTTTTTGTCAGGAAATCATTCTCTCGTGGATGATGCTTCATTTAAGCAAGAGGCCTACAAGTGGGGCAAAGAAAGAGCCTTTGATTTGGCTTTGCTCCAAACAACCAAGTGCGTGGTCAAAAAAGAGAGGTCCTTTCAAGAAGGTATTGTTGCTCTCAAGAAACTTCATGAAGTCTTTGATTCGTGGATTGTCCCTGAATTTCCTTTGTCCGGCAAAGATATCCTAAAGCAAGGTATTAAGAAGGGGGAGAGGATAGGGGTTCTCTTGAAGGAAGTTGAATCCTGGTGGCTTTCTCAAGACCTGAAGCCGGACCACAACGCTTGCGTTTCTTTCCTTTTAACTCTCCTTTAAAATAAGCATCCAACGTTTCAAGCCCACGCTTTAAGTGAGGTTGAACTCTTAAAATGGTTGGGTGAATGCCGTGGAGATGAAGGTCTTCTTCATAAAAGACGACATTGAGTACAGCTTGAAAAGGAATGATTCCGGCTTCCTTAAGAGCCATTAGGGCATCCCGCCAGGCCTTGGTTTGTTTCATGACATAGGCATCGGGAAGATAGCGTTTTCCTCTTCGATCAAGGGACAAAAGGCTTGAGCGTGCTCGAAAGGAACAATCCAAACAACTCAGGTATTTATATCCTAGTACACCAAAAGCACGGCCCGCATCATATTGATTTTGGGTCAAAAGACCGCGTGCGTATAGGGTACCCAGCAACGATTCGGCTAGATAAAGGTTACCCTTTTGATGGGTTTGTATGAGGAACTGTCGCTTTTTTTCGAGTTCCTGTGTGCCTGTATCATGAAGAATCTTAACAATTTTTGGTCGTCCGCGTGTATTACGAAATTTTGCCATTCTATTTACCTCTCTTATGTTTTCATTTTCTCATAGAAGGGTTTTAGAAATCAATTTTATCAAATGCCCATTTCAGAAAATTTGAGGGTAAATGCATAAGATTCTTGACCTTTGATGGATTGTCCCGTAAATGTTAAGCAGATTTGAATTTTTTATAGGAAAAAGATCATGGCACGTGAATGTGACATTACAGGAAAAAGAGTGATGAGCGGCAACAATGTCTCTCACGCAAACAACAAATCACGCCGCACCTTTGCGCCGAATCTTCAGGAAGCTTCCTTTGTGAGCGAATCTTTGGGAAAAACAGTTCGATTGCGCGTCTCAACCCAAGCCATCAGAACCGTTGAAAAAAATGGCGGGATAGATTCTTTCTTGAAATCAACCGCTGGTCGCAAGTTGACAGAAACAGGTCGTCGTCTTAAAAAGCAAGTTGAAAAGGCATCTTCTTAGCAAGACCAAGGTGATTTAACAGAGTAACACCTTTTCGAACATCCTTTTCTCCTCAGGATTCCTTTTATCGTATCGAAATAGGTTAAGAAAAGATAAGAATATCTGCTCGATTTTGTTTGTTAGCCCCCTCACCCGATCCTACGAGTCGACCGCTCTCCTTCAAGGAGCTAGGTGGAATGCAACTATTAACACATAATTTGATTGTGATCCTTGGCCTAGAAAGGCTTAATTTTCTTAGAAAGTTTAAGCACTTAAGTATTTAGAAAATCATCCAGCCATTGACTGTTAGATTTTCTTAATATCTGGGATCCAGACTAATGTTTACTAAGTTATTTGTGGATCTCGGGACACTGTTTTTTATTTTTCCTGAGGACTAGTGCACGAAAGCAGAGATCTATTTTTTATGCAAAATTTATGAAACTATTCCAGTCCATTTGTCTAATTCCTAAATCGAGAAAGAGCTTCCGCACCCACAAGATGAACTGGCATTCGGATTTTTGATTTGGAAAGAAGACCCAATCATCTCTTCAACATAATCAATTTCCGCCCCCTCAACTAATGGAAGGGAAGCTGAGTCGATAACCAGAGTAACACCCTTGTCTTCAAAGACTTGATCGTCATCACTGGCGTCTTTGTCTAAAGAAAAGCTATACTGAAATCCTGCACATCCACCGCCAGAAATGAGAATGCGAAACCTTAAGGACTCGCTACTTTTCTCTTCTTCGACAAGCTTCAATATTTGATGGGCAGCACTTTGCGAAAGCGTCACAGTCATTTAAAGGTCCTATGTTATATCCATTCATATATTATATAGTACAACCATTTCAGAAATAACAGCCTGTTGTGGAAACCTATGAATCTATGGTAAAAGAGTGTTTGAGACACTTCACTTTAGACGGTTACAATGAACTTTTTTCATACCTTTCGTGACGATATACTAAAAGGCCTAGAATCTCTTGTTCACAAGGGAAAGCTTCCAGCTGGTCTTGATTTTGGTAAAATAACGACCGAACCACCTCGTGACCCAGAACATGGTCAGTTGTCAACAAACGCTGCTATGATTCTTGCTAAGCCAACGGGCAAGAATCCTCGCGAGCTGGGAGAACTCCTTGCTCAAGAATTAAAAGACCTTCCCTTTGTGGATGAAGTGACCGTTGCGGGACCTGGGTTTGTCAATTTGAAACTTTCTGATTCATTTTGGCATAAGCAACTCCAAATCATTCTTCAGCAAAAACAAGAATACGGGACCTCTACACTTGCACTCGGTGAAAAGATTAATCTCGAATATGTTTCAGCAAACCCTACGGGCCCTATCCACGCAGGACATGGTCGTGTCGCTGTGATTGCAGATGTTTTAGCGAACCTTCTCGAAAAAGTGGGCGCGACTGTTGTGCGGGAGTTTTATATTAATGACACTGGCTCTCAAGCTGAAAAACTCGCAAAATCAGCTTACTTAAGATACAAAGAGGCCCTTGGTCACAAAATTGGACCCATCCCTGAGGGCTATTACCCTGGAGATTATTTAAAAGAAGTGGGCCAAGCTTTAGCCTCGAGAGATGGCTCAAAATGGCTTGAGATGTCTGAGGATGAATGGCTCGAGCCCATTCGGGAGTTTGCCGTCAATGCTATGATGACACAAATCCGCAAGGATCTTGAACTCATGGGAATTATCCATGAAGTGTTTACATCCGAAATAGAGCTCCACAGAACAGGTGCTATTCCTAAGGCCATCGATTTTCTAGATACCAAGGGACTTATATACGAGGGTGTATTAGAACCTCCCAAAGGAAAAATTATCGAAGATTGGGAAGCTCGCCCCCAAATGCTTTTTCGATCCACTGAATTTGGGGACGATGTGGATCGCCCCCTCCAAAAGTCAAACGGTTCCTGGACATATTTCGCCAGTGATATCGCCTATCATTACGATAAATTCCAACGTGGTTTTACACAAATGATCGACGTGTGGGGAGCGGATCATGGGGGCTATGTCAAACGTATGAAAGCTGCTGTAAAGGCAATCACGGAAGAAAACGGCCATCTTGATATTATCCTCTGTCAAATCGTCAACTTCATGGAAAACGGTCAGCCCGTCAAAATGTCAAAGCGTGCCGGCACTTTCATCGAGGTCAGAGATGTCATTCAAAAAGTAGGCAAGGACCCATTTCGGTTTATAATGATTAGCCGGAAGAGCGATGCACATCTGGATTTTGACTATCAAAAGGTTTTGGAGCAAACAAAAGACAACCCCGTCTTTTATATTCAATATGCCCATGCTCGTTGTCATTCCGTCATGCGTATGGCAGGCGATGTTCTCCCAGGCTGGGAAAAAACACCCGCTGACCATCTCGACTTACTGAGCGATAAAGATGAGCTTCTGCTCCTTCAACTTTTAGCAGGATGGCCAAGGCAAATTGAAATTGCAGCTCTTGCACATGAGCCTCACCGACTCTGTTATTACCTCTATGAGATTGCACAACAGTTTCATATGTTGTGGAACAAAGGTAAAGATAATTCCCTCTTACGTTTTATTGTCGTTCAAGATCCCAAGCTCACGCGCGCAAGGCTTGCCATGCTTGAGGGTATCAGACACGTTATTGCGTCAGGATTGAATATATTTGGTGTAACCCCAGTTGAAGAGATGAGAGAATGACATTTATCCCTAATGATGAAGATCGAATTTGGCGAGATGAACCTAATCACAAAGGTTGGATTCGCCTCAGCACCCTCATAAAATATGCTATCGTTGCTATTCTGTTGGCATGTCTTATTATTGGACTGTGGTATTTCCTTTCTCCTAAACAACAAATGCATACAGCTTCGAATCTACCTCTTATCGAAGCTGATCAAACACCCTACAAAGAAAAGGCCAAAGATGAAGGTGTGCCCCAAATTCTGCATCAAGATAAACTGATTTATGGGCGTCTGCGAGATGACAAAAATGAACCACCTGCTGAACATATCCTCCCCGACCCTGAGGAACCACTGAAGATGACTGAGCCCTATGTACCGGAAGAAGAAGGACCAGCAGTGGTCGAGGATGAAGGTTCAGGTATTGTTGAGGAAAGTGAATCCGCAAATTCAATTACGGACTTAATTGACAATATTAACGAAGAAGAGTCACCCTCAACAACAAAAAACCCTGGAGCCCAGCCAAGAGAAAATTCAAAAGATAAATCGAGAGCGGCAGAAGCTGTAAATCCGGATGGATCTATGGCTCCACCGGATGCGCTTTCAGAGCAACGCGCCCCTGAAATGAAAGCACCAACACAAAAAAAGGTGGATCAAAGCGTTGTTCTGAGGATGGGTGGATCTCACAGATCTCCTGATGAAGCTAAAGCCGAATGGGATAAAGTGTCTGAAAGAAACAGCGATCTTCTTCAGGGATATAACCACAAAGTTGATCAGGTCGACTTAGGAAAAAAAGAGGGCATCCGTTATCACAATAGAGTTACAGGTTTTGAATCCCCTGAAGAAGCACGGAGGTTGACTGACAAATTGCAACAAAGAGGATTTGATAGTCATGCGATTAGAAAAAGATAAATCACCCGTTATTTTTGGATGTTCAAAACAAACACTTTCTCAAGAAGAAAAAGATTTTTTTGCTGAAGTACAACCTCAAGGATTCATTCTTTTTTCGAGGAACATCCGCGATAAACCTCAATTAAAGGCTCTTATTGCTGACTTAAAAGCAACTGTAAATCATGAAAATCCTTTTATTCTGATTGATCAAGAAGGCGGGCGTGTGGCGCGTTTAAAAGAACCCCACTGGTTCCATCCTCCTGCATGCGCACAACTGATCTCCGATGATCTTGAAGCCTCGAAAGATAATATTAGATCGACCTATCAACGCATGGCACAAGATCTAAAGGAACTGGGCATTACCGTGAATTGTGCCCCTGTATTAGACCTTCATGTGGAAGGCGCTGATATGATCATGGGCGACCGAACCTTTGGCTCAGATCCAAAACGGGTGGGTGAGCTGGGATCAGTTGCTATAAAAACCCTTGAAAGCGAAGGTATTTACCCTGTAATGAAGCACATTCCAGGCCATGGAGCGGCCCTCTGCGATAGCCATAAAGAGTTGCCGATTGTGAATCTTCCTTACAAAGAGCTTCAATCTCATTTCATTCCTTTTCAAATAAATGCCCACTGCCCCTTCGCTATGACGGCTCATATCGTTTACTCAGCCGTCGATCCTCATAATCCGGCAACCCTTTCTCCACTTGTCATTAAAAAAGTCATTCGAGAAGAAATCGGTTTTAACGGGCTTCTCATGAGTGATGATATAGGCATGCATGCCCTAACAGGTCCCTTCTCTACGAGAACACAAAGAGCACTTGATGCCGGCTGCGACATTATCCTACACTGTTCTGGTGATCTCGTAGAAATGAAAGATGTCATGAAAGGAATCGATTAGTGGATATTGTCCTTCGCGTTATTACCTATGGTCTCCCGATTTTGATTGCCATTACCCTTCACGAAGCCGCTCATGGGTATGCAGCTTTAAGGTATGGAGATGACACAGCTCTCCGTATGGGGCGCATTTCTTTGAACCCTCTGCGTCACATTGACCTATTTGGAACCATCATCATTCCGGGTATCTTATTATTTATTGGATCTTCTATACTCTTCGGTTACGCCAAGCCGGTTCCTGTCAATTTCAATCGCCTTAGGAATCCACGTACGGATAGTGTTCTTGTTGCCGGCGCTGGGCCCGCAACAAATCTCTTTTTAGCTTATATTTCTGCCCTGCTCTTTCATCTCTTGGTCTTTATACCTGCTTCCATTAGTGGAGTATTTGAGCAAATGTTGACCATATCTGTTCTTATTAATGTCACACTTGCTATTTTTAACATGATTCCCATTCCACCCCTTGACGGCGGTCGCGTTGCTGTGGGCCTTTTGCCTGACTCTCTTGCCCGCCCCTTAGCACAACTGGAACCTTATGGTATATTTATCATTGTAGGCTTTCTGTTTATCCCCGCGCTACTTGGTTTTAACCTATTATCTTGGTTGATACTCCATCCTATACAGTTCATTATAAAAATTATTATGGTTTTAGCTGGACTCTCTTGAAAAATAGGTTATAAATAAGCTAGTTTTCAGTTTTGATATTATTTATTTGTATTTGAAAGGAAGATTTCATGGGATTAAGTTTAAGCCATTTATTAATTGTTCTTGTTGCCGTTTTAGTTGTATTTGGCGCCGGACGTATTCCGTCCATGATGCGGGATCTCGCCAAAGGATTACGTGCTTTTAAAGAAGGACTTAATGAAGAGGAAGAGAAGCCACAACTCATGAATGTAACACCTAAAAAAGGAAAAAAGCGTTCATGAGTTTTGCAGGTTGGGCGGAGTTTCTCTGCATAGGTATTCTTGCATTTATTATCATCGGTCCAAAGGACCTCCCCAAAATTTTGTATACTTTAGGCAGACTCATTCAAAGTTTAAAACGTCTTTCCAACGAATTTATGAGCGAGTTTGAAACAATTCGCATGATCAGAGAAGGCGAAGAAAAGAAAGAAAGGAAAAAGAAATGAAACGTCTTGGATTTTTAGTCATTTGCTTATTGTTAACAATTGGAAATGGCCAAGCTCTCAAAGTTTACCTTCTCTCCTATCATAATAACGTGGGAGATCATAACGTCGTGAGAGGTATTGGGAGAGCGCTCACCAGACTTTCAGATGTAACACCTGACGACATCGATGTTAAGGCAGAGGGGCCCCTGAAAATAAAGGAGAGAGTTGACGCGGATTTAAAAAAGGAACAAGTCGTTGTTATTGGAACAGGTGAAGGTGGATTAACAGGAGTCAAAGATCTTCCTCAAAATCCCAATCTTTTCATTGGGCTCACTTCTCATGTTCCGTTACCGGGATTTGAAGATCTCACCCTGTTACAAAAGGTCCGCTTTATTGCATTGCCCATTCATACAACTGGCAAAGAAACCCAAAAACTTGGCAATAAAGTTTTTGTCACAACGGGTGTTGCTCACAATCGTACAGTTGAAGATGCCAAGGACACTTATGCTGAATGGGAAAGTGAACTTCCTCCAGCTGAGTCATATCTTGGTGTGGTTCTCGGTGGAGATGTCACCTCACCTTCTAAAGAAACAAAACTTTTTACGCTAGCGGATGCGGAAAGACTCGCCAATTATGTCACTAAAAATGCAGATGGTGCCTGTGTTCTTGTTTTAAATGGCCCACGAACTGGGAAACATGATGATGAAAAAAGAGAAATTGCATCAGCTCATAGATCTGGTCAAACGGACCATGTCACCAAAATGTTCATTACCTCTCTTACATCAAAGTTAGGAACTTCAAGAGTTAAGCTTTTTAACTTTCAACATGATCAAGAACTTCCTTACAACTCATTTGACCTTGCTATGGGAGCTGTGATGGCAAAAAAAGGTAAGATGTTGATTCCAGGTGAATCCACTTCCATGGTTTCAGAGGCCGTAGACACACTCCCACCGGGGCAAGTTATTGTTTATTGCAATAGTGCCATGAACGACATGCATCACGCCCATGTTAATACTGAGCTAGCCGCGAAAAGGATTTCTTACCTCCGTAGCGACAACACCCTCACCACAACGTCTCTCGCTGATCAAGAAGCGCGAATAAGTGCAGCAGATGCCATCGCAAAACATCTGTGGGAACTTGTGACCCATTCATAAGCAAAACTATCATGTTGGATGCATAACTGAGTAAATAATATCCCATGCAAAAACCACTTCTTGAACATCTTATTGAACTGAGGAAACGACTCCTCTATTGCATTCTCGCATTAGGTTTTGGGGTAGCTGTGTGTTACCCTCTCTCTCCCTATTTATTTCAGTTTCTGACCGATCCTTTATGGACGGCTGTTGGGAAAGATCAAAGCCGTCACCTTATTTACACTGGTCTCACAGAGGCTTTTCTCACTTACCTAAAAGTCGCCTTTTTAAGCGGCTTTGTTTTGATGCTCCCTGTTTTGCTTTGGCAAGCCTGGCAATTCATCGGCCCTGGCTTATATGATGCTGAGAAAAAAACAATATGGCCTTTTCTTTTTGCTAGCCCCCTTTTGTTTTTAATGGGAGCAAGCCTTGCTTACTACGTTGTATGTCCTTGGGCATGGAAATTTTTTCTCAGCTTCGAAGTTCCCTCTTCTCCTGAAGGTTTCTCCATTCAACTTGAAGCACGCATGGAAGAATACTTCTCTCTTATTCTCAAATTAATCATGGCTTTTGGTCTTTGCTTTCAATTGCCTCTTTTGCTTTTCGGACTCACAAAGTTGGGCATTCTTTCCCTTGAATCCCTTCAAAAAAATCGAAAATATGCCTTTTTAATCATTGTGATCGTTGCTGCCATTATAACGCCTCCTGACATAATTAGCCCCCTAAGCCTAATAGTTCCTCTTTATTCCCTCTATGAAATTTCTATAGGTCTGGTAAAACTATCTCTAAAGAAGAAAGGACCTTATCGTGTTGGACATCAAATGGATTCGTGAGAACCAAGAAACCTTTGATAAAGCTATGCTGGATCGTGGGCTTGAAAAAACTGCGCACAAAATTGTCGCTATCGATGAAGAGCGTCGAAATGCCATTCAAAAGACGCAAGATCTCCAAAATAGACGGAATCTCATTGCTAAGCAAATTGGGGATCTCAAACGAGAAGGGAAAAATGCGGATTCTCTTATGGAGGAAGCTAGCGAGCTGCGCAATCTTTTAGCAAAAGAGGAAACGCAAACCCAGCTTTATGAAGACAAACTCAAGAATATATTAGATTTCTTGCCCAATGTGCCTGCGTCCGACGTTCCTCTTGGAGCAAGCGCAGACGATAATAAAGAAGTCCACAAATGGGGTGAAAAGCCTGTTTTTAACTTTACGCCCAAGCAGCACTTTGATCTTGGAGAGCAAATGGGTCTGATGAGCTTTGAAGATGCGGCTAAAATCTCGGGTGCCCGCTTTGTGGTTTTAAAAGGAGATCTCGCACGCCTTGAGAGAGCCTTAGCGGCTTTTATGCTTGATGTTCATACGCAAGAGTACGGATATCTGGAAGTTTCGCCTCCTTATCTTGTCCGTCCTCGTTCCATGTATGGCGCCGGTCAACTCCCAAAATTTGCGGAAGATGCCTTTCAAACAACTAACGATTACTGGCTGATTCCTACAGCGGAAGTTCCTCTTACCAACCTTGTCTCTGAAGAAATCCTCGAAGAACAAGATTTACCAAAGCGTTTTGTTGCATACACACCTTGTTTCCGCTCAGAAGCAGGTTCTGCCGGACAAGATACGCGCGGCATGATACGTCTTCATCAATTCCATAAAGTTGAGCTTGTTAGCATTACAAGCCCTGAAAAATCAATCGAAGAACATGAACGCATGTTAGGCGCAGCCCAATCTATTCTGGAAAAGCTCAACATCCATTATCGAACGGTCGTTCTGTGTACGGGTGATATGGGTACATGCGCACAGAAAACTTATGATATTGAAGTTTGGTTGCCAGGTCAAAGCACCTATCGAGAAATCTCTAGTTGTTCAAATTTTGGTGAATACCAAGCGCGCCGTATAAATGCACGTTACAAGGACAAAGATAAAAAGAATCGCTTTGTTCATACATTAAATGGCTCAGGACTCGCTGTTGGTCGAACTCTTGTGGCTGTTTTAGAAAACTACCAACAAGAAGATGGATCTGTTAAGATCCCTGATATTCTTAGATCCTATATGGGAGGGGAAACCTTCCTGAAAACAGAAAAGGTGAAAAAATGAAGCGCATAAGATTTTCGTTGTTACTCAGTTGTTCTATTATCTTGAGCGGCCCAGTGTTTGCTAAGGAATATAAGAAAGTCATCGTTGGAAGCGAAGACACGGTTTATAGCATTGCTTACCACAACGGCCTGCAAACCCATGCTGTTATTTCCGCAAATAACTTAAAGCCACCTTATACCCTGAGACCAGGGCAAACTATCATCATACCTTCATCCGGTGAACATATTGCAGGTGATGGTGAAAACCTTCATAGCATTGCTGAAAAATATGGCGTTAGACCTGAATCTCTCGCCTCTGCAAACAACCTGCATCAGCCTTATTTCATCACACCGGGCGATCTTCTTGTGATTCCAACCCATGACACGGAAACAGTCGTTGAGGCGTTAAAAGCCCCCGCTGAAGAAACCATCGCAACCTCATCCCTTGAGCCTTTGCCACTTGTACCTTTAGGAACCAAAGTGCATGAAAGCTCATTTGAAACTGAGCAAAATGTTCCTCTCCCCGATGATTTAGCAGACGAACTAGCGGCTGAAAAAGCAGCACCAGCTCCTAAAAAAACAGCTTCCACCAAATCATCGAAGAAACCTCCTCTCATGGGAGATTTGAGTAAGCAAGCCAGCGAAACAAAGAAAGTAGCAAAGATGGAAAAAACTGAGGAAAAGTCAGCAGAACCATCGAAGAAAGAAAATAAAAAGCAAGCAGATGCAACGCCAAAAGAAATCAAGAAACCGAAAAAGCAGGAACTCACGTTTGATTGGCCCGTTACAGGAGAAGTCATTGGGAACTTTAAAGCCGGTGAGAATGATAGTATCGACATTGCTGTGCCTGAAGGAACGGCGGTAAAAGCTGCCGCTGACGGAAAAGTAATGTACGCAGGAAGTGAACTGAAAGGTTTTGGTAACCTGCTGTTAGTTAAACATGAAGGGGGGTGGGTGACAGCCTATGCCCATAATAAAACCCTTGTTGTCGGAAAAGGAGACAAAGTACAAAAAGGTGATACAATTGCAAAGTCAGGTGTCAAAAAAGATTCTGGCATCGCAATGGTACATTTCGAAGTTCGAGAGGGGAAAAAACCGCAACCTCCCTTGACAAAACTTCCATGATCAACGATTAACATAAATAATAATTAAACCTAAACTAAGAGGAACCTTATGAATACATTAATGAATCTCATCATCACACCAGCAGAAGCCCAAGCTACAGGAATGAGCCTTGGAGGATTTGACTTGATGTCCATTGCCCCACTCGCCCTGATTTTTGTTGTTTTTTACTTTTTCCTCATTCGCCCTCAACAAAAAAAGGCTCAGCAACAAAAAGATCTTTTGAGTTCTTTAAGAGAAGGAGATCGTGTTCTCACAGTCGGAGGACTTATTGGTGAAGTCACCAAAGTCATTAGCGACCAAGAACTTCAGATAAAAATCGCTGAAAATGTGAAAGTTCGCGTTGCGCGTGCGATGGTAGCTGATCGTCTTTCCGTAACGGAAGTCGCTCCTGAAAGAGAAGAAAAAGCACCCGTGCGGACCGTATCAAAGCAAACACCTAAAAAAGCACCTGCTCTTAAGAAAAAAGCTGTTAAAAAATAAAATATAAAAAATTAGGTCACGCATATGATTTATATCCCTTTATGGAAAAAAGTCCTTACTATTGCTGTATGCCTATTAGGGATTGTCTTTGTAGCGCCTAATTTTTTAACACAGAAACAATTAGAATCCTTACCGTCTTGGTTTCCAAAACATCAACTAGTTTTAGGGCTTGACCTTCAAGGAGGGGCCCACCTCCTTCTTGAAGTTGATTTTGATGCTGTCGTAAAGGATCAGATGAACAGCTTGGCCGATGGGGTACGAAATGTCCTCCGTAAAGAACGAATTGGTTACATTGGTCTTTCTGCCAAAAAGGATATTGTTACCTTTAACCTTCGTAATCCTGAAGACCTTGAAAAAACCAAGGCACTTCTTAGAAAAGCTGATCGCGATGTGGAATTTTTAGCAACTCCTGAAGGTCAAGTCACTCTTCGTTATTCTGAAGCCACATTGCGTGAGCGCAAGAAATCCGCATTATCTCAATCCATTGAAATTGTGCGACGTCGTGTGGATGAAATGGGAACAGCGGAACCTTTTATTCAGCGTCAAGGTGATGATCGCATCTTAATTCAACTTCCTGGACTTAAGGATCCAAGTCGCATTAAAACTTTGCTGGGTAAAACAGCAAAACTTCAGTTCCGTTTTGTGGACACGTCCATTACACCAGAGCCAGGAAAAAACGTTCCTGGCGTTGATATCCTTGCTTCTCAAGAAGAGCACAATGGAAAACCAGACAATTACTATGCGGTTAAAAAGCAAGTCATCGTTAGCGGCGAAAATCTTGTGGATGCACAACCTGGTTTTGATGAATACAACCGCCCTAACGTACATTTTAAGTTTAATTCATTGGGCGGACGCAAGTTTGGGGAGGCGACAAGAACGGGGGTGGGTAAAATCTTTGCCATCGTTTTAGACGATATAGTCATTAGCGCACCCCGTATTAGTACTCCTATTCCTGGAGGAAGTGGCTCCATTACAGGTAGTTTTACTGTTCAAGAAGCTCAAGACCTCGCCCTTCTTATGCGCGCCGGTGCCTTGCCTGCACCTCTTAAGATCTTAGAAGAACGTACAGTTGGCCCAGGTCTTGGTGCTGACTCAATTGCCTCTGGTGAATACGCGACGATTATTGCAATCGTCCTTGTAGCCCTATTTATGTTTGTCGCTTATTCCTTCTTTGGTGTCATCGCAAACATTGCTGTGGTCTTTAACTTGATCATTCTTTTTGCGGCACTCTCAGTAACTCAAGCAACACTAACACTTCCTGGAATCGCAGGTGTGGCTTTGACGATTGGTATGGCTGTTGACGCTAACGTTCTTATCAACGAGAGAATCAAAGAAGAAATACGCCATGGCCGTAAGTTATTAAGTGCTATTGATACAGGGTATACTCGTGCCATGGAAACAATTGTTGACTCGAACCTAACAACCCTAATAGGTGTGGGTATTTTATATTATTTTGGTTCGGGCCCAACGCGCGGGTTTGCGGTCACAACATTCCTCGGAATTATTATTTCGATGTTTACAGCAACAACTTTGACCAAACAAATTGTGGCTTGGTGGGTGGCGTGGAAACGTCCCACACGGCTCCCAATTTAAAGAGAGGTTTACATGGGATTAAAAATCATTCCCTACGATACAAAATTTGATTTTGTTGGAAAAAAGAATTTCATTTTTGGCATTCTTATTGTCATAGCTGTCCTCTGTTTAGGTTCTATGTTCTTCCAAGGATTTAATTATGGTATTGATTTTAAAGGCGGACTTCTTCTTGAAGTTCGCACCCCCCAACCAGCCGACGTTTCCAAGCTTCGCTCTGATTTAAGTGGTGTCGTTGAAGGTGAAGTCACCCTTCAAGAATTTGGTTCTCCCAACGATATTCTTATTCGTGTCGAACGCCAACCTGGCGGAGATGAAGGACAACTCGTTGCTTTAAATAAAGTCAAAGAGAAGCTGGGCAGTCAAATGGATTACCGACGTGTAGAAACCGTTGGACCAAAGGTCAGTGAAGATTTGATTTGGAATGGTATTTATGCAGTGTTCTGGGCTCTCATAGCCATGCTTGGTTACATTTGGTTTCGATTTGAGTGGCAGTTTGGTATTTGCTCTCTTATAACCCTTGCACATGACGCCCTCATTGTGTTGGGCTTATTTTCACTTTTTCAACTGGAGTTCAATGAAACAGCCATTATCGCTGTGTTGATTACAGTTACTTATTCGATTAACGATACGGTTGTGATTTATGACCGTATTCGTGAAAACCTTCGTAAATATAAAAAAATGCCTCTCCCCGAGCTTATTAATCACAGCATTAATGAAACGCTGTCACGAACCATCCTGACATCCACCACTACTCTTCTATCACTTTTTGGGCTCTATTTCTTTGGTGGCCCTGTCATCGCAGCCTTTAGCCTTCCCATTATTGTGGGAATTGGCGCTGGTACGATTTCATCGATTACAGTCTCAGCCCCTCTCCTGCTACAAACTAATCTGCGCGCTGATAAGGCGTTTCAAAAGAGCGAAAAATAGGAAACCTTAGAGTTGTGAATGAAACGATCCATCTTCTTTTTTCGACTCTCTCCTTGTCATTCCCGCAAAAGCGGGAATCCAGAAAATAGCTGAAAAATGGATCCCCGTTTTCACGGGGATGACACGGTGAAAGCAAGGATAAGATTAAGTTTCTAACATAGTTAATCCACGTTTATGTTCATTCTCGCGCACGCACAGTAGTATCCAGGGTCCAGGAAAGAACTGACAACGAATCTCCGCTTTTGCAAAATGAACACGTGAGAAAGAAGGAATAACCCCAAAAATTAAAAAAGATAACAAAATGAATGATGTAATCTGTGTTAAGAATTGATACAAACATATCCACACGTTTTTCCTCAGTTTTATAATTTTCTTTTTTATGTTTTCAATTGGTTACAAAGTTATCCACAGATTTTAAAATGATTAACTGTTTCGTTAACACTTTAGTAACTATTTTTGTGCACACTGCCCTCATCAAAGACAATATTTAGACGTTTAAGAGGAGGGAAATATGTCTAAGAAACAACTACTTACAGCTGCTTCTGTTGTGAGTCAAACTTTACCTTTTTTGATGATCACTGCAACACTTGTGGTCATTGCATTTATATATGGAAATTTAGAGAGTAAACTTGTATTACATACCTTCAATGGTGTTGTAATCTAACAAATTAAATCCAGGGAAGTTAAGAACAACAGGATCAATCACAAGCTCGGGGACAATGAGAGCTTAGTTGATCCTTTTTTTCAAAAATTTGAACGAAATGTAAGACTCTTTTAATAAAATTTGTGGATAATTTCATAAATGAGCCATTTTCTTTACAAAACCACATTTGCAAATTCTTTTGGGTGTGCTAAGACTTGATGCCATGCGGGCGTGGTGGAATTGGTAGACACGCCAGATTTAGGTTCTGGTGGCGAAAGCCGTGGGGGTTCAAGTCCCTTCGCCCGTACCAATTTATAAGAGAGGGGAATGATTCATTAATGTTTTTCGAAACATTTTTATCAAAAGCAATTAGGAATAGAAGAATATGCAAATTAAAGAAACACTTTCCAAAGGATTAAGCCGGGCTTACGAAGTCACTATATCAGCAAAAGATATTGAAGGAAAATGCAAAGTCCGCCTCGAAACCATGGGCAAACATGCAAAGATCCCAGGTTTTCGCCCGGGGAAAATTCCCATGCAAATCCTCTCTCAACGCTACAGACCAGAAGCTTTAAGCAAAGTCCTTGAAGATACCATTGAAGGCAGCGTTGAAAAAATTGTGAAAGATCATGATTTAAAGCCAGCTCTCAAGCCTCGCGTTGACGTCAAATCCTTTGAGGATGGTAAGGATCTTCTTTTTACAGTTGAAATGGAAGTGTTGCCCGTCATTAAAGATATAAATTTAGATAAACTTTCTTTTGAAAAACACATTGTAAAAGTTCCTGAAAAGAATATCACCCGTGTTCTGGAAACAATTGCTAAAAGGTCTCGTCAAACGCGGCCTCTCTCAACGCTTAGGAAGACAAAGAAGGGCGATATTGTCATTATTGACTTCAAAGGCTTTATCGATAACAAACCGATTGATGGAGGTGATGGACAAGATCATGCTCTTGAGCTTGGTGGTGGAGAATTTATTCCTGGCTTTGAAGATCAGCTCGTCAATAAGGAAAAAGGTGATAAACTAGAAATTAAAGTTACGTTTCCTAAGGAATATCATGAGCCTCAATACGCAGACAAACCCGCTAAGTTTGATGTCACAATTAAAGATATTCATGAAGCTGATCCGATCACAATCGATAAAGCACTTGCTGAAAAACTCGGATTTGACTCTGTTGAGAAAATGAAAGAGGCTGTTGAAAAAAGTATTTCAAAAGACTATGAAGCCCAAAGCTTTTTGAGCGTTAAGCGTCATGTCTTAGATGCCCTTTCAGATCGTTTTGATTTTGAAATTCCGCAAAACATGGTTGAACTTGAATTTGAAAGCATCTGGAAACAACTTTGTCGTGAAATTGGCGTTGATCAAAGTGATGCTGCTAACGCAAATGCAAAAGCAAAAGCAAAAGCAAAAGCAAAAGTCGGCGCGCAATCTTTCAAAGAAGCAACTGGTAAATCGGAAGAAGAGCTTCGACAAGAGTATAAAATCATTGCAACACGAAGAGTTCGTTTGGGAATCTTGTTGGCTGAAATTGGAAAAAGAAACTCAATTACAGTCACGAATCAAGAACTCTTAAATGCTCTAACAATCAGAGCTAGAGAATTTCCAGGGCAGGAAAAAGAGGTCTTCGATTTCTATAGAAACAACGAATCAGCCATGGCAACACTTCGCGCGCCCATTTTTGAGAACAAAGTGATCGATTTTATTCTGGATCAGTCAAAAGTCACTGAAAAACAAATTACCCCAGAAGAACTCGAAAAACTTCTAGCCAAAGAAGAAGAAGAAGCGGAAAAGAAAATCATGTCAGCTTCAAAGAAAACAACAAAAAAGAATTCTTAAGAGGTATAAATGGATATTAAAATGAATAATTTGGTGCCTGTTGTCGTTGAGCAAACCGCTCGCGGCGAACGGTCCTTTGATATTTTTTCAAGACTTCTCAAAGAACGAATCATCTTTCTGAACGGACAAATTGATGACGGCATCTCAAGCTTGATCTGTGCTCAACTTTTGTTCCTGGAATCAGAAAACCCAAAGAAAGATATTTCTCTGTATATTAACTCTCCTGGGGGTGTTGTAACTTCAGGTCTCGCAATCTTTGATACAATGAACTATATCCAACCGGATGTTGCAACACTTTGCTTTGGTCAGGCTGCTTCCATGGGATCTCTTCTCTTAACGGCTGGCGCTAAAGGAAAGCGATATTGTCTTCCGAATGCAAGGGTATTAATTCACCAACCTTTAGGCGGCGTCCAAGGCCAAGCTTCAGATATTGAAATTCATGCAAAGGAAATCCTCGAACTTAAACAGCGTCTGCAAAAAATATATGGCGAAAAAACAGGACAGCCAATAGATATCCTTGAAAAGGCAATGGACCGCGATAATTTTATGTCAGCTCAAAAAGCCCAAGAATTTGGACTTATTGATCATGTCGTAGAGCATCGTCCAGTACCTTCAGAAGAAAAATTGGCATAAAATAGATAAAAAATGATTTTTCTTTCTTTTGTTAACGATTTATTGTCACATCCATGCGATCCTATAAGTAAGAAAAATGTTCTTAACTCTTGCCAAAAGACCAGTTTTAAGAGCATAACAGCATTAATAATTCCGTTAACTTATGGAGCAAAAGGGAGGGTGTCATGACAAAATCACAAGGCGATGATTCAAAGGGTCCTCTGTATTGCTCATTCTGTGGAAAGAGTCAACATGAGGTGCGCAAGCTTATTGCAGGACCATCTGTTTTTATCTGTGACGAGTGCGTCTCGCTTTGCACGGACATTATAAAAGAAGAAAGTAAAGGACCTCTCCTTCGTTCTCCTGACGGTGTTCCCACGCCAAAACAATTGTATGAAGTCTTAAATGATTACGTGATCGGCCAAGATACTGCTAAGAGAGTCCTGTCTGTTGCTGTTCATAACCATTACAAACGCCTTGAACACACATCTCACTCTTATGATGTTGAACTTTCAAAGTCGAATATTCTATTAGTTGGACCGACGGGTTGCGGAAAAACCTTACTCGCTCAAACCCTTGCGCGGATCATTGATGTCCCGTTCACAATGGCAGATGCAACGACCCTCACAGAAGCTGGCTATGTGGGTGAGGATGTTGAAAACATTATTCTCAAACTCTTGCAAGCCGCTGATTACAATGTAGAAAAAGCTCAACGCGGGATCGTCTACATCGATGAAGTGGATAAAATCTCCCGTAAATCGGATAACCCATCGATTACACGAGACGTCTCTGGTGAAGGTGTACAACAAGCTCTTCTCAAAATCATGGAAGGAACAGTTGCATCTGTCCCTCCGCAAGGCGGACGCAAGCATCCTCAACAAGAATTCTTGCAAGTTGATACAACCAATATCTTGTTTATCTGCGGAGGCGCCTTTGCTGGCATTGAAAAAATCATTGCAGCACGCGGTCGTGGAACAGCCATTGGCTTTGGCGCCGATGTCCGAAGTCCTGAGGACAGGCGTGCAGGTGAGGTTCTTCAAGATCTTGAAACCGAAGATCTGTTGAAATTTGGTCTCATTCCTGAGTTTGTAGGACGTCTTCCCATTGTTGCGACTCTTAACGACCTTGATGAAGTAGCACTTATCGAAATTTTAACCGAGCCTAAAAACGCTCTCATTAAGCAATACAAACGTCTTTTTAATATGGAAGGTGTTGAACTCACTTTTACAGAGGGTGCATTAAAAAGCATTGCGCAGAAAGCCGTTGAACGTAAAACAGGCGCAAGAGGTCTGAGATCCATTCTGGAAACTACACTCCTCAATACGATGTTTGAGCTTCCAACACTGGATGACATTGAAGAAGTGGTCATCAATGAAGAGGTTATCAATAATAACGCAGAGCCCCTTTATATACTTGGGAAAAAAGAAACAAAAAGCTTAGAAAGCAATGGGAAATCGTAAGATTTCCCAATCTGTTTTTAGCGCAATTTCTTCGAAAGCCAGAGAATAAGGTTATCGTCCAAAGAAATCTTTATCCCTTTATCAATAGGTTTGTCATCATAGGTTATTCCCTTTCCATCAGGAAGGTATCCTTTTTTTATATAAAGCCTCTGAGCCTCTCCATAATCAGCTGACAATCCAAAGCCTATCCCTACTCTCGTGCTTATTTTTCGGGCTTCCTGCTCTGCGAGTTCAAGGAGAGCCGAGCCAATGCCTTGATTCGAAAATTCTGGCAATACATTTAAATCAGAAATTTCAGGAATATTTTTTTCACAAAAAGGAGAATATGCCGACTGTTTCTTTAAAGTAATATATCCAACAAAGACTCCTTCTTTATAGGCTACCCATATAAATCTTTTATTCTCACTTTGTTCCTTTAAATACGCATAAAAAAGTGTTGATGGCTTATGCCACTCAATTCTTTTAAAAGCTTCTATGATCTCTGTAATATCTTCCTCTTTGAGAAGACGATAGGTTTCTTGACGAATGACAGGCTTATGTGAGGAAAATGTCTGCTCATCAACAAACTCTGCATAGCTAAGTCCCTTTCTATAAGATTCAATTCCCAGCTTGATAACAGGAATAATAGGCTCAGGCAATTCTGTTAGATCAAACCATTCCATAGCGGTATGAAGACGAGGTTCCTTATTGAAAGGCTCACCCTCAAAATCTTTGACAACAAAAAACAAGCTCACATCTCTATACATAAGATCAGGGTTGATAAATTGGCGCGCTTTGACTGAAATGACTGTTCCTAGTTCAGGCTTAACTTTTAATCCAACTTCTTCATAAGCTTCTCGAATGATCGTTTCCCTTGGACTTTCATGCTCTTCTACACTCCCTGTTGGGCAATGCCAATAATCTGGCCAAATAGGTGCCCATTTTGCCCGGCGCAACAGGAGGATTTTTTCTCCTCGAAGAACGATAAGATTGGGACATACGTTAATTGATGGAATTGGGGGCATGATCTTTTATTCTCTATGGCAGTCGAACAGCATATTAACATATACACGAGAATATCATAAACCTTGAAGATGTGTATTTTAATATCTATGCTCGCTTTTCATTAAGTCAGGAGAATTAAATGACTATATCCCCTAGAGCGAACTATGCAATGCACCTTGCCTTTTGATAGTAAAATGAAAAGGTACAGCTAATGTTTGGCTTTAGCGCCATTCATTTATTACTGTACCTCATCTCATGACTTAATTGTTTCTGGAAGGCACTCCCGTAAGCCATTCCCAAACTGATCGATGATTTCCTTGATTCCACCACTCAGAGATGCTCCTATGTCTCTCCTTTTTTATCCATTCTTCGAATCTCTTATGGTTTCCTTCCAGCCACAAAGCGGTTATAACTCCGCCTCCAACTGCCACGGCACGTTGACTAGGTGTCATTTCTTCAAATAATTTTACTCCGCCTTTAAGCCTCAGTTTGCCATCAAGGCCATATTCTTCTCCCCCAAAGGGCTTTAAAGTCACATAACCTGCATTTAAAAGGCCATCGAGCTGGTCAGCACTAATTCCACGAAGTTCAGGGCTCAAGTTTGCGCGTTGAACAAGCTTGGAAACACCATCCTTCTGTGTATAAAACTCACCTCCAGAGAATTTGACTTGGACACCTTGTGCTGTGTGAGGAATAAAAACCTCAGTCCCAGTCAAGAATCTTTCTGAAGTCATCTTGGTGATTACCGTTGAACGAGGAGGGAATGAATCAGATAACTCTGAACATTCATTTGCTTGAGCATAGGTCATCAAAAGTAATACGGACATAAATACGGGGAATCGAATCTTTTTCATGTAATTTCCTTTCATTAAAATGTGCTCCCTCAAAGTGGGAGCACAATGATCACGTCATTAGGGTGTAGGAAGGGCCAAGGCTCCACCAATTATGCCAGGGGCACCATACATAAGCCCCATTGCAACGGGAACGTTTCCTGTTGCAGCCGCTCCAACAATCCCAACTACGGTACCTACGGTTGCAAATACAGATAAAATAGGGCCACCGCCACGTAGCCTTAACTTCCCATCAAGGCCATATTCTTCTCCCCCAAAGGGCTTTAAAGTCACATAACCTGCAT
>CAYRHD010000005.1:45941-51680 GCA_964424065.1 uncultured Alphaproteobacteria bacterium
CCTTCTGTGTATAAAACTCACCTCCAGAGAATTTGACTTGGACACCTTGTGCTGTATGAGGAATAAAAACCTCATTGCCACTCAAAACTCTCTCTGTAGCACTTTTTCGTGCAACAGAATGAGTGGGTGGATGTGCGCTCATATCCTCAAAAGTTGTATCAGCATGGACACTTGTACATGCCAAAAACGTAATTATTAATGTTTTATACTTCATATATTTTCCTTTCATAAAGTTTTTTATAAGCTATTCAAATGAACTATTCATTCGATTGCATATTTATTTGAACAAACAAGATGAAAGAATCCCATCCCACTAAATTACGTAGAGTAAGGAACTCAGGGATTTATACGTAGACAACAACGAGACATTTCCTTATGATTTTCATTCATAAAAATGACGCTGAATCCTATATGAATAAAAATAAGTTCGAATTTTCGACACATCCATTTCTTCCTCCGATCATCCACATACGTGGCCTCGCATTTACGCCCAAAGAATTAGACAACATTGCGTGTTTAATGAATGGCCGTTCATCGAAAAAGGCTGCCGTCATTTTAGGTATGTCTCCTCGTACTGTTGAAACCCACTTTCGTAATATTATGAAAAAAATGGAGGTCAATTCGCGGGAAGGAATAGTTGATTTTGTTGAAAAATCAGATGTATGTTCCCTCATTAAAGAACGTTATACTGAGCTGATTCTTCAACAACCCTTTGAAGATCTTTTGAAGGATATCTCTCAGTACCTTGAGAGCCAAAAACCGACTACCTATTTCATCTCGGTTAATAAAGACAAAAAGGAGACGAAAGAACTCGCAATTCGCATCCAGAGAGATTTCGCCCATGCGGGAGTTAAAATTGCTCGTGAGAAATCAACATCGACGTTCCGCCTTGAAATCACTTGTGACTCTCAAGAATCTAGTCAAACTGGAAATGATCTTGTGATTTATATGAATAACGAAATAACAAACTGTTATTGTTACTCTTTTCTCATTCTTTTACAAAAACTTGTACCTAATTACCCATGGAAAAATAAAATAGATGTATTCAAAAAAACGACACAGGTTGCGTATTTACCATCTAAACCCTTAAACTATTTCCAGACTTTCAATCCATTTTTGATGTCAAAAAAATCTCTTAGTCTTCTCTTTGTTGGCTTCATCACCATAGGATTCTTAATTTATTTTCCTTTTCTCTCACACACGCCAGTCGAGGAAGTTCATTCCGAATTGCGGCTTCCAATCAAAAGCCATTTACTAAATCGAACTCAATTTTTAAAAGAAATCAAAGACAAGTCTATAAAAACTCATGAGCTTCCACTCATCGTCCTTGTGGGAATCGGTGGTGCTGGAAAAACAACGTTAGCCCGACAATATGCTTTGTCTCAACACCCAAATCTTATTTGGGAATTTAACGCAGAAAGACCTGATACATTTCTAAGCTCAACAGAATCACTAGCTACATCCCTTGCCAAGACAATAAAGGAAAAAAGTGACCTGAGGAATATTTTGGAGATCAATGAGCCCATAGAGCGTAACAAAAAACTCTTTGCTTTTATTCAGGTCTTCATTAAAGCCCATAAGCCTTGGATTTTCATTTATGATAACGTTGAAACTTACCAGGATATCAAAGACTTTATCCCACACGCCTCTTTTCTTGATCACGATGGCCTCATACTCATTACGACACGCAACGAAAATCTAAATCCATCGCTGATTGATCCTGAACAAGTGATTCATATTGATGAGTTGAATGAAGATGAAAAGAAACAGCTTTTTATAAGTATCTTGTCAGATCATTCAAACCCGACTCAAAATGAAACACGAGAAATCCAAAGATTTTTAACATCTATCCCCTCGTTTCCCTTGGATGTTTCGACTGCTGCAAACTACATCAGAGCCACAAATATCCCTTTGGATAAATATCTAGAATTTCTCGATCTTCAAGACCGAGATTTCCTAAAAGTCGAGGAAGGTATTCAGAAAGAATCCAATCTTTATGAACATACACGAAATAAAATTATGGCCGTTTCACTACAAAAGTTGCTCCAAGAAAATCATCAATTTGGTGAACTGCTGTATTTCATCAGCCTCCTTGATTCTCAAAACATACCCACTGAGATTATGTACTCTTATAAAAATGGGCCGATTGTTGACAATCTTCTGTATCACCTGAAGAAATATTCTTTAATCACAACTGATCCTAAAGAGGTATCTCTTAAAGATCCTACATTTTCCATGCATCGCGCCGTTCAACGAAGTTGCTATACCTATCTTAACAATAGTACCATTCAGGATCCGGAATCGACCTTAAATATGATTGCGGTGGCTTTTATTGATTATTCTCAAAAAGAGTTGAGCAAAAATCCGATTCGGAAATACGAAATTAAAAAAGCAAAATTATTGACTCAGCATGGTCTCACATTTTTGAAAAACAAATCAACGATAGAGAAAACTCTAACTCCAACACCAGATACAACCGTAGAAATTGTGAAATACCTGGGTGTTGCTTATCGAGATCTGGGAAACTTTGAACAATCAAAAGCACAGTTCATCAA
This sequence comes from uncultured Alphaproteobacteria bacterium, assembly GCA_964424065.1. GTDB lineage: Bacteria > Pseudomonadota > Alphaproteobacteria > UBA9655 > UBA9655 > UBA9655. The sequence continues at coordinate 48,497 of CAYRHD010000005.1, forward strand.
TGCTCATCGTTATAATATAAAACGCTATGGACCTGAGTCTATTCAAGCGGCAGAAGCCCTTGCAAATCTTGGTGTGACTTACGGTTTCCTGGGAGAATATAAAAAAGCTCAATCCTGTTATCAAAAGGCATTTCCTCTTTATGAGCGCCATTTTGGCAAAGATCATAAGGAAACGGGATGGCTTTCCGTACACTTTGGAAACAACTACAGAGATCTTGGCAAATACAAAGAAGCCCGAAACCTTTATGAAAGAGCCTATGCTATATTCATTGAAAACTATGGCAAAACACATAATACCACCGCTTGGGTTCTTGGAAATTTGGGTGATGTCTATCGAAGACTTGGGTACCTTGAGAAAGCAAAAACCCTTCTTCATCAATGCGTGGACATTTTCCAAAATGATACATTTCGCCATGTCTGGGGGCTCATCCACTTGAGCAAAGTTTATGTGGATTCACATGAACCCATAGAAGCCAAACGTTATCTGGAGGAAAGTCTTGCTGTTTATACAGACTATTATGGAGAAAACAATCTCAAAAATGCGAATCTTTATGCAGGATTAGGCAATGTTCATCTTCAACTTAAAAATTATCCCAAAAGCCAAGAATTTTTCGATAAAGCTTTCGCGATATTTAGAGAAAATTATGGCGAGCATCACCCTGCTATTGCACAAACCCTGTATTTCCAAGCATTATTATCTCTTGCAAAGTTTGATCTATCCCAAGCAGAACATCATCTTCATAAAGCTCTAGCTATATATAAAGACAATGAATATCCAGAAGTCTTTAAAGTCTATTTTGCTTTAGCAGACCTTGCGAAAGCAAAAGGAAATGGCGTTGATCAAGAAAATTATAAAAATCTCGCTCAGGATATGATCGCAAAACATTTTCCACCAGACACACCTTTTGCTCGCTTCTAACATATTCGGAATGATTTTACTGTTTACGACTATTCTTGCAAAATAAATGATAGCCATTTGAACGCGAAAGATGTTCTCTGTTAATTTTACAAGCATTTTGTGCCTGTTCACATAAACTTAAACAGCGCGAATAATCATCGTCCTTGGTCATATCTCCGTCAAGAGCTGCTGATTTACAGCTTTCAACTAAGGTTTCGCAGTGACTCATTATATCCAAGTCACCCTTAAAATCTCTGTCTGCTACTGATGGCGGCCCAAGAGGAGTCCATTTTTCCTCAGCCTTTGGAGCCGCATAGCTTAAGCCAGCCACGACAAATAAAAGTAATAACAAGATCATCCCTTTTTTCATAGGTACCTCCCTTATCTTTTCAATTTATTATTTCGCGTTTAAGTTAAAATTTGATTAAAGAAACCACTTTTTTCGCTCTTCCTCAAGTGTTCCTTCCGCAATGGCTTGGCGAATGGCCGCTAAAACCCGATTCATGAAATGTACATTATGAACCGTCAACGCTTGCATTCCCAAAAGTTCTCCTGCCTTTAACAAATGGTGAATATAACTGCGTGAGAATGTTTGACAGGTTTGACATCCACATGAGGAATCAATCGGTTTTGAGTCTTCTCGGAACCTGGCATTACGGACATTAATGTGCTCGCGCCCTTCTGGATTTTCAGCCATTTCTTCCCACACAGATGGAGGCACAAGGGCTCCTCCATGGCGCGCCAGTCGTGTGGGGTGGACGCAATCAAAAGTATCAATGCCTTGCTGAACACCAAAAAAAATGTCGCGGATTCCTCCTATCCCCAGTAAATGAATGGGGCGCGAGGGATCCAAATGCTCAACGGCCATTTCGACGACCTCTTCCATTTGATCCTTATTGGCTCCCAAAGATCCGCCCACCGCATGGCCAAAGAAGGAATGGCTATTCACAAAATCCGCGCTGATCTTGCGTAAATCCGGATATACACCCCCTTGGGTAATCCCATAGAGGGCTTGGATGCCCGTTGGTCCTCGCTGAAATTCCTGCAAACTGCGCGCAGCCCAGCGATGGCTCATGTGCATAGACCTTTCCGTATAGGATTTTTCCACATGGAAGGGCGTACATTCATCCAGCACCACAATTAGATCCGCCCCTAAATTGCGCTGAACTTGGATGGACTTTTCAGGTGTTAAAACATGCTTTTTTCCATCAAGGTAGGATTTAAAGGTCGCCCCCTCTTCATTGATTTTCAACAAGCTTTTGGGGCGAGAACTTTGACGTTTTCCTTTAACTTCTTCCGCAACGGAACCATGGCCTAAGCTAAAGATCTGAAATCCACCCGAGTCCGTCAGCATGGGACCATCCCAACCCATGAAGCCATGAAGGCCACCCATTTTCGCAACGATCTCGTCACCAGGTTGCAACATCAAATGATAGGTATTTGCCAAAATAATTTGGGTATTTTCAGAACGCATATTCTGAGGAGTTGCACCTTTGATCGCAGCCTTTGTAGCACAGAAAATAAAGGCGGGAGTTTCCACAATACCGTGAGGTGTTTCAAGCCTTCCTAAACGTGCTTTTGAATCAGGGGACCGATGAGTCACCTGAAAATTAAAATTGGGATAGTCCATCACTTAACCATTAACCGTGCAAAATAAACAAATGGAATGCCTAAAAAGGCCACAATCACACGGATGATATAAGCCCCTAAAATAAAGGTGTAAAAGACTGTATTCCAAGGCAATGGGGTTGGTGCAAAAATCATCCACGCTAAGGTGCCAAAGATAAAGCTATCCAGAAACGCACCAATCATGGTGGCAATAAAGGTTCTTAACCACAAAAGCTTGCCGGCCGTGAGCTTTGAAATGCTGGCAAAAATCCAGATTTCATTGAACTGTCCGATCGCATAAGCCAAAAGGCTTGCGGCAATCAAAGATGGCGCCGGCATAAACAAGGTGCACATGGCTTGGTGGCACCCTTCGAAACCTGTGGCCGGCTTAAACCCAATAGTCAATAACATAAAGAATGTAATCAAGATCATGGCTGTAAAGCTGAGCCACACAGTTTTTTGGGCCTCTGCTTTGCCATAATACTCAGTCAGAATAGAGCTCACGATAAAGACGGACGAGAATACAACTGTTCCCAAGCTAATAGGCTCATTGAAAAATAAATAGTCAGCCGCCTTTTGAACTTGGAGATTGGCAATCACAACGGCTAGAGAGCTATAGACCATCAGCCCTGCTTTTCCAAAGAGGCGCATCATCAGCAGAATGACAACAGCACAGGT
>CAYRHD010000005.1:51690-80701 GCA_964424065.1 uncultured Alphaproteobacteria bacterium
ATTTCCGATGGATAGTCCTGAAGCCATAAAACAAAAGACTCAGGGGATAGAGCAAAATGCATTCCTCAACCTCAATGACGTTACCTTAATCCACATGATGTAACTGATTCTTGGAAAAAGATAAAATGTTATTTTTAGGTTTTCGATTGAAAGCTTATATAAAGTGTGTGGCAACCCATTAGGTTTCAACTCGCAAGTTTTTGCTCAAGGTGAGAAACCACTTCGTTGATGGTATTTTTCTTTGGCAAAAGAATACTGTTAATATTGACTTTCCTTTTCCCATAAAAAATTGAGAAGATGCAGCCAGAGTTAATGTTTTGAAACTTCATGGCAACAATTTGATCAAAAGGTATGGTAACAATTTTTGTGGTATGAAGTCTGATGACTGGAACGGAAATATCTTTGTCTGTAATGATCAACTGCGTCTTTAGAGTAAAACTATTGTAAATTACAACAAGGGAGACACAACTTAAAGCAAAAAAGAAAGCAACAAACCCCCAATAGACAAGCGTTGCTCCAAAGTCCTCAAATGAAACTGTGAATAAACGATAAAAACTCACGTTTAATCCACTATCATTGTCAAGTGCGATCCAGACAAAAAGACACGTGAATGCAGAGCACAGAATAAAGCTCAGAAAGCCTACCCATTTTGGTGGCTTATACGGATATATAATAGACGAATTTGTCATTTTATAACCTCACATGGAAAGAGTTATTGATGACTCTTTATAATCGATTTCATTGAAAAGTTAAATGATTATTACCCTATCCAGGTCTTTTCATTAAATTTCTTTCACGGCTATTGTGCAGGAGATTACTTTATCGCCTTCTTTCACTGCATCTGCATCAACCTGATAGTTTTTGTCGCCTTTGATTTCAACATCTCGTTGACATCGAACTTTATGTTTAACGCCTAAGTACATAGACATGGCAAAAGTTTCTAAACGATCGAGGGTGGAACTTCGAGTATCGGCATTAAGTGTAAATGTCTGTGGTTTCTGAATAACGGTGACCATAACTTGTGGGAAACTTTTTAATAAGTCATCTGATAGAGATAGTTTAGAAGTTTCTCCAGCATGTATAGCACCTCCAAGAAATAGAAGTGTCAGCATAAGTAAATTAATATACATTTTTATATTCATCAGCGTTCTCTCTATATGCCTTATATAGATGAAAAATCTTTATTTTTAGTTAAGAAACGATTTAATTTTTACATAGCTTACTCTTGACGAACTGGCCATTTTAAGGAAAAATATAAGGTAAATCATAATTTACACATAAGGGGAGTGGCATGTTTAAAAGTATTCTTGTGGCGCTTGATGAATCAAAGTCAAGCCAATGCGCTAAAGAGTTAGGAATTCAGTTAGCAAAAACTAACAAAGCATCCCTAACAGGGATTGGGGTTGTGGATGAACCTTGGATTGCTGCTCCGGAAGCGATCCCTTTAGGAGGGGCTGCCTTTAAAGTGCAATTAGATGAACAATTTCTTAAAGAAGCCAAGCGCAGAATCCACAAGCTTGAAAAGGCCTTTGAAGAGGAATCTAAGAAAAATGGCATTGATGCATCAATCATTGATGCCACAGGCATTCCTGCCTATGAAATTGAAGAATTTGTAACGGAATTTGACATACTAATTATTGGTAAAGACGCCAATTTTCATTTCACCAACATTGAAGAAGCGGGTATTTCAATACGGAAGCTCATCAAGGATAACCCCCGTCCGGTCATCCTCACCAGCGAAACACTCCCTTATGAGAAAAGCAACAATGTTCTCATAACCTATGATGGAACCCTCGCATCATCTCGCGCTCTTCATATGGCACTTCTAATTAATGTATTCAAAGGAAAGAAAGTTCATCTCATCAATGTTAATACGGATGAGCATGCGGCTCGGGACCTTGTTAATACGGCCGCCAAATTGTGCAAAAACCATGGCATTGACGTCCAAACCCATCCGGTCGTAACTCACGATTCACCGGCTAAAGTCATCCTTCAGAGCATCGAAGATTTGAAAGCTTCTCTGGTTGTGATGGGGGCCTATGGCCACAGTGGATTCATCTCCCTGTTCCGCGGGTCTTGCACAAAAGAATTGATAAAATCTGCAAATACACCGCTTTTTATCTACCACTAAAAGAGCACAAATCCAGCTTCTGTGAGATGAAAAGAAAGCTCTTCTTGAATAGAGCCTTGGAGGCTGCTTAAGCGTTTGTCAGGTCTTAATATTCGCCACAGGGTCATATGAGACGTAAAGTTTTCAGGTATTGTTTCATGATTCAATCCCCAACAATCACCAGATAGTTGTTTAACCTTCTCAGTCAACCATTGATTGGCGCGCTGTAAGTGCTTAAGGCATATTTCGGTGGGCACGAAAACGATAACTTTTTGAAAGAAAACATCTGCTTTTTCAACAACATAGGTTAGGGAATAGGCACCCACAAAAGATTGAAGCTCTTTTGTTATTTTTCCCTCAAAAAAATGCGCTTCTTCATCAGGAATCATTTTTTCAATGAAACCGAGAGTACAATGAAATTTTTTCCGTTGACGAGGAAACCCTGCTCTCTCAAGTAGAATGTTTATGGCCTCTTGATCATGGAGAGATGTATTGACTTTGAGTGCATAGAGCCCATGTGATTGGCCTTACTTGATGGCGTCCCCTACGGGATTCGAACCCGTGTTACCACCGTGAGAGGGTGGTGTCCTAGGCCTCTAGACGAAGGGGACATGATTGCCTTGTACCTCAAGATAATCCTGGAATCAAGTGTCTTCAGCACCATTTATACTTTATTAACCATTTTCTGCTACCTGTTAGAGTACACAACGATAACAAATAAGAAGGCAACATACCATGAAACACTTAATACTCATTTTAATCTTAATACCCTTTGCATCTTATTTCGATGCGAATGCATCTTGCTTAGAGTCTTGCTTTTCTAAAAAAGCACATTGCAATCATAGGCACGGACATACACATAATTCTTGTGACAACGATTTATTTGCTTGTCGGGCAAGTTGCTCTTCAGGGAAAAGCCAATCTGATTATCAGAAGGTTTCTCCCATACACTTGTCATTGAACTAACTTTGCCGCTGCAGAACGCAATTCTAGTCTTGTCAGTCCATAAGTAGCGCCAATAATCATGGCCGTACCCAAAAGCGTCCACAGGGTCGGTATTTCTTGGAAAAACAAAAAACCAACCGGAACCGCAAAGCAAAGGCGCGTATATTCAAAGGGCGCTAAAAATGACGGATCACCATACTTCAAGGCTGTAATATAGCAGTACTGAGACAACACTCCAAATGCACCAATAACCGCTAATATGAGCAGATCATCATAGCTGGGTGTTTTCCAAACTGTTCCTGCCAAGAGAATGGCAAGAAGCGTTGTTCCAAGTGTGGTATAGAACATAATCGTTACCGTATTATCTGTCCGTGTTAAAACCTTTGTGCAGATAATCGCAAGAGCAGCAAAAAGATTCGCAAGAAGTTCAACCCAAACGCCCAAGCTAATGGGTGCCTCATGGGGACGGACCATGACAATTACACCGACATAGCCAAACATAATAAGAACCCACTTCGGAAGCGAAACCGTATCTTTAAGAATCAGCATCGCCAAAATAGTCGTAAACAAAGGCCCTGTCATGCCAATAGATGTGGCTAATGCTAAAGGCAAATGCCGATATGCATAATACGTACATCCCATCGCGATACATACGAAAATAGCACGTAAAAATTGCAAGAGAGGTCGCTTGGTTTCAAACCCCTTCACTCCGGTGCGTGCCAGAAACGGTGCAAAGAATATCAACCCAAAAAAATACCGCATGAACAAAATAATCAAGCTATCAACCTCAGGCGAGAGAGCTTTCGCAAATGCCATTGCTGAGCTAAAACAAATCGCCCATAATATCATAAAACCGGCTCCCAAAAGCTTGGGGGAAACGACAAAAGAGATAGCCGCTGTTCTATTTTCACTCATGTTAAAACCTTAAGTTATTCGTTTAATTGGCTTAGTTATATCTGTTCCGTATGAGCCAAAGGATCTTCAACATCCTTAAAAGCCTTCATCCGCCCACAGATTTTATCCATTAAAATGGCTAAAGCACCATTACACAAGACATTTGTAACTGTTCCCGAAGGATCAATCAAAAGATAAAGTGTCGTTATGATACCGCACATGGGATCCGTAAATCCTAAAAAGCCGGTAAGAACAGGTAACAAAACAACCAATTCTCCCCAAGGAACAGACGGAACACCAAACTTAGCTATTGTGTAATATAGGGAGAAAAATAGAAAAGTGCTATAGTTCATTGTCTCCGCACCATTCATAACCACGGCAAGAATCATTAAGATGGGAACAGCAATCGAATCTCCCACATGATGAATATTAACTGTCGCCGGGATCATAATTTCCGCAACCACTTTGTTATCGGTATTTTCTTCCGCGGCTTCAAGCGTAAGAGGTAAAGTTGCCATACTGGACATGGTTGAAAAAGCCACAAGTCCTGAGGGAATGACATTTCTCAAAGCCTGACGCGTAGCTTTCAAATTCCCAAAATTCGCAACAAAAAAGAAAACAATGATTGTGAGGGTCTGCACACAAAAAATGAGAAGGATCACGGATCCATATCCTGTAAATAAATCCATTAATGATTCATCATGTTGAACCTTAAAAAGAAATCCAACAACATAAAGTGGAACAAGGGGAATAAAAGCTTTGTTTAAACCTATTTGAATAATGTGTCGCGCTGTTGTTCCCCACTTTGTCATCCTCTCCCCTCCAAAGAAAGCCCCCAAGAGACCAGCCAAAGTTCCGAGTAAAAGAGCGATATCAATGCTCACTAACTTGGGAAATGACAGTAAAAAGAAAGGTTCTAATGGCAAGGAATCCTTCACGATTTGAGGGACACTCGTTGAAGAGTGATAGCCCAAAAGCGGCAAAAAAAACTGGCCTGAAAAGTAACCAATTTGAATAAAGACAAAGTTTGAGACCAAGATCATGCCCAATATCATCACAATCAAAAGCGGGGCTTTCTTTTGGAAAGTCAGAAGGCATGCAAAAATGAGAATAAAAATAAGGTACGGCATTGCAAAAAGAAGGATTTCCATCAGCACAGCACTGATGGTGTAGAAAAACCGCTGAAGCCCTTCAGGAATATAGTCTCCCAAAAGCATAATCAAAACAGTCGCCACAACTAGAAAAAGGATTAGCCGGAATTCCTTCATTAACTATTCTCCGTGAAATACCGGCTTACCTTACGCAAAACCAAATCCCTTGAAAAGAGGATATTAAAAGGACCGCATTTCCCGATCAAAAGATTGAAACACTCGAAAGACTTAGAATATAACTTGCCTTTAAGACTATCGCATCAGTGTCTGAAAAAACTGCTATCATTTCGTTCAATAAAGAAGATTTGCTTTATATTTGAATCTACTTTTCCACTTGTTTTTAGTAATATTTTTATTATATATTACAATAGTTAACTTTAATTGGATATGTATGAACAAGTATTTCTTTTATGTGTTATTTTCTACTGCGCTCATTCCTTCTAACTTATTTGCAATGGAAGAAGAGGAGAAAGTCTGTTGCTTAACATCAGCTCAGCCGACTTCTTTTCGACCTGCAATTTTAGAGCAAAAAGAAAAATATTTTATTTCACCAACTTTAACTTCAATACAAAATCTGAGAGATACATTCAAAGGAGTTCGTCAAGGAATTTCAAAAGAAAAAGCTCTCGGTATGTACACAGCTGCTCATGAAGAGTTGACAAACGAACTCACTCTTAAAAGATTAGCAAATGCCGTTTATCTGGCTTCCTTTTGTAATGATCCACTCGAAAAAACAAATGCATCCTATAAAATCTTTATTGAGGGCATTGCGGAGAAAAATCCATACACTTTAATAAGTTTACTAGGATATGAAGACATTCGTCACCATATGACACTCGAAGTTTTAGATTATCTTCGCAGTTTTAACGATGAATCTCTATCGACCTTAAGTCGAATATTCGATAGCTTCGAAGATGATTTCCAACCTAGTCGCTGGCAGAAACGTTATACAATATCTGAAATTGCCTCAGCATTTATTTATGCTTATGAAAGCGGCTTAAGTATTTATGTACAAACCTACCTTTTAATCGAAGCTGCTATGCTGAATAAAGCAACCCCGATTTCTGATATATTAAACCTTGTGATGCATTCTAACGGTTCAGTAGTTCTTCAGGCCTATGCTTATTCCGCAGCTGCTATGCTTGAAATGGGAAAAGCCAGCTCACAACACTTAAAACCAAAAGATAAGGGAACTTCAAAAACAATTTCGTCTTTTATGAAGGCTTTAGAATATATTAATAATGCTACTGCACTGATTCCTCTTGGTCATGAATCTTATGGGGAACTTCTTCGAAACAAAAATGATATGAGCCTATATCTTTTGAACGAGAAAATTCATGCGATTGACATAGACGCACTCGTTAAATCTATCAAAGAAGAAGCCAAATATCGGAAATTAGAATTTTCAAAAATTATGTTTCTAGCTAACCAGGCTGAATCTCTCGCTCAACTCAGAGAAAGTCTATCTCTTCAGACTGATGATAAATCTAACTGTTCATCTGAATATATTATGCTTCTTCTCCGCGCCAAATTAGAGGATAGAGCCTATGAAATAGCGCTAACAAAGAAAGATCATCCTGAATTCCATTCCCTTCAATCAAAAGTTTTATGGTTATATTTAATTTTTAAAAAGGGAAATTTAGAAGCATTCAAAACAACTCTCTACGAGCTTTACAACATTGATAGTATTAGAGCTGTTTCTCCTGAATATGCCCAATATGTAACCGGTCTTTCTAATGAAGTGATGAGATCCGATCTCTCACCAATAGACAAGGCGCATTTTGCTTTTGTTTGTAATACTCTCGAACCTTTAGGATTTGAACTGTCGTCTCAACTTGCTAATGTTGAGGATCCTAGTTTGAGAATATTTCTCTCGCTTCCACTTTTTAATAATAATCAACATACTCCAAATGATGACATCTACGAGAAAGTATCAAGAGTTTTGATAGATTCACCTGATGCAGCTTTATCTTTACTGAAGTGTTATAATGATAAAATACCTTTGTTTAGGTATATTTCTGGGAAACTAACAGCTCTTATGGGAAATATTTCACAGAAATATCAAGATAGCGAGAAAGCCCAAGCCTTAGAAAAAATGAGTGAAGATGTTAATGCTTACGCTTCACAAGTTTCATCAGCTGAAGATAAGAAGAGAAAAAGACCAGACGAGTTTGAAGCAATTCAAGAAAAAAGACAAAAGCGGTTAAAAATACCTGACCCGACAGAGACCGACCCTCGTAAAAATTGGAAATATAATGAATCTGCAATCATGGATGGTTCTTGTAATGCAACTGAAGAGCAGCTGAAAGACTATAAAGCCGTGGGCAATTTTGTTCAAGAAATGATAGATAAGGGGTACGTTTCTCCTTCGGAAGCAAGCTCAGCTCTTTATGTTATTCGGGGATATGAAATTTTGCATGAACACAATGCCGATATTTGTCGTGAGATTCTTGAATCTTCATCACCCATAAACTATTCAACACGCTATAAAGTGAGTCGTGATCGTGATATTCTTTTACATCCTGAAAAGAGTGATTTGAATTTAGAATGTCGTGCAAATAACTTCTACAACATCCTCATGGCTTCGTTTGCGTATGTTAGAGATTCCAATGACATAGTGCTAAAAGTCGATTTTATCAGGGCTGCATTTGCAAGCCATGTTCCTTGTTTTGAAGCCCGCTCAACTCATATGGATCAATGGAGAGAAGATGCGTCAAAAAAGCATTTAGCTGCATTAAAAGAACCAAAGACGATTCTAACGAAAACGGCAGAACAAAATATTATGGATTTGTCTCATGCTTTGCTAAGAAGAGACGAACTTGGGGTCTCTCAAGTGAGAAGTCAACAAAGGATTCATAGCCTAAAAAAGAGGCTAAGTCATTTAACGAATGGAACGGAGTCCCAAAAAGGAATTCACAGTGAACTGAGTTGGGCCTTTAATCTGCTACAAACCTACCTTGAAACAGATATTGAAGCTTATCATAGCAGTCATAGAACACATGGGTTAATAGCCCAGGAACTAAGAGATATCCTTGGTGGAAAGGAAGCCACAGACAAGATCATTCAGGCATCAGATATTGATCGTTACTTACAAGATATCTTATGCTGGGATATAAATGAACAAGGCCCTGTGAATGATCGTATGGAAACTGAAGAATAGAATACAAAAACACAACCCAGTTTTTCTTAAGTCTGTTCTGTATGAGTTAGTGGGTCTTCCACATCCTTAAAGGCTTTCATGCGCCCACAGATTTTATCCATCAAAATGGTAAGTCCTCCATTACACAAAACGTTTGTGACCGTTCCAGCCGGATCTAACAAAAGGTAAAGCGTTGTAATGAGACCGAGCATAGGGTCCGTAAATCCAAGAAAGCCTGTCAGCACAGGGGCAAGGGCCATCAACTCTCCACCTGGCACAGATGGCACCCCAAACTTCGCAATCATAAAATAGAGCGTAAACAAAAGGAAAGTGCCATAGTCCATGGGCGCAGCGCCACTCATCACCATGGTTATGGTTACAAGAATGGGGAGAGCCAAGGAATCACCAACGTGATGGATATTCACGGTTGCAGGAATCATAATTTCCGCAACGGCTTTGTTCTCTGTATTTTCTTCCGCCGCTTCAAGGGTCAGCGGCAAGGTCGCCATGCTGGACATGGTTGAAAACGCCACAAGCCCTGAGGGGATTACATTTCGAAAAGAAATTCGGGCAGCCTTCACATTCCCTAAATTGGCCACAAGAAAGAAAAGAACGACTATCACAGCCTGCATTCCCATGATTAAGAGGATCACCGGACCATAACCTGTAAACAATTCTAAGAGCGATTCATCGTGCTGAACCTTAAATAAAAACCCAACTACATAGAGAGGAACAAGAGGGATAAAGACTTTATTCAAACCCACTTGGATGATATGGCGAGCTGTTGTTCCCCACTTCGCCATTTTTTCATGACCAAAAAACGCCCCATAGAGTCCCGCAAGAGCTCCGAGTAACAAGGCCACATCAATACTTACCAACTTCGGGAAAGGAATCGACAAGTAAGGTTCTAACGCTGGCAACTCACTCGCAGCTTGAGCAACTCCCATTGAAGGCTGATACCCTAAAATGGGCAGGAATAGTTGGCCCGTAAAGAAGCCGATCTGGATAAAGACAAAGTTTGAAATCAAAATCAAGCCTAGAATCATCACGATCAAAAGCGGTGCTTTCTTTTGGAATGTCAAAAGACAGGCAAAGATAAGGACAAAAATGATATAAGGCATTGTAAACAGGAGAATTTCTTTAAGAACAACACTGATCGTGTAGAAAAACCGTTGGATTCCTTCGGGAACATAGTCGCCCAATAGCATAATCGAGACAATGGCAATAACCAGAAATATGATCAGTCTGAACTCTTTCATGAAATTCTTCTCCTTAATGTAAAAATCTACCTTACGCAAAACCTTCCGCAATGAAAAGAGGGGATTGAAATGATGATTGATGATGGAAAGCAAAAATATTAAGCATTCTTTCATTTGACTTTTGCCCCCAAAGTGGCTTATACACCATAGAGGAATTTTAAAGTTTAGGAGATCAAACCGTGAAGCGTACATTTCAACCCAGCAATTTAGTTCGTAAGCGCCGCCATGGCTTTCGCGCCCGTATGGCAACCGTTGGAGGACGCAAAGTCATTTCTCGCCGACGCGCAAAGGGTCGTGCACGCCTCAGTGCCTAAGGTTCTCCTCGAACATCTTCTCAAACGGGCTGATTTTTTAGCCGTCGCCAAAGCAGGGAAACGTTATGTCACCCCTGCTTTTATTCTTCAGGCCTATCCTCAACATTCCTCTGACACCATTCGTTTCGGCATTGTTGTCACGAAAAAAATCGGAAATGCTGTCGTGCGGAACCGTGGCAAACGGCGTCTTCGGGCTCTCGCTAAGGCGTGTCTTAATGCCCATGGTCATCCTGGATGTGATTATGTACTCGTTGCACGTGATGAAATTCTCACACGGGATTTCTCCAAGATGTTGAAAGAGTTAGAGAAAGCGCTAGGTAAGACGCATGAAGATTTATCGTTCGGTTTCAACACCTAGAACTGATTCGTCTGTAAGCAGTCAATACCTCCACCAGAGGTGGAGGTATGTAACGCTTCGCTTGGACCACTCAAAGTGGTTTTTTAAATTAAGTTTCGCTTATGCATATCATCCCCTGTTTTCCTTGTCATTCCCTGCTGTAGCGGGAATCCAGGAGAAAAGTTGATAGATGGATCCCCGCCTCCGCGGGGATGACAAAAGAAGGATGGGAATGACAAAAGACGAACGAAGATGAAAGAGTGGAAATCGCAACTAACCATATGATAAAGAATAGATAAATTAGAAATTGTCATTCCCGCCTCCGCGGGAATGACAATGAAATGAGAAGAACTTTATGATTTCTCAGGCAGTAACTCTCCATTCTTTTTAATATAGGATTCAACTTCAGTCTGAGATCCAGGTGCCGTTTTTACAAGACGGCCACCCTCTTTCACTTGATCAACAAGCTCATCGGGAATCTGCTCAAGATTAAATGTAATAATCACTTTATCGAATGGCTCTTGGCCTTTCGCTCTTTGCAAGGCATCTCCGTGTTCAATATGAACATTCGTATAGCCTAAATTTCTCAGGCGCTCTTCAGCAGCAGCTGCAAGCTTTTGATCAATCTCCAGAGAATAAACATGCTTGCCTAATCTTGAGATCACTGCTGTGAGATACCCTGTACCCACACCTCCCTCAAGAACTCGATCACCTTTTTGAATATCAGCTCTTTCAAGAAGCTTTGCATGAACACTTGGGGCATGCATTTTCTGTCCTTGTCCAATATCAACTGACTGTCCTTCAGCTATTTTTGCAAGCTGTGTAGAGTCAAGAAATTTATCAAGAGGAACTAAGTTCAATGCACTTCTGGTTTTCTCTGAAATGCTCACAGGGCCTTCGATCGGTGATTGGGTAGCAGGAACTTGCGCAATTGCAGGATAACTCAAAAGCGTGATCAGTATTGAATAACGAATTGTTTTCTTCATCGGTTTCTCCCTTGTATATAGATGAATAGTATTTGCAACATACACTATTGTAAGTTAATAAACACTTAAGAACCGAAACGGTTCCTTTCCCATAACTTTCTCCCACCATTTGATTAATTTGCTCATATCATGTATACCCTTACACATGCTTAAAACATTCTTGAAATTCCCCATTTATCTATATCGGTACATGATTTCCCCGCTTTTGCGGCCTAGATGCCGCTTTTTGCCCACTTGCTCCGAATATGCCCTTGACGCCATAGACCGTTATGGGCCTTATAGGGGATGTATTTTAGCATTGAAACGGATAGCCCGCTGCCACCCTTGGGGAGGAAGTGGGTTTGATCCTGTAAAGGAAGACAAAAATGGATGATCAAAAAAATCTTATTGTTGTGATTATACTTTCTGTGGCAATCCTCTTTGGATTCCAATATTTCTTTATGCCAACACAACAAAACTCAACACCTCAAGAAACAACGGCGCCCCAACAGACGGTTGCTCAACAACCCACAGTCATTCCTGAAAAAACACGCGCCGAAGCTTTAAAGGATAGCCCTAAGCGGCTTCAAATTTTGAGCAATAGCATGAAAGGCTCTATTAACCTTCAAGGAGCTCTTTTGGATGATCTAACCCTTGTAAAATACCAAGAAACGGTCAATCCAACGAGTCCTGAAATTGTCTTGCTAGCCCCTGAAACAACAGCCCATGCATATTATTCACGATTCGGTTGGAGTGCAAACAACATTTCACTTCCTAATGAAAAAACTATATGGGAAACAAACGGTCTGAACTTAACCCCTCAAACCCCCGTCACCCTCGCTTGGGACAATGGTCAAGGACTTCAATTCCATCAAATTATTGCTATTGATGATAACTATATGTTTACCATCACCCAACGCGTGACAAATACAGGTGCAGCTCCTGTGTCTCTTTCCCCTCAAGGATATCTCTATCGCCGCGGAGAGGCTAAATCCTCTGGCTTTTTCATCCTTCATGAAGGTCCTGTGGGTGTTTTCGATGGAAAACTTCATGACCCAAGCTATGAAGACCTTGAAAAATCTTCTGTCATTCAAAACCCAAAAGCACCCGGTTGGTTTGGTTTAACCGATAAATACTGGTTGACCGCTCTGATCCCTGATCCAAAGATGACAATGACTTCATCTTATAACCAAACAGGAACGGGTGCAGATACACTCATTTCCGCTCAATTTCAACGAGATCCTGTCACACTTGATCCAGGCACATCAGTTGAAGTCACCGATCACTTTTTCGCAGGCGCCAAGGTCCTGAGGCTTCTTGATGGATATGAAGAAACGATTGGTATGAACCACTTTGACTTGGCCGTTGATTTTGGTTGGTTCTATTTCTTGACCAAGCCGATCTTTTATGTCCTTGAATTCTTGAAAAACTTCTTAGGAAACTTTGGCCTTGCAATCCTCGCATTGACGGTCATCATTAAGATCATCTTCTTCCCACTTGCGAATAAATCCTATCAATCCATGGGACGCATGAAGCAACTTCAACCTGAAATTGAAAAAATCCGCGAGCGCTATGCTGATGATAAGATGAAAATGAATGAAAAAGTCATGGAGATCTACAAAAAGGAAAAAGTTAATCCCATGGCCGGTTGTTTGCCCATGATCATTCAGATTCCTGTGTTTTTTGCCCTTTACAAGGTTCTCTTCGTCTCTATTGAAATGCGCCAAGCGCCTTTCTATGGCTGGATTCATGACTTATCGGCACCTGACCCCACGACCGTCTTTAACTTGTTTGGTTTGATTCCTTGGGATCCACCTTCATTCTTGATGATTGGTGCATGGCCACTGATTATGGGTTGCACTATGTTCCTGCAACAAAAGCTCAGCCCTCCACCTGCAGATCCAACACAAGCCAAGATGTTCTTGCTAATGCCAATCTTCTTTACCTATCTTTTGTCACAGTTCCCTGCTGGTCTTGTAATCTATTGGGCATGGAACAACTTGCTCTCCATTGGACAACAATGGTTTATCATGAAAAGGGCGACATTGAAAAAAGTAAAGCATGCCAAGTGATTCATCTAAAGCCAGCGAGCAAGCACGCTGGCTCTTTGCACAAGAAAGCACCTTTATTGCTGGGGCGGATCGCGTTGAGGTTCTCCCCGAACCCGAACTTCCTGAAATTGCTTTTGCCGGCCGTTCGAATGTGGGAAAATCAAGCCTGATCAATACCCTATTGAACCGAAAAGCTTTAGCGCGTGTTTCCCATACACCAGGACGAACTCAACAACTGAATTTCTTCTTAATTGGAAAAAAGTTCTATCTAGTTGACATGCCTGGCTATGGCTATGCCGCTGTGTCGAAAAGTAAAATCAAAATATGGTCTCGTCTGATCGAGGATTACTTGAAAGGACGTGTGCCCCTTAAGCGGGTCTTTTTGTTGATTGATAGCCGCCATGGATTTAAGAGTAGCGACATAGCCGTCATGGAAATGCTGGACAAAGCAGCTGTATCTTATCAAATCGTGCTGACAAAGGCAGATAAATCAAAACCTAGTGAATTAGAAAGCCTGATTCAGAGCATGGAAGCGACGCTCAAAAAGCATCCAGCCGCTTTTCCAAATCCTATTTTAACCAGCTCCCATACGGGTGAAGGAATGGCCACGCTACGCGAGTCGATGTTAGACATTGTTGAATCTTAAGCTTTCTTGTACGCTAATTAAACTCAACAAATTTCTAAACTTGTTCATCAGCAACGCAGATAACTGGAGAAATTTCCAGTCTTTCCCAAACGTCCAATAATCCATAACAGGGTGCAATCCCAAAGAGATGGATGATTGGAAAATATATTAATGAAGCTTTTCTTATCCTCATGGCCCTTGTTTCTATATTTAACTATATATATTTAACAAAACAATTCATTCATTTTAATATAATAAAGTAAAAAAAGTCATAATAAAGAAACATTTTAGAAAATAAATATCTCCTCTTGATTCTTTCTGTAACACCTCGCACACTGTTAAGAGTGAAATTAGGAACTGTAATGATAAAAATAGCTTTTCTTTCCTCAGCCACCCTAGCAGCAAGGCAAACTAAGCAAACGCTTGAAGCCTTGTACTCAAGTGTCAACCCATCGGAAGCGGATGTGATTGTTGCCTTGGGCGGAGATGGATTCATGCTGGAAACCATGCATGACAATTTAGATTCTTCCATTCCTATATACGGAATACATTGTGGAAGCGTAGGCTTTTTGATGAATGAATTGTCAACACATGATCTTATTCAACGAATTGAAAAGGCCAAGTCAAGCGTTCTTCATCCTCTCGAAATGATAGCTACGCAGAAAAATAGTGCAGTTACCAATGCTCTTGCTTTTAATGAAGTTTCTTTACTGCGTGAAACGCGACAAACGGCTAAAATTGAAATTAGTATTGATGGGGTCGTGCGCTTGAATGAGCTTGTTTGTGACGGCATCCTTGTTGCAACTCCTGCAGGAAGTACAGCCTATAACCTTTCAGCTCATGGTCCCATTATCCCATTATATGCACCATTATTGGCTTTAACACCTATCAGTGCATTTCGCCCTCGGCGCTGGAAGGGGGCTCTACTTTCAGAAAACGCTGAGATAATTTTTTCTATCCACGATCCAGAAAAACGGCCTGTGAGTGCGGTTGCTGACTCCATCGAAGTCAGAGATGTGATTTCTGTATCCATCAAACAATCTAAAGATCATTCAGTGACGGTCCTTTTTGATCAAGAACATAACTTGGATGAGCGCATCTTAAGAGAACAGTTTTTGGCTTAGGTCACAGCTCAATGACATGAGATCCTAGGGCCAAGAAATGCTTGAATTTGTTTCACAAACTAAGCTCTTCTAGCCCAAGGATCATAATAAAAAAAGAGGTGTCATTCTTGAAAAGCAAGTGGTTTGTTTTTCGCTAGAAAAAATCTACCATTTCTTATCCGAGAATCTCTTTGTCAGGAACAACATAGATTCCCGCTTTCGCGCACTGCTACCCGATAAAAATTTTTCCTTGAAAAAGTGAATTTGAAGCTGCCAAACTTATACCTCTCCCCACAAGGGGAGAGGTGAAGCTTTTACAGTCTTTTCAATGGGTAGACCATGAGTATAAAATCTAAGTCTCTTGTTTTTTTATACCCCTAAGCCAACAGCTTTCCTGCCTTCAGTTTGTTCACCAAACTTTTTCCCGAATACTCCTGCGCTTCCGCGGGGATGACAATGAAAGTAGATTGCTTCGCCCTACTCACAATGACGCAGAAGACTTACCGACAAGCAGCAGCTAAATCTTCGTCTTTTAGTCCAGCAACTCCTTTCAGAGCATCTTTACATTTATCCGTCCCTACATTCTCCAGACACGTCGTATAGTCAGCAAGGTATCGGGTTTTTGCGCTAATATATTCTGAGGCGGCATCTTTAGATCCGGGATCGGCAGCAGCAAGTTGTTTGTCTAACTCAGCCGTGTTTCTTTTTAAATCTTCAGAACAAGTTCTCTGATAAAGCGCTTTCAAAGCTGCTGCCCCTGCTACACCAAGTTTTAAGGACTCTGCACTACTCTCAGGCATACTGATGTCTGGAAATTGTCCTGTTTTCAAACATATCAAATAAGCCGGCGGAAGCAGTTTCTTAAAGGGACCAAAACCATGTTTTCCATGATTCCCAAGCAATTCATAAGCTTGCGCTTTCAACGGCTCAAGAACTGCATTACAAGACTTTACACGTCCCTTAAATTCAAGAGCAGTCAACTCTCTAGCATCTTTATCAGCATACATTTCTTCTCCAGCATACAGGTTTGTTGTTCCCATAAGGCCTAAAGCCACGATTGCACTAAAAATTTTTGTTTTTGTCATTTTTTCCTCCTAGTTAAATAACTTTATCATTTTAGCACAAAAATTGATGTTGAGAAACATTAACAATTGCCTATCTACCTCATTATTAATGCAGCTGACATTTCTTCTCAACTTGACATACTCACAGTAATCCGGAGTTTAATTTACTTATTTTTAAATTGAGGACGACGTTTCTCAAGAAAAGCACCCATGCCTTCTTTGCGATCTTCAAGTGTAAAGGTTGAGTGAAAAAGTTTTCTTTCCAACCTTAATCCTTCAGACAAGGGTATCTCAAAGGACTGTTTGATGGATTCTTTTATTTTCATGATAACAGGCAACGAAAAAGTTGAAATTAGCTGCGCAATTTCAAGAGCTTTTTCAAGAACCTGTTTATCAGGAACCAGTCGGCTGATCAGTCCTGCTTTTTCAGCTTGTTCGGCCGTGATCATTTCTCCCGTTAAACACATGTCCATTGCTTTTGCTTTACCAATGGTCCGTGGCAACCGTTGAGTGCCACCAGCACCCGGCATGGTGCCAATGGTCACTTCGGGCTGTGAAAATTTTGCGGATTGTCCCGCAACAATCATATCGCACATCAGAGCAATCTCACAGCCACCTCCAAGGGCATAGCCAGAAACCGCAGCAATAAGAGGCTTGCGACAGGCGCTGATGGCTTCCCATTCTTCTGTCACAAAATGTTCGGAATCTGAATTTTCTATGGGCCAATCAAGCATTTCTTTTATATCGGCACCAGCCGCAAAGGCTTTTTGAGAGCCTGTCAAAACTATACAATGGACCTCCGGATCCTGTTCACACTGCTTGAGAATGTCACCTAATTGAGTCATTAACTGTTTGCAGAGAGCATTCAAAAATTCAGGACGATTGAGGGTGATTAAGCCTACTTTGTCTCTTTTTTCGAAAAGAACAAATGTCTCTGTCATTTACACCTGTTCCTTTTCTTGTTCGTCTTCTTGATTGACTTCCTCATCAAGAAAAGTCCAGAGTTGATGAATACGCTTCGAGTCTTTGAGATGACGGGAGTAAACAAAATAAAACCGTACATTCGGCACATCAACTTCGGGAAGTACTTGGACCAAATCCTTACATTTTTTAGCCACATAAGTGGGCAAACAAGCAATACCAATACCCGATTCGATGGCCTTAGCAATACCAAACAAATTATTGATGTACATATATGGTTCTCGTTGAATGCCTGGAGGGGTTCCACAATGTAAAATCCAATTCAGATCATCAAAAGGCAGCAACGATTTGTCGGGAAAAGCGATCAGTCGATGATGATCGAGATCCTCAGGTTTCAAAGGAACGCCATGTTTCAACAAATATTTTCGACTGGAAAATATTTTCATGGGTCGACACAACAGTTCTTTATAGATCAAATCTCCATCTTCAGTCACAGCTGAACTAATGGCGACATCTGATTCATTAATACTGAGGTCAACAGGATCATCACTGAGCTTTAGAGTCAGTTGAGTTTCAGGGTATTGATCTAAAAAGCGATGCAAGCGAGGCGTAAGCCACGTTGCCCCAAAACCTAAGGTGGCTGCAATTTTAAGCGCCCCTTGCGTAACTTTTATATTTTCAGTAATGCGTGCTTGCACCATTGCAAGTTCGGAAAAAACCTCACGAGCCGTTCGAAAGAGCAATTCGCCTTGCTCAGTCAAAATAAGTCCCCGTGCATGACGATGAAACAAGGGGGCTCCAAGGCGTTCTTCTAATGTACTAATTTGACGACTAATGGCCGATTGACTGATATTTAGGCGCGACGCAGCGTGGGTAAAACTTCCCGATTCAGCAACATTATAAAAGACGCGAAGCTTGTCCCAATCCATCGATTCTTATTCAATCCCCTTATCTTGAAGGAATGCTGCAGCGTCTAATGCTGCCATACAGCCCATTCCTGCAGCCGTAACCGCTTGTCTATATACTTTATCACGAACGTCCCCTGCCGCAAAGACACCCTCAACGGATGTTTTTGTGGACTCAGGCGCACCAACGATATAGCCCTCCTCATCCAATTTGATTTTATCTTGGAAAATCTTTGTATTTGGCTGATGTCCTATCGCGATAAAAAGTCCATCAAGAGAGATTTCTTTGGGCTCTCCTGTCTCGCGATTCTTCAGTCTCACGCCCGTGACGCCTAATGGATCCTCTTTTCCCAGCACCTCATCCACCACATGATCCCAAATGACCTCGACTTTCGGGTTTTTAAAGAGGCGATCTTGCAACACTTTTTCAGCCCTCAATTTGTCTCGGCGATGAATCAAAGTTACTTTTGACGCATGATGTGTAAGGTAAAGTGCCTCTTCAACAGCCGTGTTCCCACCACCCACAACGCCCACTTCCTTTCCGCGGAAGAAAAAACCATCACAAGTCGCACATCCTGAAACGCCAAATCCGCGATATTTCATTTCCGAATCAAGCCCCAGCCATTTGGCCTGAGCACCAGTTGAAATGATAATGGTTTCGGCTTTAAAAGTTATTCCCCCTTCACTGCGACATTCAAAGGGACGTTTGGAAAAGTCAACATAAGCAATGTGATCTTGGATGACTTTTGTGCCCACATGCTCCGCTTGAAGGCGCATTTGCTCCATCAGCCAAGGACCTTGGATAACATCCGCAAAGCCAGGATAGTTTTCAACATCTGTTGTAATCATTAGCTGGCCACCGGGCTCAAGACCTGAGACGAGGACCGGCTCCAAGTTTGCACGAGCGGCATAAATGGCTGCCGTATATCCTGCAGGACCACTGCCGATAACAAGAACTTTTGTATAATTTTCAGACACGATTTAGCCTTTCTTTTAAATATATCATCCTCGTGATGGTAGGAAAATCCAAAGTACTTAGTTTCAATGGATTCCCGCATTCCCAGGAATGACACTGTTATAATTATGGGTCCATATTGTGCAAAATTTGGCTCAGAATACTAGGGGGAAAATGGGGAATTTTTAGTTTTGAGTAAGTCTGAAAATGCTCCTCTCCCGACCCTGCGGATCGACCTCTCTCCTTAAAGAGAGAGATGAATAGAATCAGAGAAAATTCACATTGAAGGAAAATGATATTACTTCTCCGATTTTTTGGAGGTGAAGTTGCAGCTTACTGCAGGTGAGTGGGAACAAAGAATAGAATGAGCTCTCATTCCTCGCTTGACAAGTTCATTTGCATTTTTCATAGTTAACGGATGAAATACAATTATTGTGACATTTTTTCCCATCTTATGATTATTGGCAGTTAATGCTGCCAGATACCCTTCCCATCCCCCACATATTCAATTAAATTAACGTCTTAAATTTTTTAAAGAGGAAACGATGTCAGCAGTTTATCCTTGGGTTATGTGGCTTTTTGCCACCTCATTTTTTGCTTATCAATTTATCATCCGTGTTTTACCTGGCTTAATTATGCCGGAAATTATGAATAAGTTTCACGTGGATGCTACCGAATTCGGCTTTTTTTCCGCTATATATTATGTCGGTTATGCGGGTATGCAAATTCCCATTGCTTATTTATTAGATCGATATGGCCCTCGTCTTATTATCTCCCTATGCTGTTTGATTTGTAGCGGATCCATGGTACTGCTCTCTGTGGCAGACACATGGTATATCGCTGTTATTGCCCGTTTATTGATTGGAGCTGGGTCGGCCGCAGGATTCTTGGGGGTGTCAAAAATTATTTCACTCTGGTTTCCTTTCCGTTATTATTCCTTCATCGTTGGACTTTCCTTTACCCTGGGTCTTCCTGGTGCCATCTATGGTGGCAAGCCCGTTAGCCATTTAATGTCTGTTTACGGATGGGAAAATATTATACTTGCCCTGGGTGGTTTGGGCCTACTGCTCACGCTTATACTAGTCCTGGTGATCAAACCTTACAAAGTTTCCTTTATCCATGAAAGTCCCTCCTTTATGAAGGATTTCAAATCTCTCTTTAGCTTTCCTGTTCTTTTAGTTATTGCAGGCGCTAATCTACTGATGGTTGGTCCTCTCGAAGGGTTTGCAGACGTTTGGGGCGTAACCTATTTGATGCAGGTAAATTCGTTCAGCAGAGGAGATGCTGCCTTAATCACGACGGCTATCTTTACGGGTATGCTGTTTGGAGGGCCGCTTCTTGCGTTTCTTGCAGATAAATTTAAGGCAAGCTATCTGGTAACAGGATTATGCGGTGTTCTCATGGCTCTGTTGTTTATGATTATGTTGATGAATGGCGGCGGTATTGGTTTTTATGCTCTCTGGGGTATGATGTTCTTTGTCGGCGTCTTATGTTGTTATCAAGTGCTTGTTTTTGCCATCGGGACCAATTATGTGCCGGAAAACATGCGCGGTATCACCGTCGCTTTTCTTAATTGCATTAACATGCTGGGCGGGTCATTTTTCCATACAACAATCGGTTACTTAATGGATGCCTTTTGGTTAGGCGCAATGGTAGATGGAGAAAGAGTGTATGGACCGCATGCCTATAACTATTCTCTGTGGGTCATCCCTGCGGCAGCCTTCATAGGCGGTTGTGTCTTTCTTGCCCTAAAGTTCAAAGGACAAAAACAAGAGGAATCTTTACAAACTTAATTGACAGAGAACAGGGGCATGATCTGATGACTTTTCAAGGCCCCTGATTTTCTTCTCAACAGAAGCGAATTCAAGATGATCAGCCGCCTGAGGAGAAAGTAAGAAATGGTCAATGCGCATGCCAAAGTTGTTTTGCCAGGATCCGCCACGATAATCCCACCACGTATAGAGTTCTTTCTCTTCCGCATGCATGGTTCTCAAGGCGTCTGTTAAACCCAGGTACATCAGTGCACGCAGTTTTTCACGCTCCGGGGTGCTGCACAATATTTTTTCGCGCCACGCTTCAGGGTCATAAACATCTTGATCTGAGGGAGCAATATTAAAGTCCCCTCCTATAGCCAGGGCTTCATCATATGTGAGAAGAGTTTTTACATGCTGATAAAGGTGAGTCAAAAACTTCAGCTTGTAGGCATATTTGTCGCTCCCAACTTCCATTCCATTGGGAACGTAAACGGAGGCTACACGCATACCCCTGATGACCGCTTCTATATAGCGGGCTTGTTCATCCTGAAACCCAGGAATACCCTTCGTTACATCTTCTATGGGGTGTTTGGATAGGATTGCCACGCCATTAAAAGTTTTTTGGCCAAACATGACGATGTTATATTGGAGGTCCTCAATCGCTTCTTTTGGGAATTGATCATCCATCACTTTTGTTTCTTGCAAAAGTACAATGTCAGGTGCCGTTTCTTTGAGCCATTCCACAAGAAGGGGAAGGCGCATCCGAATTGAATTTATATTCCAGGTAACGATGGTAAGCATACCGAAGTCATACTCTCTTCTGCTGAATCGTCAAGAAAAAAATTTTAATAAAATATTAACTGTGCTAAGGTTATACTACAATAAGAGAAAACTGTATCCTAATTAAGGAAAACAAGGAGAAAACTATGAAAATCGCTGTTATGAACATCTTTAAAGAATCTTTTAAAGATTTTTGGGAACACAAAATGGACTGGGTCCGTGTAGTCACTGCCCCCGTAATAATTTGGATTTTTGGTGCAATATTTTTAGGAGCCTGTATGATTTTTGCTGGGCAAGAGATGACATCAATGGACGTCCTGATGCAAGGCCAACAAATTAATGTTGACATTGAAAAAGGAATGTCTGGATTAGAAATTGTTGGCAATGTCGTCTATTACGTGCTCTATGTCATCGCACTCCTAAGCATTATGATTAATAGCTACCGTTATGCTGCAACCCGTGAAAGGGGCGATAAATGGTGGACATTACATTTGAACATGCGTTTTGTAAAATTCACATTGTATATGATCTTAATTGGAATTCTTGCTGGTATTTATGCAATAATTGCTGCTGGTATCATTACTGGCGTGCATATGTTGCTGGAAAGTATCGCGCTTGATATCATTCTTGGTATCATCTTTGTAATCGGACTATTCTACGGAATCTTCAGAGTTTATCTTACCTTATTCCTTATTGCAAATGACCAGGCACAACCATTGCGTCGCAGTTGGGAGCTTTTAAAAGGTAATGTATTACGAGTGCTTGGGCTTGTGCTTATCATTTCAATAGCTGTAGGAATTATCGCTGCGGTTGTTGTTGGTATCGCAGCTCTGATTACCTATCTCTTGGCTCTGATTACACCAATCTTAGGTATTCTTGGCGGTATCATTGTGTTTATCAGCGTTGCTGCGATGTGGTTAATGTCAATCGCGGTAGGAGCCAAGGCCGTAGCTTTGGTTTACAAGACTTTTGTTAAAGGAAAAGGACTTTAAGTTTTTTCTCCGCTCCATGCCCCCTCTAAGGCTTTGTAATTAACTTTACCAGAGCCAAGGAGGGGAAAAGGGGTTAGAATTTCAATATGACTGGGGAGTGAAAGCTCCGACAGTTTTTTTTCTTTCCAAAGAGCAATCAAATCTGACCGTTTGGCCTTGTCATAATCCGTGAAAAGAATCAGTTGTTCTCCCTTGCGAGCATGAGGGGCAATAATAATACCATGATGATGGTCAGGCCAAAGGTGTCCAATAGCGTCTTCCACGGCCACCAAAGAAACCATTTCTCCCCCAATTTTTGCAAAGCGTTTAGCCCGACCTAAAAGGTGCACATAGCCTTCTGCATCAACGTCTGCAATATCGCCTGTGTCGTACCAGTCTTTCGGAGGATGGATCAGTTTTCCAGGATCTGAGGCAAAAAGATACCCTTTCATGACATTGGGACCTTGAACCCAAAGGCGCCCTCCCCTTTCAATTCCTTCCACAAGATCCAAGCGATAGCTAATGCCCGGTAAAAATCGTCCGACCGTTCCCTTTTTGTAGTGCATGGGTGTATTGACCGTTAAAACAGGGCCCGCCTCCGTTGATCCGTACCCTTCAAAAATGCGAATACCAAATTTGTCGAACCAAAGATCTTGGGTTTCATTCTTCAGTTTTTCAGCCCCTGCAAAAATATAGCGAAGACTATGAAAATCATACACATGAGCCACTTTTCCATATCCTTTGAGAAAGGTATCTGTGCCAAACAAAATGGTGGCATTAATGTCATAAATCAACTCGGCCACGATCTTATAATGGAGCGGAGAAACATAATGAAGTGTGCGGATGCCAAAAAGAAGAGGGAGTATCATACCCGCCGTTAGACCAAAAGCATGAAAGAGAGGAAGTGTGTTTAAGACCTTGTCCTGGCAATTAAAGTCAACAACAGCTTGGAGCTGATAGAGGTTTGCCAACAAGTTTTGATGGCTCAGTACGACACCTTTAGGAACTCCTTCCGATCCGGATGTAAAGAGGATCACGCAACCTTCCTCAGGATTTTGGCTTGGTTTATAAAACCATTTAGGGAAGAACATACCCCATAGTCCCCAAAATTTATCCATTAAACCAATGCGCTTGGCTTCCTTTTCAAGAGCATAAATATGAATCTTGTGTTCTTTCAATGCATGAATAAGTTCATGGAGTTTGGCTTTTTCGATGAACTGTTCCGAAGTAAAAATGGATTTGATTCGAGCTGCCTCACATGCTGCTATAAGGGCGGAAGCCCCCGCCGTATAGTTTAGTAGTGCGGGGGTTCTTTCCCCTGCTTGTAGTGCCCAAAAACTGACCGTAAGGGCATGTGTATTGGGGAGCAATAGTCCAACATTCTCTTGAGCTGCAGTCCGCTTTTTAAAAAGGCGGGAGAGGATAAAAACCTTTAGAAAGAGAGTTCGATAAGTGAGCGTTTTTCGGCTAATATCATCAAGAACGGGTGTTTTAAAACCATAGAGCTGTGCAGCATCAATAAGCGCAGAAAACAAGGTTTTATGGCGAGGGGCGGTTGTAAATATCATATTAATCATCAGGTTATAAAGCCTTTCGCTTAATGCTCTTCTGCGAATCTTTCCAATGAGAGAAGGATCAATATTGATCTCTTCAGCAGGCAGAATATGAATGGTGATTTTGGGGAAAAGCTTTTGAGGCATGCGCCCCTTCAGCAGGGAAAAGAAAGTGTATTGACTGCCTTCTATTCGAATAGGTAACAGTTTGGCATGAGCTTTTTCAGCGACCAGTGCAGGACCTTCATATATTTTCATAAGGGCCCCAGTAAGGGTCAGACGTCCCTCTGGAAAAATCAAAACCTTCTCGCCCTTTTTTGATTCCTCAATGACATCTCGGAGTGCATAAGGATAAAGAGGGTCAATGGGGAATACTTTTGCAAGGACGAGAAAGGGTTTGATCCACCATTTTTGAGCCGTGAAAAGGTTTATGGCAAAAAGGGGCTTTTCAGGCAGAGCTGCAGCAATCAAAAGACCATCGAGATAAGATTGGTGATTGGCAACGAGAACGACTTTCTTTCCTGCGTTTTTGTAATTCTCTAGGCCCTTAACTTCGAAACGAAAGAGAAAGCGCAGGATGTGGTAGACCACAAGTCTAAAGGTAGAATCAGGAAGAATGCGAATAAGATAAACAGCGACAAAACTATGGGCGATGGCAGTGATCAGCATAAGGGTTGGAAGAGAAACTTCAAGGCTGATAAGGGTAAAAGAAAAAACACTCGCAAAGACCATAAAACCCGCGTTGACGATGTTGTTATAAGCAATGACCTGAGACCTGTGGCGGGAGGGAACGTGCACCTGGATATAGGCATAAAGAGGCACAATAAATAGTCCGCCCAGAAAGGATAAAAGAAGCACATCTGTTGTTAATTGAAGGCCTATAAATGAGCTGATAAAATAGGAAAGATCGGGTGAAGTCAGGGGGTTACCTAGGCTTGAAATATCAAAAAGAATGGGAACCATCAACAGAGCAATCAAGGGAATTTTTCTTGTTGTGACTTCCCCTTTCATCAGTTTGTTGCAAATCATGGATCCAATACCAATTCCAATTGTAAAAAGGATCAACAGAAAAATAAAAACAGGTTCTCCCGCGTGGAGAATGTCTTTTACATAAGAAGGAAGTTCAGAAAGAAGAATGGTTCCAATAACCCAGAACCAGGAAATACTGATGATGGAGCGAAAGACCCTTTCATCTTTGTGAGCATACTGAGATAAAAGCTTCATTTCTTTCAACCAGGAAAGTCGTATTTTGAGGCGTGGCGACTTTGATGGAAGAGAGGGAATATTCCAACTCAACCAAAGACCTATCAGGGCTATAACAAACATTTGAAGGCTAAACAAGAAAGGGGTAATTTCCATATGAACCATAAATGTTCCACAAAAAGTCCCTAACATAATCGCGAGAAAGGTTCCCGCTTCGATATAGCCGTTCCCATGTAAAATATCTTTTTCAGGCAGAATTTCAGGGAGAATACTATACTTCACAGGACCAAAAAAAGCCGCATGAGTTCCCATGAAAAACAGTGTTGTAAGCAAGAATATGGGGTCCTTAAAATAGAATCCATAACCGCTTACGCTGACAATTAGAACTTCTGAGAACTTGATCCATCGAATGACGCGGGTTTTATCATACCGATCCGAGAGCCGTCCTGCGATGGGGGAAAATAGAAAAGCAGGTAACATGAAAAGACCAAAAGCAGCAGCGACAAAAAGGGATTGGGTGTTTTTTGCATACTCTACGAAATGAAAAGTCACAAGGGTAACAAAGGTCGTTCGGAAGAAATTATCATTGAAGGCCCCAAAAAATTGGGTTCCAAAAAAGAAACGAAAAGCTTTGTTTTGCGTTAGTAAATTCATAGGTTCCTCCTATAAAATATGCTCTGAAGATAAGCTATTTTTATAAAAGGTCCAATTAAATTTCACAAATTATACGAAATTTTAATAGTTATTGTGTTTTTATAATCTTTATGAAAATACATCACATACACAAAATATTATTAACTTATGTTCTTTGTTCTTCATCATTTTCTGCGTGGGGAATGGAAGAGGGAGATGTGCTTGTAGAAGTTGCTCACCCACCACACCTTGCTCCTAAAAAACTCAGCTTAAATTTAGCAACCGTAAGAAGAGGAGATACGTTGCGAGTCCAAAGTGCTGATAGACAATTAGGTGGCGAAAATTCCTCCGAAGACGGTCAAGTGATGGCTCCTGAAAGTCCTCCTTCCGGAAAGTATTTGGCGAGTCCGCGTTTATCAAGTGTACCTCCCGCAACTTCACGTTCACATAGAGGACCAACTCGGTCATTTTTAGGAGTTAAGAAAGGGCCAGGACATCATACAAATAGTAATGAATCTGTTCAATTTAATCCAGGTCATTTTACACCACGTGAAGCTGAAAGAGACAAAAGTAATTCTCCACAAAAAGTTACACAGAGAGAGTTGAATCAGATAAAATTTAATGAAGGCGCAAGTGCTCTTGAAGAAGCGCTAAATAATATAGAGCATGGCAATGATGCAGATATAAAGCAAGGATTTATTCGTGCCATTGATGCTTTTGAATTAGCCGAAAGAGATGGTTATCCAAAAGCAGCGGAGCAGTTAGGTTTTGCCGAAGCATGTTTAGGACATTTTCTCCTGCCTATTGCTTTGAAAGAAAATCCTGATATCCAAAGTATCGGAGATTTAAAAAAGGAAGCTTTTGACGTTAATGCTTTGCAGGATCCTCTGCGTTACTTAAGGCTATCTTGGAAACGAGGTGATGAAAGAGGAACGAGATGGTATGCGAAAATCAGTTTTATGGTGGGGGAGCTTTATCTTGGTCGCGGAAATAAGGAGAAAGCACAAGAACATTTTCTTATTGCAGCAAACCTTCATCACCACGGGGCACAAAAATCCTTAGCAGGGCTTTTAACAAATGTGAGTGATCAAATAAAATGGTTAAGAAGATCGGCAAAAGGGAGAAATGTCCTAGCTATGTACACTCTTGGCCAAATGTTATTTGAAGAATCAAGCCTAACCTATGAAGCCATCTATTGGTTAAAGAAAGCAAATGCAGAAGATCCCAATGTTGAAATTACAGCCGCGATGAGAGAGGCTTTTGATCAGATTGAATCTCATTTCAATACTGGAGTTGGATTACTCAGACAACAAAAATTCGATGATGCTGTAGGGCTCTTAGAAGCCGCGAGCAGTATGGGACATGCGGAAGCAAGTTTTGACTTGATCAGGTGTTATGAGGCATTAGGCCAACATGATAAAGTTATTGCCCTCTATGGTCGTTTGGCTGAGCGGGGAGAGGAAGAAGCACAATGTCAATACGCAACGGCCATTGCGCCCAAGCCACCAGAAGCCGGTAAAAAATTAACAAAAGATGAAGAGACATTATTAAAAAAAGCGGAAAAATTATATGAGGAGGCCATTGCAAGTGACCATTTATTAGCGTTTTTTGACTATGGTGACCTTCTTTTCCAATATGAAAGATATGAAGAGGCAGAGAGATTATTCAAAGAGTTGACATTGAGGGTAAGGTCCTTTGCTCTAGATGGTTATGAGTTCATGTTCGAACAACGCGCGAAATCGGGTGAGGATACTTCGACATGGAAAGCAGGATTAACAGCTCTTGAAGGGCCGTCATGGTTTGTATTTCTTGGGAAAAAAGATCAAGAAGCTGAAGAATGGTTAGCAAAAGAGTTGGAGGATATCAAAGCAACAGATGGGATCCCTCACACACATTTTAAATATCTCTTTGATAAAATAAGATTCAGTGCGCGAAAAAAGAACCTGTTGGATACAGAAAAGTACCTCAGAATGCTTTTGGTTGAACTAAAGAAGCTTGGAGGCCAGGCTTTTCGAAACCTTGGCACTATTTGTGAAGAACAAGAACATCCTTTCAAGGCCTTAACTCATTTTTATGCAGCAGCAGCCTTTAACGATCCATGGGGTTGTTATCATTATGCACGCTATCTTGAAAATGAAGGAGACCCAGAGCAAGCCAAAGAATATTATGAAAGAGCAGCAAATTATGGGGTATTTGAGGCAGCTCTGAATCGCGCTTTTATGGCTAAGGGTGAGAAAGATGAGAACGCGGCGATTCTATGGTTTATTAAAGCCAAGAAATTGAACCGATATCATCCTCAAGTTCTTATAAATCTGGGACTTCTTTTAGAAGAAAAGAAGCCAAAGAAAGCTGAGAAATATTTTCAAGAAGCGGCTGAGTTCGAAGATACAAAAGCTCTGTCTTTGTTGGGAGATCTCTATATTCAAAGAGGAAGAGTGGCCGAAGCAAGAGAGTTGTATAAACAAGCCTATAAGCTGGGTCGTGGATCCGCTGCATTCAAATTAGCGCTTCTTGCCGAAAAAGATTCATTTGAAAAGGTTTTAAAATGGACAGCGCGTGCAGCTAAGTTGGATTACCATCTTGCTCAATTCAGGCTGGGACAATATTTAGAAAAGCAAGGATATATCGACCTAGCAATCCAATGGTATCAGAAAGCAAAAAATAGAAATATAGAGGCAAAAAAAAGGTTAGCCGTTTTATGGGTTATAAGTCCTGGGACAGACTATAAGACTGAAGGTTTGAACACATTGCAAAGTATGGTAAAAGAGCCATCTGGCAAAAAAGATAAAGATGTGCATTATGCATTAGGATTCCATACTTTAAGTTACTTTATGTGTCGAGAAGATATTCAAGAAGGAATAAAATATTGTCAAAGAGCTATTGAGCTTGGAAGTAAGGATGCTTTTAGCTATTTATTTCGCTATACAAAAAAGATGGAAAAGCCAATTGGAAATGATAAAAACGTTGTCATTCAATTTAATGGCAAGCATAGAGAAGAAGCTTTGGCAGTTTATAGGTTTTTGATGGAAAAAGGTCCGGAGAAATTTGAAAAGCTCCGAACAGAGGTAAGATTTGCTTATGGACGCTTAATGTATGAATTAGGGCAACCGCAACAAGGCTTGAAATATATCCGTGAAGCAGCAAGCCAAAGGAACCAAGAGGCTCGCCAATTTTTAAACGCATTGGAATCTCAGCAGCAATAGGTCTAAACTTAATCGTATTCTTGCCACCAACTTGTCATCCGCTCCTCCTTTTGTCATCTCCGCGAATGCGGAGATCCATCTTGCAGCTGTTTCACTGGATTCCCGCTTTCGCGGGAATGACAA
Organism: uncultured Alphaproteobacteria bacterium; assembly: GCA_964424065.1. Classification (GTDB taxonomy): domain Bacteria; phylum Pseudomonadota; class Alphaproteobacteria; order UBA9655; family UBA9655; genus UBA9655. The sequence continues at coordinate 80,649 of CAYRHD010000005.1, forward strand.
AGAAGTCTGGATTGCTTCGCGTCGCTCCCAATGACGATCATCCCATTTTGTAA
>CAYRHD010000006.1:0-13326 GCA_964424065.1 uncultured Alphaproteobacteria bacterium
ATCCAGGAGAAAAGTTGATAGATGGATCCCCGCCTCCGCGGGGATGACAAATGAAGGATGGGAATGACAAAAGACGAACGAAGATGAAAGAGTGGAAATCGCAACTAACCATATGATAAAAAAAGATAAATTAGAAATTATCATTCCCTGCTGTAGCGGGAATCCAGAAAATCATTTAAAAATGACATAACGATCTTTTCCTCAATAAAGTAGCTTCATACAAAAACTTCTATGATTCAAACGCTTCTTGGATCCCCGCATACGCGGGAATGACGAGGAAAGTATGGGAGAGATCCTAGCTTGCTGCACTTAAAAGTGGCACGTTTCAATAGACATTAACCATTGGTCAACATATTTTGTGTTAGACTACACGAGGAAATAAATATCGGCGTGAGGATCTCATGAAAACTATTCTGAAATCATTGTGCTTGCTGATTTTTATCATCAGCACACCTGTTTATAGTATGACTGAGGAGGTGAAGGAAACCCCTTCAGTTCTCAAAGCAAAAAAGCCTAAAATTCTTCTTTCTTGTGATGGTGGCGGAATGCGCGCTGTGGGAACTGTAAAGATCCTCAGTGATATTTTTGATGCACTAGAACAACGACTAAGAAGAAAAATACAACCAACCGAGGTTTTTGATTTGGTGGGTGGGACATCGGCCGGTGGTTTCGTGGCAGCGATGATTGCGTCTGGTAAATCACTACAAGAATGCCTGGATCTGTTTATGAAACATGGTCGCGAAATTTTTTATGTAAAATACTGGAGAGAAATCAAAACATTAGGTGGGATTTGGGGGACAGTGTACTCTGTCACACATCTTGAAAGTTGTCTCAAAAGTGTCATAGGTGACGCACTTATGACGGAAACTGTGATTCCTTTCTTTGTCACAACCTATTGCACAGACAATGATCAATTTTATGTTCTCAGTAGCGATGATACCCCTGAGACGACTCAATTCCCTGGTCTTAAAAAGTATGAAGCCCTTCGAGCAACTTCTGCTGCACCAACTTATTTTGATGCGAAAAAGCTCCAACATAAAGATGGTCCAATAGTATGTGTAGATGGAGGACTTGGAGCGAATGATCCTGCAGCGCAAGTGTTGGCGAAGGCTCTGGAAGAAAGTCGTTATCACGATTGGAAAGAACAGCAAAAACTCTCACATAGAGAAGAAGTAGATAAGGAACACGCAAAGCTTATTCACCGATCAAGAAATCACCCACAGTCACATGCACATATAAAGGCTCAGGCACTCTTTCCGGAAGACACGTTTCTCCTGATTTCAGTTGGGACAGGTCAAAGTTTATTGCCGCCTTTAGCACCTGATGCAGGAATGTTGGACTTTGCTCTAGATGCATTCAGTTATGTAATGTCTGCTACACGAGCTGCAACAAGGATTCAACTTGAAACAGAATTAGGTCCTGATTATTACTACCGTTTGCAATTTCAAAGTGATGAATCGTTGGATACAACTGACCCTGTTAAGCTGCAAAAAATCATAGATGCTGCTGCAAGTGTTTCAAAGGACCCATATTTTAGTCAACTGATCGATAAACTTGCTGAAATTCTTAGTTAATAAGAGTCTTCTTGATATGCGCATGATAAGTTGCCACCCACTCTTTCTCTTTTTCTGTTAAAAGAGAAGTATCAATCAGGTTTGTATCCAGTGGCACAAGGGTGAGGGTTTCAAATCCAAGAAACCTCTTTGGATTCTTTAAAGAAACGACTTTGACCAAGTTTTCAATGCGAATGCCGTATTCGCCTTCTTTATAATAGCCAGGCTCGTTCGAGAGAATCATTCCTGGTTTGAGAGGAGCATTTGTTCCTCGTTTTGAGATGCCTTGAGGCCCTTCATGGACGCGCAAATAACTTCCCACACCATGGCCAGTTCCATGGTCATAATCGCAGCCCACTTCCCACAAATATTGGCGGGCCAATGCGTCTAATTGCAGTCCTGTTGTTCCTTCAGGAAAAACGGCGGTGGCAAGGGCAATGTGACCCTTGAGCACACGGGTATAGCGGTCTTTTTGCTCAGGGGTTGGTGGCCCCAAAGCAATGGTGCGTGTCACATCCGTTGTTCCTGTCAGATACTGTCCCCCTGAGTCCAGAAGATAGAGGTTGTCTCGGGTGAGGGGATTATCGGATTCAGGTGTTACACGATAATGAACGATGGCCCCATGGGAGCCAAAGCCTGAAATGGTATCAAAGCTCAGGTCTTCAAAATATTTGCCCTGTTTGCGGAATTCATGGAGTTTGTCAGAGGCAGAAAGTTCTGTTGTTTCGCCTTTTAGGGGTTGATTCTTGAGCCATTCAAAAAAACGACTGAGAGCAATTCCATCCTGGATATGAGCATGAAGGGCTCCCTTGAGTTCTACCTCATTTTTAATGGCCTTTGGCATGAGACAGGGGTCTTCAGCATGAACGATAGGTATGCCCGCTTCTTGCAATAGATGAATGAGGGCGATAGGGGTAATAAAGGGATCGATCTGGCATGTTCCGGTCATTTTGCTCAAATGATGTGTCATCTGTTTCATGTCAATGAGCCGGCCATTTCCTTCACTGGCATGGTTATAGACTTTGGCATTGGTTTTGTCCAAATCCACAAAAAGATCATAGGACCCGTCCTTTTTTAAAAGGCAAAAACTCTGAACAACGGGTGTGTGAGGAACATCGTTCCCGCGTATATTTAAAAGCCACGCAATGGAATCACAAGCCGTGATGAGGACTTGATCGGCCTTGAGAGAGGTTCCGATACGTGTGCGTTTACTGGCATCACTCTCACCTGTAAATTCGAGAGGATGGATGCGAATAAAATCTTTGGGTGGTGCAGGACGATCCTTCCATAATCCATCAATGGGATTGGGGGAAAGGGGCACAAGAGTGTACTTGAAAGCTTTGAGCTGAGGTTCTGTAAAGAGCCATGGGTCGAAGCCAACTCTAGCGTCTTGCTTCAAATTTTCTGCCATCCAAAGAAAAGGTGTTTTTTCAGAGATATTATGAATTTCGTAAAATTCAGGCAGTTGTTCTTTGGCTTGAAGGGTATAACGACCATCCGTAAAAAATGCTGCTTTTTCAAGAGTTAGGATTGCAATCCCCGCAGAACCTGTAAAGCCTGTGAGCCACGCCAGACGTTCCGAATAGGGAGCTAAATACTCGCCTTGGTATTCATCTGCATGAGGGATGAGGAGGGCTGTAAGCCCCTGTTCTTTCATGTATTTTCGAAGGGCGTCAACCTTATCCATGGCTTTCCTTCCTGAGAATCAAGGTAGACCAATCGCCAATAAAGAGTTGTTCAAAGAGCTTGAGCCCTTGACTTCGATAGGCATCAATGACGTCCTCCGCTTGTCTGTTCAAAAGGCCTGCAAGAATAATACATCCTCCAGGTTGAAGGGCGTTGGCAACATCGCCTGCCATCTGACATAGGGGACCTGCTAGAATGTTGGCTGTAATCAGATCAAAGGTTTGTCCTTGAATACCCTCAAATCCTTCACTGACTTCAGCGTGAATTAAAGTGTCTAACTGGTTAAGCTTAGCGTTTTCAAGGGTCACGCGAACAGCCTCTGGATCGTTATCACATGCGAGTACAGAGACGTTCCATAAACGAGCACTCGCCATGGCTAAAATGCCTGAGCCACACCCCATATCCAGCGGATGGGCGAATGCAGATTGGTCTGAAAGAAGAGAGAGGGCCTTCAGACATCCTTCCGTGGATTCATGTTGCCCAGACCCAAAAGCCGTTGCGGCATCCACCAGAAGAGGGATAAGTCCTTTGTTGTCTGTGTTATGAACATGAGAACCATAGATATAAAATTTACCGATCGATAAAGGGGGAGAGACTTGATATACCGCTTCAACCCAATCTTTTTGGGGAAGATCTTCAATCTTTAAAGATGGCTTTTTAACTCCTTTTTCTGACAAAAAACCTTCGATTTTCGTTTGTAGAGAAGTCCTGGTTTCAGGAGTACAGATGGCTTGAAACATCCAAGTCTCTGGAGCCTTTTCATAAAGAGTGATTGAAAGGGCCTCTTCCTCTAAAAGAGATGAGAGGTCTTCCATCAAATTAGGTTCAAGTGGGCATTCCAACTGAGTTAAATTCATTCCGCTTTCTCCACAAAACTGCGCATGACTTTTTTAATCCCTGTATGATCAAAATTAATTTCTAACTTATCACCTTCGACATCTACTACACGTCCATACCCAAATTTGATGTGAAAGACCCGCTGATTAACTTTGAATTCCTTATCATTCATGGGGCGTGGCGGGGGTTCCGATGCTTGAAGTTTTTTTGAATAAGTGGGTTTGAATCCACCCCCCAGTTGGAATCGCTCCGTATGTTGAGGAGGCAGCTCATCAATGAATCGTGAGGGAAAACTAGACTGCCATTGGTTATGGACGCGGCGGTTGGCCGCAAAAGTAATAATCGCACGCTCGCGGGCACGAGTAATGCCCACATAAGCCAGGCGTCTTTCTTCTTCAAGGCCCGCATCGCCCGATTCACCCAAGGCGCGTTGATGGGGGAAGAGGCCTTCTTCCCATCCGGCTAAAAAGACGGTTTTAAATTCAAGCCCTTTGGCACTGTGAAGGGTCATGATGCTGACCATATCAAGGCCTGCATCCTTGGTATTTTCCATGACAAGACTAACATGGTCCAAAAAGGTAGGTAGACTTTCAAACTCATCGATGGCGTTTACAAATTCTTTTAAGTTTTCAAGGCGACCTGGAGCATCCGGTGACTTGTCCGTTTGCCACATAGCTGTATACCCTGATTCATCCAGGATGATACGGGCCAGTTCTCCATGGGGCGTTGTTTCAAGCTGGTTGCGCCACCGGTTAATATCGAAAAGAAGGCTTTCAAGACTGGCTTTGGCTTTACCACGCAACTCGTCCGTCTGAAGAAGCCGCATCGCCGCTTCGATCAAGGATACTTGTTCAAAGCGAGCGTATTGGTGAAGGATTTGGAGTGAACTTGTGCCAATGCCTCGTTTGGGGGTGTTCATAATACGCTCAAAAGCTAGGCTATCATTGGGCTGAACAACAACGCGCATATAAGCAAGAGCATCTCTGATTTCCAAGCGCTCATAAAACCGAGGGCCTCCAATAACGCGATAAGGAATCCCAAGAGTCATGAAGCGTTCTTCAAACTCACGAGTTTGAAAGCCGGCACGGACAAGGATAGCGGCTTCATTCAAAGCATGACCATTTCGTTGGAGAGCCTCAACTTCATCACCAATGAATCGAGCTTCTTCTTCTCCATCCCATACGCCTTGAACGCGAATTTTTTCACCTCCCGTTTGCTCAGTCCAGAGGGTTTTGCCAAGTCGTCCGGCATTTTGAGCAATAAGCCCAGAAGCTGCTCCCAGAATGTGAGCATTGGAGCGGTAGTTTTGCTCGAGGCGGATGATAACAGCACCAGGAAAATCCTTTTCAAAGCGAAGAATATTCCCCACTTCAGCCCCTCGCCATCCATAAATAGATTGGTCATCATCCCCAACGCAGCAAATATTTCCTGACCCCTGGGCCAATAAGCGCAACCAGAGATATTGAGCAATGTTTGTGTCTTGATACTCATCAACCATGATATAGCGGAATTGAGTGGTATAATGAGCCAAGACGTCAGAATTCTCAGTAAACAGCTTTAAGCACAAGAGTATGAGGTCACCGAAATCAACGGCATTAAGAACTTTTAGACGTTCTTGATAATGACCATAAATATGAAGAGCAACTTTTTCAAAGTCTGAAGTTGGGGCGCTGACTTTTTCAGGTGTTAAAGCGCGGTCTTTCCATCGACTAATGATTCCTCCTAAAACCCGTGGAGGATATTTTTTCTCATCAACTTCTTCAGCGCGAACCAGTTGTTTAATCAAGCGAATTTGGTCATCCATGTCCAAAATCGTAAATGAACTTTGAAGGTTTAACAGCTCCGCATGGCGCCTGAGAATACGAACACAGATGGAGTGGAATGTTCCAAGCCAGAGCCCTTCCGTAGGTCGTCCAATAAGCGTTGCGATTCTCTCGCGCATTTCATGAGCGGCTTTGTTGGTAAAAGTCACAGCTAAGACTTGAGAGGGCCAAGCTTTTTGGCTGAGGAGGATAGAGGCGAGTCGTGTTGTAAGCACACGTGTTTTTCCTGTTCCCGCTCCTGCGAGAACAAGTAAAGGCCCTTCAGTCGTTTCGATTGCCTGGCGTTGAGCCGGGTTTAATGTACGCAGTTGCTCTTCAAAGGAAGAAACGGTCAGGTCTTTTTTGTCAACGGTCATAACTTGGTTCTGCGATAATGTCATATTTTGGCTTATACCATGAATAGGTCCTTTAGGTATTCTTTTTTTCGTAATTATTAAGAGTTAGTGATGATCTGAGTGATTAAGTGTGGACAACCTATTTGCCTTAAACTAATAATGCTGGTCAAAGTTTGTAAACAATGAATGTAGTAAATGATGAAAATTAAAACAGCTGTTTTTCCTATTGCAGGTAAAGGAAGTCGTTTTTTGCCCGCAACAAAGGTTTTTCCAAAAGAAATGTTACCTCTTATAGATAAGCCACTCATTCAATACGCGGTGGAAGAAGCTCTTGCGTCTGGTATTGATAAGCTTGTTTTTGTCATCGGTGAAAAACAGCAGCCATTTCAGGATTACTTTTATGATTTTGATTTATTAATTGGTTCAAGGGAAATCCACTTTGTGCGTCAAGAAGAGCCACTTGGTTTGGGCCATGCTATCCTTTGTGCCCGTCAGCTGGTACAAGAGGATTTTTTTACTGTTTTACTGCCAGATGATTATATTCATTGTTCGAAGCCGTGCATCGCACAACTGATAGAAGTTTACGAAAAATATAATGGAAATGTCGTTGCTATCCAAACTGTTCAGAAAACTGAGGTTTCTAATTATGGCATTATAGCTGGTGAGTCAATAAAGGATTCTTCTTTGATTTCTATCGAGTCATTCATAGAAAAACCCACCCCGGCTCAAGCGCCATCCTGTTTGGCAATAACTGGGCGCTATCTTTTAAGTTCACGCATATTCGACCATCTAGAAGGTCAAAAGCCTGGTAAGGGTAATGAGATTCAATTAACTGATTCATTTACTCCTCTTTTAAAGGAAGTTCCATTTTATGGAGCTCTATTGGAAGGTCAAAGATTTGATTGCGGTTCAAAAAAGGGATACCTAGCTGCTACATTAAAATTAGCTCTAGAAAGAGACGACGCTAAGATTGAGATTGAAAAAGTTCTTCAAGATGAAGGATTTGTTCGTCAGATATAGAGAAAGAAAGATATGAAATTAACTATTATTGGTACAGGCTATGTAGGGCTAGTAACGGGAGTTTGTTTTTCAGACTTGGGTTTTGATGTTACATGCGTTGATAAAGATGAACATAAGATAGAATCTCTTAAAAATAGAGAAGTTCCTTTTTATGAGCCTGAACTATCAGATTATTTAGAAAGAAATATTGATCAAGGTAGACTCAATTTTACTACTGATTTAGACAATGCAATCCGTTGGGCAGATTTAATCTTTATTGCTGTGGGAACACCCTGTGATGAAAAAACTGGCCGTGCCAACCTAAGTGATGTTCATTTTTTGCTAAAAACAATGGCCCCCCTCTTAAATGATTCCCAAACGGTTGTTATTAAGTCAACGGTTCCACTTGGAACAGCTAAAAAAGCAAAGGAAATAATTAAGTCTTGTAACCCTAACATTGATGTGAATATGGCTGTTAATCCTGAATTTCTTAGAGAAGGGTCAGCTATTCAAGACTTTAGAGAACCTGATAGAATTGTTGTAGGCTCTGATAATCCAACATCAAAAGGAGCTCTGCAGGAATTATATAGTTCTTTTGCTGCTAAAGGCGTGCCTTTAATTGAAACCACTCTTGAATCTGCCGAATTCATTAAACATACAGCGAATGCATTTTTGGCTACGAAAATATCTTTTATTAATCAAATCTCTGATTTGTGTGAGAAAGCAAATGGAGATATACGACAAGTAGCTCGAGCTATAGGACTTGATCATCGTATTGGAAAAGAATTTTTGAATGCTGGGCCTGGATTTGGAGGGTCGTGCTTCCCCAAAGATATGCAGGAACTTATTCATTCAAGCCATGAAATACAGTTGCCTTTGACAATTGTGGAAGCTGCATTTCAGTCAAACAAAAAAAGACAAGAGAAAATGTCTGAGCGTATTATTTCTTTTATGGGAGGCTCTGTTTCAGGTAAGACACTAGCCATTTTAGGATTAACATTTAAAGCAAATACGGATGATTTAAGAGATAGCCCGAGCCTTACCATTCTTCCTAGGCTTATACAAGCGGGGGCTAACCTAAAGGTTTATGATCCAAAAGGAATGAAAAACGCTGTCAACCATTTGACTGACGTTCACTTTGCTGAATCTGTAGATGAAGCTATTGATGGGGCAGAGGCTTTGGTGATTCTTACGGAATGGAAAGAATTTGCGAATCTTGATTTGGAGAAAGTCAGGAGACTTCTTAAAAGTCCAGTAATTATTGATTTTAGAAATTTGTTTTCATTTGATGATATGAAAAATCATCAATTTACATATCATTCTTTAGGGCATGCTTCAATAATACCCAATTCTTAATACTAAATGTTGTTGAGTCACCTCTAGATTCAACATGCTATTGATTGTCCTTAGGCTTAATTTGTATCCGTTCGTATAATAACTGAGCCTGTCAAACTATTGGAAGAAGCTTGTTCGATTTTGACATCGATACACTTCCCAAAAAGCCGCTCAGGAGCTTCGACATGAACGGATTGAAGGTAAGGTGATTTCCCCAAAAGTTGACCTTCTTGTTTCCCTTTTCTGTCAAAAAGGACAGGAACTGTTTGGCCAACAGATTTTTTATTAAAATCCTTTTGTTGAGTAAAGAGGACTTCTTGAAGACGAGCTAATCGTTCGCTTTTGACCTCTTCAGGAACTTGATTTTCCATGACAGCACCCGGAGTTCCAATGCGTGGACTATACTTAAACGAATAGGCTTGAGCATATTGGATATCTTTGACCAGCTGTAACGTATCTTCAAAATCTCGGTCTGACTCACCTGGAAAACCAACAATAAAGTCAGAAGAAAGCGCTATGTCAGAACGATAGTTCCGCATTTTATCAATAATACCAATGTAATGTTCACGTGTGTGTTTTCGATTCATGGTTTCTAAAATACGATTTGAACCAGATTGTATGGGTAGGTGAAGGTAAGGCATAACTTGGGGAATGTCACGATGAGCGATCATAAGATCATCATCCATATCACGGGGATGGGATGTCATATATCTCAGCCTCTCAAGCCCCTTGATGGAAGCGAGATGCTCTAAAAGTCGTCCTAGTCCCAATTCCTGACCTTTGTAAAGACCGTGATAGGCATTGACGTTTTGGCCAAGAAGAGTAAATTCCTTGACGCCTCGGTCGACAAGTCGTTGAGCTTCATCATAGATTTCATCAACTGTCCTTGAATACTCTGCACCGCGCGTATAGGGAACGACACAAAATGTGCAAAACTTGTCGCATCCTTCCTGAATGGCAAGAAAGGCAGAGGGACCGGTGTTGGTATGGTCTTTTGGCAAGTGGTCAAACTTTGATTCAACAGGGAAATCAATATCTAAAACCCCGCGACCAGGACCTTCATTTTTGTCTTGAGAGCGTTGAGCGCGCGCAATCATTTCAGGAAGTCGATGATAGGTTTGCGGACCAAGGACGATATCAACATAAGGGGCGCGTCTCATAATTTCTCCGCCTTCTGCTTGGCCAACACAGCCTCCTACTGCGATGATCATTTTATCATCTTTATAGGGTTTAATCCGTCCAAGATCTGAGTAGACTTTTTCATCCGCCTTTTCACGGATATGGCAAGTATTTAAGATAACCATATCAGCCCCTTCCGGTGTATCGACTTGAGCGTAACCTAGAGGCTTTAGAATGTCTGCCATTCGGTCTGAGTCATAGACGTTCATTTGGCAGCCATAGGTTTTAATATAAAGGCGTTTCTCAGTTTTCATTTAAGCCATTCTTTCATGAAGAGGATTTTCAAAGGCTTGCAATAGACCACTTTGAACGGCATTAAAGCTGGCCTCTGAGAGATCTTTGCGAGATTTAAAGTCTCCCGCTTTAAGAGGGGGATGAAGGTCAACAATGACTTGGACAGTTCCTAACTGAGCAATTGTCCAAAGGTGACTAAGGAGGTCAGTATCAGGACTAAACCAACCACATATTTTACGCATATAACGAGGCATGGGTAATCCATCCCATCCCGCATAAGTTATTGTTATAGGTTGGACAGTTACATTGTACTTCATTGCAGAATCAAAAAAAGAACTTCCAAAAGGCAATACTCGACACCCATCAGATGTCGTTCCTTCAGGAAAGAGAATGAGGCTTTCTCCTTTCTCTAAAAATTTAGCAACCTTTTCTAATCCTTCTGCGATAGCTGTACGACTTCGGTCAATATAAATAGAGCCTTGGTTCGTCGTAAGCCAACCCATAATTGGCCATTTGGAAATTTCCTGTTTAGCGACAAACCGTCCGGGAACAAAGGTTCCAAGAACGAGAATATCAACATAGCTTGAGTGATTTGACACAAAAAGAGTGGGTTTAACTTTAGAAAGCTCTCCGTTGATGATAAGTTGGTGACCAATGCATTTACGCCAAGACGAAAGATAGAAACGGCCAAAACGATATCCAAGCGGCAGATTCACTTTTAATAAGAACCAATAAATAGGGGTATGTGTCAAAAAAACGAGGACAATCAGAAAAAAACGCCAGATTGCCAGCCCATATGCTCGTGGCATTATTCTTTTCCCCTGGTGTATCGTTGAGAGTAACGCTCTGTAACGGTTTCTTCTTTAACAATGATACAGACGTCAATTGAGTTAAAGCTTTGATCGATGTAGGCACCTTCACCAATGTAGCCACCCAATCGAAGATATCCTTTAATCAGGGGAGGAAGTTGCCGTACGGCTTCCTTTTGGTCTATTTTTTCCTTGGGAATTAAATTCATATCAAAGTAATGTTGTGGAAGCGCTTTGCTTCTTAGTTCACTGGGAGCTAAATGATAGTGATGAAGGTAAGACAAAGCTTCACGGTATTTTGAAACATCCGTTCCAATGAAACTCGCGCAGCCGAAACACAAAGCAACTTTGTTAAGGCGGATGTAGGCTCCTATGCCTTTCCAAAGGAGCTGCATCGTGGGTTTGTTCCGATAGTCAGGATGAACACACGAACGACCCAATTCCATAACTTGGCCGGGATATGCAACGATTTTACTAATATCAAATTCAGCAGCGGTGTAATATGTGCCATATTGTTGTGCCGCTTCTCTAAGCATAAACCTATAGGTTCCAACAATCTTTTTGAGGTTGTGATCAATCACAAGAAGAACATCACAAAAATCATCAATAGGGGAAATATCACGTTTGTGCAAAGCGACTTCTTGATCAGGTTGTGCCCCGCACTCTTCATAAAAAACTTGATAACGAAGTGATTGAGCTTCTTTAATTTCTTCTTCGCTTTGGGCAAGCCTAACCTCTAAGGAGCCAGCTCTGAGGGGAGGAAGATCCTTACTAAATCGATTATATGAATTTTTTGAGGCGGTTACGTTCATGTTTGTATTTTTATTTCCTGCTTTTAAGGAACTCCATATAACTTAACGTGATCAGCATTTAACTCAAGAGCTAACAATATACGTTATTCAATACCTACTGATCTATCTTCGAAATTATGTTGATTCAACATATGTTTTTCTTCAAAGAAAGGCAAGGGTTGATAGATGTTTTTTTAAAGGTATTTCCTGTGGAAGTCTATGAATAAATATAAAAATCAATAAAAAACACCAATACTGATAAGTATTGGTGTTTCAAATCACTTGAAAAAGTTAAGCTGCAATATCCTTGCGGCGTGAGCGACTTGTACCAAGTCCGATAACTTTAGCCAGATTACTACGGCGCTTTGCATAATTTGGTGCAACCATAGGATAATCTGGAGCAAGTCCCCATCTTTCACGATATTGATCCGGTGTCATGTTGTAAGCTGTCTTAAGGTGACGCTTTAACATTTTTAACCGACGGCCATCCTCTAAGCAGACGATGTAATCTGGTTGTATAGAATCTTCTATAGAAACAACCGGATCAGGACGTTCTCCAAGAACATGGGATTTGCTGGAACCCACTGAGCATAAGCTTCTGTATACTTGCTGAATCAGTGCTGGAAGTTCCGATGCTTCAATTTCATTATTAGATACGTAAGCCGCAACTACTTCGGTTACGCACTCCCTCATATCTAACTTTTCATTTTGCTCTATCATAGTGTACCTTTCTATTTAATAAGTCATATCAATCTATATTACATTTAAAAAAAGTAATCAACGTTTTTTATATTTTTTTTTATAAAAAAACTTATGTACCTAATTTTTTTATAAAAACAGATGCAGCTATATATTTTCCATGCTCTCTAAGATAATATTTTGGCCGTTTATCTATGCAAACATAGCCATGTTTCGTATAAAGTATTTGTGCAAATATATTGTCCTCGGCGACTTCAAGAAAAATTCTAGAAACATTTTTCTTTGATAATAAAACAGAAACGGAATCTAAAAGCAGAGCCGCTTTTCCTTGTCGTTGATAAGCAGGATCAATGGCTATAGTGAGAATTTCCGCTTCATCCAAGATTTCCCTCCAAAGGACATAACCGACCATCTCATGATGTTCTTCAACTTTGAGCCCAAAGATGAAAGGGTTTTCAAGAAAAGATTTGAAATCAGCCTCTTCCCACCCTTTATAAAAGGTTTCTTTATGTATTTTCGCTGCTTTGGAACAGTCCTTAAATGTTAGTGGAGTAGGTGCCATAAGTTACATCAGCCTCTCTTGCATAAAAAGGTAGAGGGTCTTTTGTAGGTGCAGATTCATGAAAAAAAGAACAGGCCAGCGCTTGAGCTCCTGACCAATGAGAACTCACCGTTTGAAAGGGGATGCCATCTAGAAAGGATGCCGTTCCGCTTCCTGCAATAGGCAAGTCGGGGGATTGGTCAAGGATTTCCTGAATATCTTGTCTTGTCAAAGAGGTAACCTCTTGAGGAACTGTATTAACATATCTTTGTGCAAACACATCTTGTCTGCGGGCTTCCACCAGAATTAAGACGTCCTTTAGCGGGTCAAGGCTGAAGTAGGTTGCCGTAAAGCTATCCATTCCTTTGAGAGGTATACTTAATCCCATTGAAAGGCCTTGGGCAAAAGCAACTCCTAGGCGAATTCCTGTAAATGAACCGGGTCCAATATTCACAATTATTTGATCGATTTGGTGATGGCCTATAACTTCTTTTGTGAGAGTAGG
>CAYRHD010000006.1:13336-79459 GCA_964424065.1 uncultured Alphaproteobacteria bacterium
AAATTGCCGCTTGGGACCGCTCGGTCAACTTTTCTTCATAAGCAAGTTCGTGCCCATCCTCCCAAAGTGCGAGTGAACAAGACCATGACGTTGTATCGATAGCGAGAACTTTCATGCGCCTTTCCAACGTCGGTGAAGCCAAAGCCATTGACCAGGTCGTTCGGTAATCCATTGACTGAGGTGGTTGTTGATTTCTAAAAGGGTCCCATAAATATCTTTCTTTTCATTTCCTGTTGGTTGATAAGAAATGGGAGGATAAAAAGTCACTCGAAATGTTGATCCCTTCAGCCGTTCAGAACGTGCAGGCAGCAAAGTACAGTTTTTATGGAGATACATCTTGGCTATGCCTGTTGTTGTCTTAGCATTTTTTCCCAAGAAGGGGACAGACATACCCTCGGAAGTATTTTGGTCAACAAGTAAAAAAGCATGACCACCCTCATTAATTAAGGAAAAAAATTTTTTGGGACCGCTATTTCCCTTTGTAATGACATTATTAATCATATGTTTTTGACATCTTAACATCAACATATCCACCCAAGGGTTATTCGGTGGTCTATACATTTGCGTCAGTTCAACCCCTATGGATTGGGCAACGAGCGTAATCATTTGCCAGTGTCCGATATGGCCGGTAAAAATAATACCGGGATTTCCACTTTCTTTAAACGCTTTGAGATGTTCTATTCCCCTGATTTCAATATTCTTTAGCTTCTTTCCATCCCAAAATAGAGTTTCCTTTACATATTCTCCCATGAGACGGCCAAAATTCTCCCACATTTCAACGATCACTTGTTGAATTTCCGTTTCAGATTTATTGGGGAAACAATTTAAAATGTTTGTTGACGCGCGCTTGCTTAGATAGAGTCGTGGTCCTACTTGACGTCCCAGCCATCCTGCAAAGTCAACAGACGTACGTCCTGGTAAAACATGGCGAAAGAAACCATAGAGTAAGGCTACGAAAAAACCCTCTATGTAATGTCGAACTGTCGTCAATAATTTAAATTTCACGCTTACTCCTTTAAATGAGGGATGTTCTGAATAATATACTGATATAGGTTATGTTCGTTTTCAAATTGAATAAGTATGTCTAGAACATGTATTTTTTTTTGCCAAGGGCTCGGTATTTTAACGAAGTCCTTTCGTGTTGTGATGAGGATAGCTTGTTTTTTATCAGCAAGGCGTTGCAGTTTAGCAAGATCATCATTTTTATAAATATAATGATCTGGGAAACTCATTTGGTCTACAAGTTCTAATCCTAAGTTTGTTAAAGTTGAATAGAACTTTTGAGGAAATCCAAGTCCACAAAAGGCGACTACTTTGTGTGTGGGCAAGTCCAGAGGTTGAGGGACAATTTTAGCTTTAAATACAGATTTTGAAGTTGAAAAATCTCCACCACCTATGCATATGTAGGCATCAGCTCGATCTAGACTCACTTTAAGATTTTCTCTTAATGGACCTGCTGGAATAACTTTCTCATTTCCAAACTTTTGTTCAAGATCAACCACAACAAATGATAAGTCTTTTTCAAGAGAAGTTGTTTGATGGCCATCATCAAGGATAATAACTTGGGCTCCGTCCTCCATACTTTTTTGCACACCTTTGGGCCTGTTTTTGGAAATCCATGTTGGAGCTTGAGAAGATAGAAGGAGAGGTTCGTCACCAACATCAAGAAATGAATCTGAAAGAAAATCAACGATAAAAGGGCCTTGCTTTCGACCTTTGTAACCCCGAGTTACAAAATGAACATTTTTCCCTTTCCTTTGAAGAAGACATGCGATAGCAAGCGCGACAGGCGTTTTCCCCGCACCACCGCACACCACGTTCCCTATGCTAATGAGAGGAACGGGAAATTTTTGAGGCTTTTTGGTTGCTCTTAGAATTTGTTCACCTCTCTCATAAAACCATGCGAGAGGAGACAAGATAGTAGAAAAAAGTCCTGGAGCTTTGTACCAAAATGAGGGGGTCTTCATGTCCAAGCTTCCCTTAAATCATTGAGATGAGGATCAAGAATTTTGATTAAGTCCTTAAGTCCTTTTTCACGGTAAGTTTTCAGAGGGGCAGGTTCATCATGATTCTCTTTGTTCTTCGTTAACCAAGGAAGTATGTGTTGGTGTAATTCATTATCATTTTGAATAGATTGACTTAAACCTAAAGAGGAAAGAGTTTCATAAAGCTGTGGATTTTTAAAGATATGAGGACCATGCAAGATAAAAGATCCAAGTTGTGCCGCTTCAATAGGGTTGTGCCCACCTTTTGGGACAAGGGTTGCCCCCATAAAAACAACAGAAGAAAGGGCATAGTAAAGACTCATTTCGCCTAAGGTGTTTCCTATATAAACCTCAACTTCTTCAAGGGAAGAGGTTTCTGTGCGAAGGGCCATAGAAATCCTTTCTTGAGAACCAAGGGTCATTATGTCAGAGGCTCTTTCAATATGACGGGGAACGATAATCGTGAGTAGGGTTGGATGTTGTTGTTTTAGCATTTGATGTGCTTTGAGAATAATTTCATCTTCGCCAGGATGGGTGCTGGCGGCAAGCCAAATGGGCCGATTCTTTGTGCTGGCTTTAAGGGCTTCATATTCTTTAAGGTTAATCGTAAGAGGTGTCATCATAATCTTGACGTTACCCATGACGGCAATATTTTGGGCCCCCAACTCTTTAAAATAGTTCGCTTGGGTATCAGATTGGACAGCACATATATTAAGCTTGGAGAGCAAAGGATAAATAATTCCCTTCATTTTTTTCCAGTTTGCAAAGCTGTTCGGAGACATTCTTCCATTTAATAAAATTGTTGGAATTCCCCTTTCTTGTGTTTGGTAAATAAGATTAGGCCATAATTCAGATTCAATCCAAATGGCGATGTCGGGTTGCCAATGATTAAGAAATCGATGCACAGACTGCGGGGTATCGACGGGGCAAAATTGATGCTTTGTATTTTTAGGAAGGCGTTTTGCGACAACATTTTCAGATGAAACGGTTGTTGTTGTTAGTAAAAAGTGAACTTCGGGAAATTTTTTTTGAATAGCTTGGATGATGGTTAGAGCCGCAATGGCTTCGCCTACGCTTACGGCATTGATCCATACAAGAGAAGCATTTGGTCGAGATGTCTTGCTTACTCCTAAACGCTCATTTAATCTGTTTTTATCTTCATAACCTTGCGATGCTCTCCATTTTAAGTAAGCTGAAATAATAGGGGATCCTACCCATGAAATGCCCGCATAAGCGCTTCTGAGCAGACTCATATTAATTTCTCTTGCGTTTTCATTTGTCCACAATACACATCAGCTTGAATGGTCAAATCTCTGAGACTACTTTCTAGTTCGTGGCGTAATTCTTCGTCCGTTTTTGAAGAGTTTTCTACTTCAATAAGCGGTCCATAGACGATGACTCCTTTTCCAAAAGGAAGGGGAAGAAAAAATCGATCCCAAGTCTTCATAAAGATACCGCGTGATGATGAGTAAGACATAGGCAAAATAGCGGCTTTGGAAAGACGCGCCATTTTAATAACGCCAGGACTGGCTTGATAGCGAGGGCCGCGTGGTCCATCTGGGGTAATACCAACTGATTCACCATATTTTAATGTCTTTAATATTTTTAAAAATGCCTGTTTCCCTCCACGCGTTGACGATCCAGCTATCCATCCATAGCCGAAGTTTTGCGTTGTTCTGGCAATAATTTCGCCATCGGGGTGGCTTGAAATAAGCATGTGAAGTTTATGGTGGCCATACCAAGCTTTAAAAAGCATAAGGAGTCGGCCATGCCAAAAGCATGAAATGACGGGTTTGTTCTTATCCCAATAGGGATCAGGAAATTGTTTGTTTAAGAGTTCCCATTTTCCTGTTGCCCAGATGAGTTTGACATACTGAGCAATAAATAGACCAGCCAAGCGCCGGACGCGCGAGGAACTTCGTATTTTTTTATACAGGCTCACACCGCTTCTCCCTTATGAAGCTTCACGGAAAGGATCGCTTGCGAATTGAAGATTGACAAGGCTAGCATATTTGCCTTTCTTCTCAAGAAGCTCTTCATGATTTCCTTTTTCGGTGACTTTGCCATCTTCGATAACATAGATTATATTTGCATCCAAGACAGTCGAGAGACGATGGGCAACAACGATTGATGTCCGACCTTCCATAAGCCGATTGAGCGCGGCTTGGACTTTTCGCTCAGACTCCGTATCAAGAGAAGATGTAGCTTCATCTAACAAGAGGATAGGTGCATTTTTTAGCATCGCGCGTGCAATCGCTAACCGTTGGCGTTGTCCTCCTGAGAGACGTATCCCTTGCTCGCCCACAATTGTGTCATATCCTTGTGGGAGATGTTGAATAAATTCATGAGCAGCTGCGGCTTGAGCAGCTTTTCGAATATCTTCATCAGTTGCACCCCATCGTCCATAAGCAATGTTTGCTTTGACTGTATCGTCAAACAGAACAACTTCTTGACTAACCAGAGCAATCTGGGAGCGAAGTGAACTGAGAGTTAGTTCGCGTATATCGATCCCATCAATAAGAAGTGACCCTGAACTGGGATCGTAAAACCTAGGTATAAGATTTAAAAGGGTTGATTTTCCTGAGCCAGAAGGCCCGACTAAAGCAATTCTCTGGCCTGCGGGTATATCTATAGATATATTTTGAATCGCCTTTTTACCATTTGGGTAGGAAAAGGAAATATTATCGAGTCGTATTTCCCCTCGCTTAACTTTGAGCGTATGCGCATTGGGTGCATCAACAATTGATGGCTTACGATCAATGGCTTCAAAAACACGCGAAGCAGCGCCGAGCCCTTCTTGCAAATTTGCATTGAGATTGGCCAGGCGTTTTAGCGGTTCATAGGCTAATAATAAGGCTGTGATAAAAGAAATAAATGTACCGGTTGTTTGATTCCCAGCAATAACTTGCGTTCCGCCATAAAGGATGACAATGACAATTGCAAATCCTCCAAGGGTTTCCATGATGGGATGGGACGCAGAGCGTACTTTTCCGCCTTTGATGTTGAGATGATTTATGATAGAGATCAAACGGTCTGCACGCTGTTTCTCATATTTCTCCATTGCGTAGGATTTGACAATACGCATTCCTTGAAATACTTGATGCAGTAGGACGCTAAAAACACTCATTTCTTCTTGTGTAGTAATGGAGACTTTGCGCATTTTCTTTCCGATTTTAACAATTGGAAAGAGAGCAACGGGAAATACAAAGAAAGCGAGAGTTGCTAAAAGCCAATCTTGCCAAAACATCATTCCGATAAGAGCCACTAAAGTCAGGAAATCTTTTCCCATGCCAGCGAGAGCTGTTGTTACAGCATTACGCATAAGGTTAACATCGTTAATAACACGAGAAACGAGTTGTCCACTTGAACGAGAGTGAAAATAAGCAAGGTCAGCTTGAATGAAATGATTAAAGAGTCGAGTTTGTATATCTCCAATAATCTTTTGGCCTACATAAATCAAGCTGACAGACTCTCCGAAACCTGAAAGACCCTTGAGAATGAAGACACCAAGAACCAGAATGGAAACTTGGTACAACATATCTTTGTTTTGAGCGACAAATACGTCATCAAAGATAGGTTGAAGCATTTTAGCCAGAAAAGCAGTCGTGATAGCCGTTATGGCCATGCACAAGAGCGCTAACCAAATATACAAATGGTAGAATTTGATATGTTCACGCCAAAGGCGTGAAACAAGGGATAAACTTGCTTTATTTGTAAAAATATCTAATAACTTCATCGAAAAACTCAACTTATTTATTTTTTTTTAGTCGATTAGACGGGAAAAAACAATAGCTATGAACAAAAGAAGTCCAATGTTTATATTGGATGTAAATCTTTTCAGACAATTTAGTGGCTCTTTTTCTTCCAAGGTGAAGATCTGCCAAAGGAAATGAATTCCTATAAGTGATAAAAAAGGCCAATAGCATTTACCCAGTTGAGCTAAACTCCCACCGATAGCCCAAAAGAAAAGAGTGATTCCATAAGTGAGTATCAGAAATCTTTTAGGTGCTGAGGAGACAACAAACGAAGAAGACTTCACGCCAGCCAAAAGATCATCTTCAATATCTTGAAAGGCATATATCGTATCATAACCAATTGTCCATGAAATGGCACCTAGATAGAAAAAGATCGGAACTAAAGTTAGGGTTGGTTGAAGAGCGAACCAACCCATCAAAATACCAATGTTAAAAGTGAGCCCTAAAAACGCTTGAGGCCAGTAGGTCCAGCGTTTCATCCAAGGATAGAGAAATACAAGAATAAGAGCTATAAATCCTGTAAGAATAGTCGCTAAAGAAAGCTGAAAAAGGATCAGCGCTGAAAGGGCAAGTAAGATGAAAAACATAAAAACGGCTTCCCGAATCGTTACGTCTCCAGCCGCAAGGGGACGTACTGCTGTACGTTTAACTTGCTTATCGAAATCAATGTCGATGATATCATTATAGACACAGCCCGCACTTCGCATGAGAAGAGCACCAAAAGAAAATAGAAAAATCAGAAAAAACGGCGGCAATTGT
Organism: uncultured Alphaproteobacteria bacterium; assembly: GCA_964424065.1. Classification (GTDB taxonomy): domain Bacteria; phylum Pseudomonadota; class Alphaproteobacteria; order UBA9655; family UBA9655; genus UBA9655. The sequence goes on from CAYRHD010000006.1 coordinate 19,836, forward strand.
GGGCTCGCAAGCGCAAGCCCCCATAAAGAAGGAAAAAGTAAAAGCAAAGTACCGACTGGTCGATGAAGCCGTGCTAGCCTAAGAAAAGACATATAATTCATTGACCATTCCAAGTCATAGGCTATATCTAGCTTATTCTAGTAACCGTTGCCACCAACCTTTTCTAGATGCAGCTTTTTTTCGCTGAGGAGAGGGTGGGTGGGAACTGGCGTTAGATTCTTTTGACTCAGTCTTTTGAGAAGGTTTTTCTTGGTTCGGTTGAGGTGGATTGGGTTGGCTTTTCGACGTGCTTGTTTCGCCTTTCGTCGTTTGACGTTGCCTGCGATCATACTTGCGATATCGACGTCGAGACTTTTCTCCTGGGGATTTTTCCTGCTTTACTGGAGATTGAACCGTTTCTTGCAGGGAAGGTTCAACAACTATATCCTTTGGAAACGCCCTTTTCTCATGAGCCTGCTTAGCTGTGGCTGGGGATTTTTGTCCTTTATGGTGTTGTTGTTTTCTTTCAGGTTTGTTTGCTTTCTCAGTCATTTCCTTATCGGTTGTTTCGAAAGGTGAATGAGGACGCTTTAAACTGACTCGCTCTATTCTAAAATCTGGAGGAATGAGTGAATCATCTCGATTAAAGCGTATACCGATATTCCATTTGCTTTCGATTTGCTCAATGGATTTCTTTTTTTGATTAAGCATATACATAGCAATAGCCGTCGGAATGAAAACGGAAATTTCATTGGCCTTTTGTTCAATAGCTTCATCTTCAATGCCTCTTAAGACATGAAGAGATGAGGATTCAACGGAGCGAACCATGCCTGTTCCTCGACAGGCCTGACAAGGAAGACTTGTCGATTCGATAATGTTAGGCCTTAAGCGTTGGCGGGAAAGCTCCAGCAATCCAAAAGCACTGATTCTACCCACTTGTACGCGCGCCCGGTCATGGCGCATGGCGTCTTTTAAGCGTCTTTCAACGGCTTCAATATTACGGGTTTCTTCCATGTCAATAAAGTCAATGACAACAAGACCTGCAAGATCGCGCAAACGCAGTTGACGGGCGACTTCTTCTGCCGCTTCCATGTTGGTTTTAAAAGCTGTTTCTTCAATATGCCTTTCGCGGGTGGCTTTACCTGAGTTAACATCGATAGCAACCAGCGCTTCTGTTGTTCCAAAAACGATGTATCCACCTGACTTGAGTTGGACATTGGGACTGTGCATACTGTCAATTTGCTTGTCCACACTATATTTGTTGAACAGCGGGACTTTTTCATCCATGTATTGTTTAACTTTTTTGGTATGACTTGGCATAAGTTTGCGGATAAAAGTTTTCGCTTCTTTATATCCATTTTCTCCATCAACCCATATTTCATCGATTTCTCGAGTATAGTAATCTCGAATAGCTCGCTTAATAAGATCACTTTCCTCATAGATAAGAGCTGGAGCAATGGAATGGAGAGTTTTCTCACGAATTTCATTCCATAGCTCCATAAGGTAGTCACTGTCTCGTTTAATTTCGGTTTTCGTTCGAGACATTCCAGCTGTTCGAATAATGAGAGACATGCTTTTGGGTAAGTCAATGGATCCAATGACTTCTTTTAAACGTTTACGATCTGCAGCGTTTGTAATTTTCCGGGAAATGCCTCCGCCTTTAGCAGCATTTGGCATCAGAACGCAATATCTGCCTGCAAGTGAAAGATAAGTTGTTAGAGCGGCTCCTTTCCCGCCACGCTCTTCCTTTGTGACCTGAACAAGCATGATTTGTCGTCTTTTAATCACTTCTTGAATTTTATATTGACGTGAAGGACGATTCCGTTGGGGACGAACCTCAATTTCCTCAACATCTTCACCACCTAAGATCTCAACCTCGCTATTTTTTTCTTTTTCTTTATCTTTGCCTTCAATAGGCTCATCACCGGCTAAGTCGATTTCTTCAGCAACTTGCGCCAAGAGCGCTTCTCGATCTTCGATCGGAATACGGTAGTAATCGGGGTGAATCTCGTTGAATGCAAGAAACCCATGGCGGTTGCTTCCAAATTCAACAAAAGCGGCTTGTAGGGAAGGTTCGATCCGAATGATCTTAGCCAGGTATATGTTACCTTTTAATTGCTTTTTGGTTGTCGTTTCAAAATCAAATTCGTCTAATTGTTTGTTGTGTAATATTGCCACCCTTGATTCTTCAGGATGGGAGGCATCTATTAACATTAATTTACTCATTGTTCCAACTCCATAACTAATCCTCCATGGAGGATGTGGTTAGCAATTGAAAACCATAGGTGTATCGATCAGCTGCCCTTTAATAACATAAAACTCTTTGCAAAAGGGTAACTTACAGAGTGGATCTGTTCGGTATTAATTATATTGAGAGTCATTTCTTAACCGTTCCCTCTGTAATTTCAAAGTTTGCTATCGATTCCATCATTGGTTTCGTCTTGCGTTAATTCATTCCTAATCTTGGTGTTTTGTTAAAACGAAGGTAAACAATTAATTTCTAAACCTTCAGTCACTTCACTGCACCAAGAGGCAACTTATTACTCCTCAGCATACCTTGAACTGCTGTGAGGTACAACTTATTTGTTTAAAAACCCTCAAGGACAGAAATTTATTGAAGGTTAGAGCACAATTCCCTATATATCTTTTTGGAGTATGTAATTTTTAATAATGAGTAAAATGAGATGAAATTAATAAGCATCAGTACATTTGTTTTTTTGATATTCAACATTTTATATATATAGCTGCGTTGCAATGGATACACAGGAAATAGAACGAAGTGGGGTTGGATACAAGGCTTCTCATGACTATGAAAAATTAACTTCAGTTGGCAAGCGCTATATTGAATTTATGAAAGCTGCTTCTGATCAAGACGTAACTGAAGAGAAAGTTGCGGCTTTTTTTGCTCCCCAATGTACTAAGATTGAAAACGGAACCGTTCTCTTTACTAAATCGGCAGATCTTCCAATTCAACTTAATGGAGCGCGTAAAGCTGTTGGAACATGGAAAATAGAAACACTCCTGACTTTAGTAGATGTTGAGCAGCAGGCGTGTACAATTCAGTTCTGGTGGAAAGGAGAACGACTGGGGCCTCATACGACCATGGTTGTATTGTATGTGGATCCAGACGGTAAAATTTCCAAAATATGTGAAGTTTTTAACGAATATCAGAAAAAAACCTTAGGTGAATAAGTAACGCTCTGAGCGAAAATCTAAATTGTTTTTTCTGAGATCTTTGGTATGATGACCCCATGATACACAACGATAAGACACACAATTTTTGCTTTTTATATAAACGACCTCGGGCTTGCTAAGGTCGGGTGTGGATTTCATCCTTCAAATGAGGAATTTCTCCTCGTAAATTTCAGTTAACTTTTTTAGGTTACAATAAAATATGTGATTCTCTATGAATCAAAAAGGATATTAAAAATGAAAAACATTGCTTTTATAGGATTTGGTTCAGGTTGGGGTGCCCAAGTACGTGAAACAGAAAAAGGTCCCGAGACTCTCAATAACTCCTTTATGTTGAGTTCATTAACAAACCCATCGACTTGGAAAGAGACACTCTATCCAGAGAAACTGTCCCATGAAATTGACCTTCCACCAGGACCTCTAACCTTACCCTATGTGAAAGATATGTGCCGACGTATAGCTTATTCCGTTCAGGAGACGCTCAAAAATGATGAATTCCCTGTTGTTATTGGTGGAGATCATGTTGTGGCGGCAGGAACGTGGGCAGGAGTTGTCCATGCATTGAAGGCGCATGAGAATTTTGGTCTCATCTGGATGGATGCCCATATGGACGCCCATACAATGGAAACAACGATTTCTAAGGCATATCATGGCATGCCATTGGCGGCTCTCCTGGGATTTGGAGAACCCTCTCTTGTGAATATTCTTGAAAAAGGGCCCGTTTTAAATCCTCAACATGTTTGCTTGATTGGCATACGAAGTTATGAAGAAGGCGAAGAAGAGCTTCTCAAAAGATTGGGTGTCCGCATTTATTATATGGAAGAGGTGAGGGAGCGAGGGTTCAAAGCCGTCTTTGAAGAAGCTCTGACTCGTGTTAAAATGAATACAAAAGGGTATGGACTCTCCATTGACCTTGATGGATTTGATCCAACGGAAGCTCCTGGAGTTGGAACGCCTGCTCCTGATGGATTGAGAGAAAAGGAGGTTTTGCCTGAACTTTACAAAGTGCAAAATGATCCTTTGCTCAAAGCCTTAGAGATCGTTGAGTATAACCCTGATCGGGATCGAGATGATAAAACATTGTTACTATTAAAGAATTTGCTTGCAAGCCTTATACCAAATAAGGAGAGATTATGAAAACAGGTTATTATATCGCACGTGAAAACCAAGTATGTGCCCACACTTATGATCCCCTTCCTGTGGTTTTGACAAAAGCTGAAGGTGTATGGGTTTGGGATGTTGAAGGCAAAAAATATCTAGATATGATGTCTGCCTATTCGGCGGTCAGCTTTGGTCATGGACATCCAAAGCTTTTAAATGTACTGAATGAGCAAGCCTCAAGGCTGGCTCTTGTGTCTCGTGCGTTTCATACAGATCAACTGGCCCCATTTCTCGAAAAGGCTTGCGCTTTATCTGGATTTGAGATGGCAAGTCCCATGAATTCAGGGGCTGAAGCTGTGGAAACAGCCGTTAAGGTCACTCGTCGTTGGGGCTATAAAGTGAAAAAAGTTCCCGAGAATATGGCGGAAATTATTGTGGCCAAAAATAACTTTCATGGTCGGACAACCACCATTATTAGTTTCTCAACGGAGGCAGATTATCAAAAAGACTTTGGTCCTTTTACACCTGGTTTTAAAGCCGTTTCTTTTGGAGATGCAAAAGCTATTGAAGAGGCTATAACTCCTTACACAGTTGGTGTTTTGCTTGAGCCAATTCAGGGAGAAGGAGGCATTGTTGTGCCTCCCGATGGTTACTTGAAGGAGGTCAAACGCATTTGCGAAGAAAACAATATTCTTTTGATTCTAGATGAAATTCAATCGGGGTTGTGCAGGACAGGAAAAATGTTTGCATTCCAACATGAAAATATTCAACCTGATGGATTAATTCTTGGAAAAGCGTTGGGGGGAGGATTATTCCCCGTGTCTTTGTTTTTAACGCGTCAGAATGTATTGTCTGTCATGACTCCTGGTAGCCATGGTTCAACTTTTGGGGGGAACCCATTGGCGTGTGCCCTTGGCTATGCAGCACTTTCATTGCTTGAGGAGGAACGTCTCGATGAGAGATCTGCTGAGATGGGGTCCTATATGATGAACAAATTAAAAGCTATCTCGTCTCCGCTTATTAAGGAAGTCCGAGGACGTGGTTTGTGGATTGGTGTTGACTTTCACCCTCACTTAATTTCGGCCAGAGAGATTTGTGAGCGGTTGCTTTCCAAGGGTGTTTTAACAAAAGATACCCATCATTCGGTTGTAAGATTCGCACCACCTTTAATTATAACAAAGGAACAATTAGATTTTGCAGTGTCTTGCCTTGAGGAAGTTTTGCAATAGGTTAGGGCTTCGTTCCAAATTCTCCTTGAGAAGGAACCTCCTCAACTGATGAAATTATTTCTTGATACTGGTTTTATTATCACGTATGAATAAGGCAAAATATGGAAAAAAAATAGATTGTCATGCACAAACAGTTCCCAAATCTGCATATTATTAAACACCCACTTATCCAGGATAAATTAACACAAATGAGAATGGAAACAACCCCAAAGCACGCTTTTAGACAGCTGCTGCGGGAGATTGCCTTGTTAATGGGGTTTGAAATCACGCGGGATCTCCCCCTTAAAACGGAAAATATTTCGACACCTATTAAATCTATGAAAGCCCCTATACTTGCTGAGAAACCCCCCGTGATTGTTCCAATCTTAAGAGCGGGTTTAGGTATGGCAGACGGATTGCTTGAGCTTATTCCTGAAGCAGATGAGGGTCATATAGGTATGTATCGTGATCCCGTTACAAAGAAGCCGGTTGAATATTTAGTTAAACTGCCCCATACAGAGGGACGTATGTTTTTCCTTGTTGATCCTATGCTTGCCACAGGCAATTCAGCTGTTGCTGCTGTAGATACGCTGATTAAACGAGGGGCAGATGTCTCAAAAATAAAGTTTTTATGCTTAGTAGCCGCGCCTGAAGGTGTGTCTGTTTTCAACCAAAAATATGCTCATATTCCCATTTACACAGCAGCACTGGATGAAAAGCTTAATGAAAGAGCCCACATTGTTCCTGGGCTTGGTGATGCGGGGGATCGTCTTTTTGGAACGTTATAGGATTCTTATTAATAGAGAGAATAATTGTTTAAGAATTTTTCAAACTAATCTAAAGTTTTCAATATGAATTATAACGCACGTCATCTTCAACGCCTCATCCAAAAAACAATAGGTCCCTTTTTTATTTTAGCCATAATGGGCTATTTCATCTATCATTCTATTCAAGGGGATAGAGGTATACTCGCTTGGATCCAATTGAATGATCAGCTTAAAAATGCCGAACAAAGTCTGGCTAATATTATGAATGAGCGTCTTATCTTAGAAAGAAAAGTGCAAGATTTAAGGCCTGAGAGTCTTAATCGTGATCTCTTAGATCAACAAGTTCGTCTCCAACTTGGTTATACACGTCCAGATGAAATTATTCTTATAAAACAAGAAGAAAAAACATTAGACGATTTGATTATGAACTCGCTCTCTGAGCAATAACTTTCACATCTTCCTTGGCTTCAATGAGTTTATCAATGCCCAGTTCAAGAATTTTTTCACAAACCTCTGACAGTAAGGGTTCAAACTGACAATGCGCCTTCATCCATTTATCTTGAAAAAACATGTCTTTTTCTAGTTCAAGCCACGTGGTTAAAGATGCTTCAACATGTTGGAGATGAACTTCTATTTTATCAATTGCGTTTACAAACAGCGCCTCGAAACTCTTTTTTTGTTCATACTCCTCCCATATTGAGAAGAGGTCAGTCCCTAATGACTTAGGAAGGGAAGAACACATCTCTTTCATAGCGTTCAGTTCCATTTCTTGTTTTTTCTTTTTCACTTCCATGTCTTGTGCTTCAAAAGTAGGTATATCGCCAACTTTTGCTTCGGCAAGGTCATGGAGTATTGCCATTTTGAGGCATTTTTCAATGTTGATAGGGCGACTTAAATAAGGAGCCAGAAGTATAATCATTAATCCCATTCTCCAGCTATGTTCAGCAACGCTTTCCTGCCTGCCTGATGATAACCAGGAATGCCGTAACTCACATTTTAGCTTCTCTGCTGTATTTAAAAACTTTATAATATCTAAAAGATGCTGGGAGCTTAATTTCATCATTTTTTAAAAGTAAGTAAACGATTCGATTAACTTTTTGTGTGATTTTTTTGATCATCAAATTGACTTTCAATAAGCCATTCCGAAAATCTCATATCAAGTTTACGTGGTTCTTCGCGAGAAGAATACAAATAAACCTTCTTTACAACTTCTTGAAATTCATCAACGGAAACTTTCACTTTTTTCTTTTTAATTAGTTCTAAAACCGTATTGTAGCACTCCGACATAAGATCAGGATAGTCAAGGATGGTATTTTTTCTTGCTTTTCCTCGCGTTTCTTTGGGAAAGGGATTGGGTGTTGATGGAGCATTATTCATTAAATCTATAATAGAACATTCAAGAGCTTCTGCTATGGCTTGAAGAGATTGAGCGCTTGGCTTTTTAATTCTTCCTTTGAGAATATTGCGAACAGAGTGAATACTTAAGCCAGCGCGCCTTTCTAACTCAGCAATAGAAAGGTTTTTCGCGTCCATACGTTCAATGATTTTTTCTTTTAATAAAGATGTCATAAAAATACCTATTTTAAAATTGTAAAGAGATAGTAGTACAGAATGACAAATTTGATAACCCTAAAATTTCACTCAATAAAAAATGCTAGCAATTTTCAAATTTATGGTTATATATGATCAAAATAGATTAAACTAAAAAATAAGAAAGCAGGGTTTTATCTTTTCGCATTCACAACAAATTGAAACCCATAAGATGATAAACAGTATGGGAATATATAATTTTATAGAGCATGCAAAACTCTATCATAAGGGAGGCACCTAACAATTTTCTTCAATAGTCTCGAGGATGGATTTTGCTAATAAAAGCATTTTAAATGACAAGGAGAGCATATGTACAATTTTGATATTATTGAATTAAACGATCAAGATAAAAACGAGAAATTGCAGACGGAATTAAAATTTTTGATCAGTGAATTATATTCTTCAAAAGACCCATCCATTATCATTTTAGGTAAGGGCATTGAATACCCAACACATGGAGGGGCTTACCTTAAGAAGAAAGACATTAATAACATTCAGGATGATCTTCGTGAGCTTGTTTCTACTTTTCCGTTGAATGGGTTTGTTTGGGAATGCTCGAATGTTGGGTTAGATTTCTCTGCAGGTGAACTTTGTTTGGATGATGCAAAGAATTATTTTTTCCGAAGTTTTTATCGGGGTTTATATCGATCGATGATCGATTTTGGAAAGCTAAAAGGCATAAACTTCCTTGTGATAAAGTTGTCTCTTGAAAATTACTCTGCAACAAAGGAATTCGGTTTGTGGCCTTATGTCGTTGAACTCAAACCTCATCAGTCCGAAGATGGTCTTTTTCATGGCATTTTGCCGTTGTCTGGTAGTTGATACCTTGAACCTTAAGACCAAAAGGGAAATTATTGAATTGGCTGATTTCTAACGTGTGTTAATAGGCGGTGTTAATTAGGCGGTGTTAATTTCTGAAATGGAGATTTTGCTCCTCCAAACTGGGGAAGCTGGAGGTTTGAGCCTTTAACTGTCGAGTATTCCAAGCCTAGGATACATGTTGTTAACTTTTCAAGAGCCTCACTCTCTGAGAATATTCTTGATTTTTCAAGAGATCTAGTATCTACAGAGTGACCCTTTTTAAGTTCTCTTATAAGCAGTTGGTGGCGTAGGCAAGCCCTTTCGGCATCATAACAAAGAGAGAGAATTTCTGCATTTGGATAGGCCCATGTTTTTTCCAATAAGTTTTTGCAGCTGAGCTTCCCACCGTAGGTATGAACTGTACTTGCGCCAGCGAGATTATAAACAGCTTCCTTGTTGATGGGATAGGAAATGTCTTGACCAGAAGATGAAGTATTATCATAAAGAGAATCTTTCTGAGAAGATGCTTCTGAATTCAAAAAAATGGTGCTTAGCATAAGGATTGCAAGGTACGATTTCATATTTTTCCCTTCCAAGAGATCGAATTTTGTTTACATGGGCTATCATACCATCTTTAATGCAAACAAGAAATACTTGCTGTTTTCTTTTTTTTAAGTTAGATAAGCAAATTAAACATTCATTTAAAAGATAGGTTATGAATCATGGCTGTTCCAAAGAAGAAAACTTCACCTTCTCGCCGCAAGATGCGTCGTGCCCATCACGCCCTCAAAATCGTTGGTAGCATGGAGTGTCCACAATGTGGAGAGCGCAAACTTCCCCATCACCTTTGTACAGCATGTGGTCATTACAAAGGAAGACAGGTTTTAGCACAGGTCGTAGAAGAAGCGCCTGCACAATAAGCCATCTTCTTTAAGGAGGGGAATTAAATCGTGAATTTCTCGCTAGCAGTTGACGTCATGGGTGGAGATAAAGCTCCCGAAGATATTATTGAAGGAGTTAACATTGCTTCACAACGTTATCCTTTTGTGAATTTTCTTCTTTTTGGAGACTCACAAAAAATAGCGTCGCTCCTTAATGAAAAAAAAGCATTAGCTGAAAAGGCCACAATCGTACATTGTGAGGAAGCGGTTTCTCCTGAAACAAAGCCGAGCCAGGCTCTGAGGGGATTGCCAAACTCAAGTATGCGCCAAGCTATTTTATCTGTTGTGGATGGAAAAGCCCAAGGTGTTATTTCCGCTGGAAACACAGGGGCGTATATGGCTCTTGCAAAAATGCTTTTGAAAACAATTCCAGGGATAGATCGCCCAGCACTTGCTAGCCTTGCCCCAACGATAAGAGGAGACGTTCTTCTCCTTGATTTAGGAGCCAATGTAGAGTGCACCTCAAAAAATTTAGAGCAATTTGCCATTATGGGTGAAATTTTTGCTCGTCTTATCCTTCAGCTACCAAAGCCAAAAGTTGGACTCATTAACGTGGGAACAGAAGATATCAAAGGCAATGCAGTAGTTAAAGAGGCTGCTGAGTTGATTCGAGTCTCCTCTATTCAAGACAAATTTCATGGTTTCATAGAAGGCAATGACATTTTTCAAGGAAAAGTTAATGTCGTTGTTATGGATGGCTTTACAGGAAACGTGGTGCTTAAAGCAAGTGAAGGTGTCTCTCAATTTGCGCTTCATTATATTCGAGAATCTTTTAAAAGTTCTTTGATGGCACGCATAGGCTATTGCTTAGCAAGCCCCATGCTTAAGAAGACTTCTCAACGACTTGACCACAGGCGTTATAACGGTGGTATTTGGTTGGGATTGAATGGCATTGCCATAAAAAGCCATGGAGGAACGGACGCCCTTGGATTTGCCCACGCAGTAGAGCTTGCTGTCGATATGGTAACTGCGCGTATCAATGAAAGCCTTTGTAAGGAATTTATATCAGAAGCCTATCTTCAAAAGGCTGCAAATAAATGACCTCGCGCTCAGTGATCATCGGAACAGGAAGTTATCTTCCCAAAAAGAGACTATCAAATGAAGATCTTCCCCAAGAGCTAGAAACGTCTCATCAATGGATTGTCGAAAGAACTGGTATTTGTGCTCGATACCTTGCAGCTAAGGGTGAAAACACTTCGGATATGGCCGTAGAGGCTGCTAAAAAAGCTCTCCATTCTGCCAATTTATCACCTCAAGACATTGATATGATCATTCTGGCAACATCTACGCCAGATCATACTTTCCCTGCCACAGCAACACGTGTTCAGTCAAAATTAGGGATTACAAGTGGATTTGCCTTTGACCAGGCAGCAGTTTGCAGTGGCTTTATTTTTGCTCTTGCTACAGCAGATGCTTATTTAAAGCAAGGAATGGCGAAAACAGCCCTTGTCATTGGATCTGAAACAATGAGTCGCCTTTTAGATTGGAAAGACCGCAGCACAGCCGTTTTATTTGGTGATGGTGCGGGTGCGGTCGTTCTAGAGGCACAGCGGGATACGGATCGTGGTATTATTGGCAGTTTACTTCGTACAGATGGGGGTGGTTATGATCAACTCTATGTATCTGGTGGTCCAAGCAGCACTCAAACAACGGGAACAATTCAGATGAACGGGCGTGAAGTGTTTCGCAACGCCGTCCATTGCCTTGAAGAAGCCGTTGAAGAAATTTTGAAAAGATATGATATTTCTCAAGATCAAATTGATTGGCTTGTGCCCCATCAAGCCAACAAACGTATCATTGATGCAACTGCAAAAAAATTAGGACTTTCTGATGATAAAGTTATTCATACAGGGGCTGACCAAGCGAATACTTCCGCTGCGTCCGTGCCATTAGCCTTGGACTATGCAATTAAGGATGGCCGAATTAAAAATGGTGACCTCATTTTATGTGAAGCTTTTGCAGGAGGGTACGCATGGGGTTCAAACTTAATACGTATGTAAAGGAAAGTTTATGAGTTATCGCGTTGCTGTTGTTGGAGCCACAGGAACTGTTGGGCAAGAGATCCTCAATATTTTGTCTGAAAGAAAATTCCCCATCAGTGAAATCCAAGCTGTTGCCTCTTCCATTTCAAGAGGGCAAAGTGTTTCTTTTGGTGACGATAAAGTCTTAGATGTGATTCCGATTACTGATTTTGAATTTGCAGGTTATGACTTTGCTTTTTTCGCCGCTGGAAGCATGGTCGCCGCTGAATTTGCTCCCATGGCTGCTGAAGTAGGGTGCATTGTAATTGATAGTTCTTCTCATTTTCGTCAAGAACCTGAGATTCCATTAGTGGTTCCCGAGGTGAATGCTGAAGCTCTTTCTTGTTTTCAAACCTGCAATATCATAGCAAGTCCCAATTGTGTTGCCATTCCTTTGGCGATGGCACTCAAACCTCTTCAGGAAGAAGTTGGTCTAAAGCGGACTGTTGTATCAACCTATCAATCTGTTTCTGGAGCAGGGCGCGCAGCAATGGACGAGCTTTTTAAACAAACACGGGCAGTTTATATGAATCAGCCTATTGTGAAAGAAGAACTCCCTAAACAGATTGCATTTAACGTCATTCCTCAGATTGATTCCTTTTTGCCTAACGGAACAACTTTTGAAGAAACAAAAGTTGAAACGGAAACACAAAAGATGCTGGAAAGCTCCATGGGGCTCGCCATTAGTTGCGTTCGTGTTCCTGTATTCATTGGACATTCCATGACAGTTTCTGTCGAGTTTGAGGCGCCTCTCTCTGTTGGAGAAGCCCGTGCTTTATGGCGTGAGTTTCCAGGGATTTCAATTGTGGACTATCGTCAAGAAGATGGCTATGTCACACCCGCAGAAATTGTGGGTGAAGATAACATCTTTATTAGCCGCATCCGAAAAGATCCATCTGTTGAAAATGGGCTTTTGTTTTGGATTACAAGTGATAACCTTAGAAAAGGTGCTGCATTAAATGCGGTTCAAATTGCCGAAACGATTGTGCAAAAGTACCTAAATTCTGAAAATATGAATTAAGCGCAACTTTCCCATCGCTCAAACAAAGTCTTGCGCACATCTTCAGCAGATAGACCTTTCATATAGCAGCGGGTATCGCTATGGACTTGGGCGATTTTTTTCTCAGGAATTGGCATTGATCTCAAAACGCGATGGGGAGAAGGATTTTCTGAGGACCAAGGTCCATATAGCCTGTCATTTGAAGGGCCAAACAGGGCAATCGCTGGCGTTTTTACAGCAACACTCAGGTGTAAAAGACCGGAATCATTTCCAATAAAAAGGCGAGATGACTTAATCATCGCTGCTGAGTCTAAAAGATGTCCTCCGATTGTATTGATGCATTGATCTTTGAGCAATGCTTTAAGAAGAGGTTTGAGTTGCTCTTTTTCATTGGGTGCGGCGAAAAGAGCGACTTGTGCATTGGGATATTTTTCACAAAATTCCTTTAAGAGATCGGCAAAACGATCCATAGGCCATTGCTTACCTCCCCAACCGGCAACAGGTGCAACAGCTAGGGTTGGTTTCTTGAATTTTGTATCAGAGAGACGATTTTTTGAAAACCACAAGGTCGGGGACAAGGGCTCTTGAAATCCCATACAATCACTGATTTGTTTGACTTTATGATGGACAGGAGCAGGTTGCTTCCAAATCTGTCGTTGATTCACCTTTAGGAAATAAGAAAGGATTGAACCTCGGAGGTCAATCACACGGTTCCAAGATGTCTCATGAGTGACCTTCCACATATCAACCCAATGCATTTTGTAAGGCTTCTTTCCCATCACAATAATTTTTTCAACATTTGGAAGGTCTGCAAAGAGCGGCTCCGTTAGAGGAGTTGCAACAATTACAGCAGGTTCATTTTTGTAATAATCGATGACACCGGTTGTAAAAATGGCGTCTCCAAGACGTGTGGGAAGAATAAATAAGTTTGTCATGTGAGGGCCTAATCTTGTTCATATTGGGTATGTTCATATCTATACCTACTCATAATATGGATGTATGTAAAGAGAAACATAAAAGACGTCGTCATACATTTTTATGTTGAATATTTAAATGAAACATCATATATGCATTAGCAATATTAAGCTTTGTTTGTAATTTTTTATGAATCGTTTTATTTTATCCTCACTTTCTCTAGTTCTTTGTCTGAATAACATCCCTCATCATTCCTAGGCTAATACTCCCATAGTGTTCAAGGAGGTGCAGAGTACCAACAAAGTGACCTATGAGGCCTTTTTAGAATGAAGCAATACGACGACCCACCTGTTCCACAAGATGAAGCTATATATGAGCAAACTCAAGGCACTTCAGAACATGCACGAACCCACGAAAATCCTTCAACACAAAGGCTTCAAGAATACGATAGATAATATACAATTTTTCGTTTTAATTAAAATTTTCGCCACTTAGCTGCTTTAATTTCCATTACTTTGACAAAGTCATTCTTGCCCCAGCAGTATTTTTCAAGATCGTTGGGGCAGTTTGTTACGAGCTTCTTTTTAATATCAGAATAAGCTTGTGCATCTTCCGGATGAGCGAGCATATAATCACGAAAGTGAAGATGACGATCTACTGCAGGATGATCCTTTTCAAAAATATGAACATTAAAAGTGCGTTTTCCATTTGTTCTTTTCGTAAAAAAGCGACGTCCTGAAATGCCAAACTCTCCCTTCACTTCATAACCTAACGCTTCAAACGCATCTGACACACGATCAACATCATGCACATCTCTCACAACTGGCAAAATATCAATGATGGGTTTGGCATGAATGCCCGGAATGGCTGTACTACCAATATGGTGAACATCAATAAGTGTGTCTTTTAAAATAGAAGAAAGTGCTTCTTTTTCAGCCTCGAAAACATGTTTCCAATTGGGATTGTGTGGGACAAGTTCAATTTCTTCTTTGTCACGTTCGCGAATGAAACAGGAAAAATCAGGATGAAATTTGGTAGGTTCAAATCCAACTATTTCATAGTCGGCCAGGTCTTGAATCTTGAAGGGATCTTTTTGTAGGAGTTGTTCAAACTCACCCCTGCGGGTGCATGTTGAAAATATAATGCCCCCTTTACCATTCAGAAGAGGACCTGAAACAACAAAATCCCCCTTGGCGTAGCCCTCTTGCAAAAAAGCCCTATGCTTTTCCAAATAGGGCTCTCTTTCTTCTCGCGGTACTTTATAGTGCAGGATCGCAAGGTACATGCTTAGGCGGATTTAAGCCACTCAGCAAGGGCTGATTTTGATTGGACACCCACTTTTGTTCCTACCATTTTCCCGTCTTTAAAAAGCATAAGCGTAGGAATAGAACGGACTCCGAGTAGAGCTGGTGTTTCAGGATTGTCGTCAATGTTCAACTTTGCAATAACCGCATCATCTCCGATTTCAGCAGCCAACTCTTCGAGAACGGGGCCAATCATTCGGCAAGGACCACACCATTCGGCCCAAAAATCAATCAATACTGGCTTGCTGGATTCCATGACATCTGTCTTGAAAGAGGTATCTGTAACTTTTAAAATTTCCATTTCATTTTCCTTAAAGGTTAAGCTAAATTTTTCTCAGTGTAAGGCTTTCCTAAATGCACGTCAATTGAACCTGTAAACTTTTTCACCATTGAGTCAGGAATCAAATCAAGCCGTGGTACCTGAGTCCAGAGGACACCACAGGTAACAGTCTTTTTTGGATACATCTGAGAAACAGCCATTTGATAGAGCCCCATTTGTTTGATAATGGATTCAGAAATTTCCTCTAAGCTCGGAGGAACTTTCCTGTGAGTTTTATAATCAATAATCAAGATTTGATCATCACTCACGACAAGTCGGTCAATTTGACCTGAGAGAATTTTGCCACCGAGCATTCCTGTCAGGGCGACTTCGGCTTGAGAAGAAGGTATAAAAAGATCCGGAAAAGCATCAAAAACTCTTTCTGTGACTTCAATAATTTCATGAGCTTGCTCTACAGTAATCCCCTCACTTTTTAGAAACTGCTGAAAAGCTTGGCGCCTCTTTGATTCATCAAGACTGGGAAGAACTTCAAGAAGCTTATGAATAAGCGTTCCGCGTAATGTACCATAATGTCCCAACTCTGAGTCACTCTTTGGCTCCTCTCCTTCCACATCGGAAGGCCTTAAAATTTCAGGGGGTAGCTCAACTCTTGGATTTTCTTTCAACCATTGTGGCAATAGAAAATGAGTTTGTTCTTTCGATTTTGAAGCAAAGGTTTGTGTTGTTTTAAGAGAAGAGAGCTTCCATCCTGTCATTTCTTCCTCTTTGAAGGGGCTGAAATCAAAAGAGCCTTCTTCTCCAACCTTTTGGAGTCCTCTTTTCACAAAGTTATACCAGGTATCTTGATAAGGTGTTTCCCAACCGCAGACATATAAAGCATCTTCTGCACGAGTCATCGCAACATAAAGCAATCGGTCATATTCCGCTTTTTGTTGTTCTCGGAGCTGATTTTTGAAAGCTGTAGTGAGGGGAATATCCTTGGTAGAGGGGGGTAGCCATACCAACGCATTTTCCTGAAAATGAAATGAGCCAACTTCGAGAGGAGGCTGGGTTGTATCTGGAAGAAAAACAATAGGTGCCTGAAGCCCTTTAGACCCATGGACTGTCATTATTCTGACTTGATCACTTTGGTCCAAGTCACGTTTAAGCTCGACAACTTCTTGAGTCACCCACGCTAAAAATCCTTGAAGAGTGGGGGTATTGTCTTCTTGATACAAAAGACAAAGGTTAAGAAATTCGTCTAGGGAGTCTAAGACTTCGGGACCTAAATGGGCTTGCCATTTCTTGCGTCCCTCAAGAGGTCCCAGAAGGGTACTAAACAAAGCGAAAGGCGTTAAAAAATCTACCTGGGACAATAAATCCTTTAAAGTTTGATGTACCGAGGCGTATTTTTCACGGTTTTGAAGATGCCTCCAAAGACTTGTCTCTCTCTCATAGCTTAATTCAAAGAGGTCTTCTTCAGACAAAGAGAAAAGAGGCCCTTTTAATACGGTGGCAAGAGTCAAGTCATCGTCTGGGAGCAGGAGAAACTCAGCAATCTTTAATAAGTCTTGGATGGCAATCCCATCCAAAAGCCAAAGTCGATCTACCCCTGCAACGGGAACATTACATTCCTTTAAGGCTCGAATAAGGTGATCCACAAAGGCCGTTCGCCTGCGCACGAGGATAAGAATATCCCCTGCTGAAATCGGTCTTGGAAAGGAGTGATGGCCTGATAGCCAGGTTTGAATTTGTTTGGCCATTAGTCGTGCAAGTTGTTTTTGGGGGGATTCAACATAGCGGTGTACAACAGGAGGCTCCCAAGCTTCTTGCGCTTCTTTTTCCTCCTCTTTAATCAATGGCCATAATTCAACGTGTCCAGGTGCTTCTTTCCGGAAGGGAAGATGGTTCAGAGAGGGAGAAGAAAGAGGGTGTTCAGAAAACGTTGCATCGACGACTGCCAAGACTTCTGGTGTTGAGCGAAACGATACGTTGAGATCAATATCTTGCCATTCTTTGCCAGATGTTTTTGCGAAGGCTTTTAAGTCCTTTTGCATTTGAGCAAAGACAGCCGGATCAGCTCCTTGAAAACTATAAATGGATTGTTTGTCGTCACCCACAATAAACAATGTTCGATTGCGCGGATCATCACTTGCATTGGCATAGAATTCTTCTGCAATAGAACGAATTACACGCCATTGAGAAGGACTTGTGTCCTGTGCTTCATCAACAAGAATATGATCAAGACCTCCATCCAGCTTGTACAGGACCCAGTGGCAACCTGGATTCTTCAACAGTGCCACCGTTTTGTGGATGAGATCATCATAATCAAGCAGAGACTGATCGTTTTTAAGTGCTTCATAATTTTCAAGAAAAGATTGGCCATACTTTAAAAATGCTTGAGAAATTCGGGCAATGTCCAAAGCCTTCCACCGTTGGATCCACGTTTCAAGTCGCAAGGCTTCTTGTTCAAAAATCTCCTTAAAATCAGGGTTCTCGAGAGCCACTTTTTGAGTCATCAAACGTGCGCGCTTTTCACCTGTTTGAGTGAGGAATACAGATTGATAGGTTTCATAATATTGATATTGTTCCTCAACACTCAAGTTTAAAAAATCACTTAAAGCGGAGGCCTTTTCCTGATCCGTGGGGCTTCCTTCTGCCAAAAGAGTGAGTCCGTTTCGAAGCAGGGTTTCTGGGATGCCATCTATAAGAACCTTTAGAAGCTTCTCTTGGGTTAGGCTCTTTGTGCCTAGAAGCTGATGAATCTCTTCTGCTGCTAAATGATCAAAGGAGGCGCGCTCTTGGAGAATAAAAGCGTTTAATTCATCAAATTTACTTTCATGGAAAGAAAGGACGAGTTCTTGAAGATCTTGAGATAGATCAGAATTGTCCATGACCCGTTCTGTGGTTTGTCGAATGAGTTGTTGCTGTTGGGTTGTATTCGCAACTTCAAAGAAAGGAGAAAGTTCAGCTTCTAGGGGAAATTTCTTGAGGAGAGATTGACAGAAACTGTGAATAGTTTGGATTTTTAGCCCCCCCGGGGTGTCGAGAATCAGATTAAAAAGAAGTCCAGTTCGTTCAATTTTCTCTTTTGTTGGCGGAATTCCTTGGAGTTTCTCAAGAGTGGCTTTGATGTCCTCTTGTGATAAAATGGCCCATTGTCCCACGCGATCTCTCAGACGATTGGCCATTTCTGCTGCTGCCGCTTTGGTGAAAGTGAGACATAAAATACGTTCGGGAGGACAGCCTTCAAGAAGTAAGTTGAGAACGCGATCCGTCAGAACTTTGGTTTTTCCAGATCCTGCAGATGCTGCGACCCATGCGGAATGATGGGGGTGGGCGGCCAGTCGTTGAGAATGGGCTGCAACTTGATGAGGCATTAGCGTCTTCCCCATTCTTGAATGCGTGCGAGCTGCGCATAGTCGTTGTATTTCAATCCTTTCAACGGAAGAGGGCATGCAGGATACGAGGTTTCTTCCTTTTCATAGAGGCGAATTAAATTTTCAAGGCCTTTTTTTGCTTGAGCAGCAAGCTCTTCTGGGCATCCTGGAAGCTTTTTAACCAAGCCTCCTTGAAGATCTCCTTTCAACCACCAGAATTCAAGGCTTTCAACGTGAGATGCCGAGATGCCTTCGAATCCTTTTGCCATTGCGATGGCTGCTTCCAGAGGAAGTTGAGGGGCAAAGCCAAGGTTTACATCTTGGTCCGAAGGAGGCATTCCGGTTTTATAGTCAAGAATGCGGAGATTCCCATTGGGAAGAATGTCAATGCGATCAGCCTTTGCTGTGCATGTAAAAAGACCTGCTTTTGTTTTAATCGATAAGGATCCTTTGATTTCCGTAAAGGTTTGAGTTCCTGGCAAACGCGTTGTTCTTTCGTAATCAATAAACCAACGAGCCAACCTGTCAAAGCGAGGTTTCCAAAACAAGCGTACTATGGGGTCATCCTGAATAGGTTCAAACAAAGATCGACCAATAAAACGAAGGATTTCTAAGGCATTTTTATCCCAAGGATTGGGGCACATTTGGAAAAATTGATCCAGAGCTTTATGAATCAGTGTTCCTTTATCAGAGGCCTGCAGTTCTACATTCAAAGGATTGAGGGGTGATAAGGAAAGAATATGTTTTGCATAAAGAGCATAGGGATCTCGCATCCATGTCTCGATTTGCGTTACCGAAAGACGACGAGGACGAGATTCTAGAGGGGGTCGTGGCATAGGAGGAGTGGATGTGAGCTGGGCTTCTGGGACGTCGAGTTGCTTGGCCCATTCAAGAAGCTTTGACTCTTTGGGTAGAGAAAGATCCCAAATTTTCAAGTACACTTCAATTCTTTCAAGCCACCGACAGGCAATGGTCTGTGTTCCATCGACTTTCAGAGCGCGTGTCAGATACACTTTTGGATTTGCAAAGGCTTGTCCAAAATCATGGGCTGAAAGACCAATTCGTCTTTCAGGTGACGGAAAGCCCATATCTTCACGCATCGGTCTATTCAGCCACGGATCAATATCCACGGACGGTGGCCATTTTCCCTCATTCAGTCCGCCTAAAATCACAACGTCCGCATGAAATAAACGTGCTTCAAGGGGACCCAGAATGGTGAGGCGAGGATGTTTTCGGGGAGTAAATCGTAAAACTTGACCTTTCAACAATTCCTTGAATAGGAGAGGGTAATCTTCAAATGAAACAGAAGGAAAATCCGCTGCCACATCGATCAGTGAGTCCATAAAATCTTTAACAGCCTTGCCTTTGGGGCCTTTCCAGAGATGGCAACCATCCTCCTGATCTCTCGTCAAGCATTCTGCTAATTCCCGATGAAGTGTGAGCGCATCTTGAAAAGAGAGTGCTTTGTGGCTTAGAAGCTGGCGTGCTCGATCAAGACACGTCTGAATCCACGTCGGAATTTCATAAGAATTCCCTCTTAATACATTTATTTCAAATTTCTTGATTTCAGAACGATAATTGCTTGGTGCCTCGTCCATACGGAAAAGCGGATGTTTAAGAAGGCACAACAAGCCAATGGGATCTGCTGGGTTGGCACTAAATTCTGCACACAAGTTTAAAAAAACGGCGGCTGGAGTTTGTTCCAGCGCTTCCCCTGAAGAACGATCGATCTCGATGCTCCACCTTTTGAGTTCCCAACGAACCCTCTCTGCCAATTTTAAATCAGACGTAATCAATGCAATTCGCTGGTCAGTTATTTCAAGCTGTTGTCTTATGAGAATGGCAATAGCCAAGGCTTCTTCTTGTGGGGTTGCACAAGGAATATAATGAACATTTTCAAGAGCTTGTTCAAAGGGAAAAGTGTTAGTATGTCTTTCTCGCGCAAGGTATGTTTTCATGGCTTCTGAAAATAAACGCGCTCGAGGATGTTGAGAGAAACGCCCCTCCCATAACTGAATATCGGAGGGTTGAACTTCTAGTTTATTGAGAAGCATGGTGAGAGTGTATTGAGGATGACAAGGAGACAGAGCTTTCCGTTCATCCGAGTTCAAATTGGGGTCAAAGCCTGGCAGAATAACAGCACCTTGTGAAAGAGATGCAATAACTTTTAAGAGCTCTGCGGTCGCAGGCATCGTTCCCGTTGACCCTGCAGCGACAATGATGTGAGACGGAGGTTGCGCTTTCCAACTCGCAATGCGTGCTTCAATGGTTTGATGGTGGCGTTGATAAGGTTCAACAAGTTCGTATTCTTCGATGATCTTCGGCCAGTGGGTTGTGATAATCTCAAGAAAGTTCAGGGTTAATTGCCAATGACTTGCAAATTCAGATGGCACAAGATGAAGCAATCCTTCCCAAGGCACATTTTCAATTGTGGCTTGGTCCATCAGCCTTAGCAAGCTTTTTGCAAGCTTTAGGGAGAGTATTGGTGAAAGAGGTAGACTGGTCTTTTTCGTAAATCGTTGAATAAGGCTTGTTAGAAGACCCAAGCGTTTGAAAGGTGAAATGAGAGGCAAAAATGAATTTTCATCTGGAGACGTGGGAAGCCAAGCTTCTCCTTCGTCCAAATCCCCTAAAGGAGAAAGCTTAGGGAGAAGGAGGCAATTTCCTTTTGATTGCCTTAAAAAAGCTTGTTGCAATTCGCTACAAGCGCGGCGTGTTGGTAAAAAGACCTCCATTTGACAAAGCTGGAAAGGATCGGCAGAGGCCTTTTGCAACAGACCTGAAGCAAGACTGTCTAAAAAAGGATATCCTGAGGGAATATTATAAACCCCAACCATAGCGCACCTGAAAAGTTTCAGGCCACTATAACCTGGTTCATCGTGAGAGTAAATTTGCCTTTCAAGATGTTTTTGTGAGTGTCTTCTTTTTTGCCCCTTTTAACTCTTCCTCAGTCAAAGATCGGGCCTCTTCCACAAGCATGACCGGTACCCCATCTCGTATAGGATAGGCAAGCTTTGCATGTTGACTGATTAGTTCTTGTGTTTTTTTGTCATAAGTCAAAGGTCCCTTTGTCAGAGGGCAAACAAGTAACTCAATAAGCTTGGCGTTAAGTAAAGGGGTTTTTGTCATATTATCTCATTAGTGAAGGATGGGGGGATGTCCTTTTAAATTAGGAGCAGCCATTTCCATCAGAGCAATCATCATGTTACATCTTTCTGCCAATGTACTGATTTCCAAAAGAGCTTGCTTTTCTATGGGTTTAAAGGGACACACCATGGCCAAAGAGCTAATGATAAGTTCATCGCTTGCATGGCTGATTTCATCCCAGTTTGTTGCAATCTGTTGATCCTCCAAGTAGATTTTTAGGAGAGATAAAAGACGGGTGCGGTCAACAAGAGGGTCTGTATGTGAGTCCTCTAAATCCTTTTGAAAATTTGCATAGCTTACTTTTGCAAACTTTAGAGAATTTTTATCAATGACTTCGTCAATTTGAAAACGGCAAATACCAGAAAGGGTAATAAAAAGTGGATTTCCTTCCTGAAAACTGATGATTTTGCCAACACAGCCCTTTTGAAAATATCCACCCTCGGGATTTGACTGGACCATACCGATAAGCCGGTGCCCTCTTCTGAAGGCAACATCTACGAGTCTCTTTTCTTGGGGATTATTGAAAACTAATGGAATTTGAGCTCGTGGCAAAAGAACCGTGCTGCGCGCTGAATATAAGGGAAGAAGGGAGGGAAGATCTGTAAGTTTCATGGTGTACCTTCTATTATTCTCACCTCTTATTATATAGGGTTTTAAATTTCGTTTGGCAACTTATCCTTATGTTCTAGACCTAGTTCTTTGATATCCCATGTTTCTGAAACTATCTACTCATGGATATCTAGTCAAAAATCAATAAAAAATTGAAAAATGATCTTAGATTGCCATATCGGAGCAAAGTCCTTCTTGTGCAAGGCTCGTTTCCTTCATTGCGAGTATACAATAAAAGTAATTTTCTTATCTTTTTTATAGTTGATTCATAAAAAAGATTATTTGAATCTTTTTATTTTTTCGGACATGAGTACGTGGACGCAGGAATCCATTTTTTTAAAGTTGGAATTTTTCAACATAATTAGAAGTTGGAAAAAACGTAAAATCCATAAGATATTGAAATATAACAAAAGATGATTATTTGTAAGTTGAAAATTTTCAACGAAATTTTTCTTATGCGAAAAACGCATGTGAGAGATGCAAAAATTATACTGGTTAGATGAGTCAATATGCTTTATATCATAGATATCAACGCAGGATTACCTCCCTGTACCTGCGATGAAGTAGCATTAAGGCGCAACGCTTTAATGTAGGGTCTTAGGACCCGAAGGGTCGACATATCGATCCTACGTCTCCCAGACGTGAAGCCTCCCTGTTAAACTTGGCCGGGTTTTTAACCCGGCTCTTTTTTTATATTTCAGCTCTATGTAAGTCTTACCACCTAAAACGGTCAATCTTTACAGATAGTTCTCGAAAAAAATTTTCCATAACTCTTAAAAAAGTAACTTTTATGCAACAAATGGTCTGTTTGCGAGTTGTGTCCATGTGTACAATGTGCAAAAGAAAATGAATTTTTACTTACGTTTGTACTATGGTTAGGATGCGTTTTCGTTGAAAAGGTTAGCTAACATGCTGAGAGAATTATAAAAAACAGCGAAATAAGAGGGAAAAAATAAACTTAATATGTATGATGCAATATCTCTGAACTTTTCTTTTTTCTCAAAAAAATGAGTGACTTATTAAAGTCACTCATAATTTCTTAATCTTAAGCTTTGTGTAGATTCCAATAATCAAGGACTAAAAATACGCGAAGCTCATGATTTGATCTAGCTTATCTCTTATGGGAGGATCCCAACCCCAGCTTGGAGGTAGAATATCTGTAGCCCGGAATTCATAGTAAATGACTGGATCTGTAGCCATATATCTGAAGATAGAAACAAGGTTTGGATGACTATGGAACCAATCTGGAGTTCGAGCAATGAGCTCACGAAGATTGGGTGTTACAGCTTCACGAGCCATAGCGCGATTGACCGCAGCTTTGACTGCATCTGGAGACCGGGGTGACAACATGAATACGACGGATCTTCTTCGGCTGGCCGTTGCCTCATTGGCAAAGAAATATTGAGCAACTGGAATATCCTGCAAGCCAGGGAATCCACTTTTAGAAGAAACCTCGAGCCGTTCATAGATACCTCCAAGCATGAGCGTCTCACCTAAGCGGAGTTTAACAAAAGTATCAACACGTGACTTTGCAACGTCAACAGTTTGTGCAAGATCAGGATTCGGTTGGGTGAGAAGGCTTCCTTCAAGACCAACTTGAAGTGTAATGATATCTCCTTCCAAAGATGTAGGAGTGACTTCGAGTGTTACACCCACTGGATATTTTACAAGTGTTCCACCGTATTGACCTGTAAAACCATTAACAAGTTCGTCCCCAGAAAAGAATACAGAAGGCTTATGCAAAAAGGTCATGAGAGAAGGACGGCTAACGACCTCTGTTCTATTATCTGTAGCATTAGCAATATTAAGACTGTAAGTTAATCCAGCCCAAGTGATTCCAGCGGTAAAAATGCGCCCCGTAAAGCTTCCTTTGTTTCCAAAATTGAATGAGCTTTGACCCGGCGTATAAAAGGATGCTTGACCAACATTTCCATTATCCTGATTAGGTTTGAAGGCGGCATCTGGCTCATATACTATGTTCGTTGTTGGGCTGGCATTAGCTATAGGAGGTGCACCACTGCCCCAGAAACTCCCTTTAAACTTTGTGAACCCGCCAGGGTTAAGAGTGACAGCTAAATTTTCAAGAATATTATTTCCTTTAGAAGAGAGAGCGTCTTCACTGATACGCAGTAGATAGCAATCAATAATAATTTGAGGGGAATTGTCAGACATGGATGTTGGGCCCCCCTCATTCATGGGAGCACTCAGAACATCCATGCCTTCGTTTGCTGTATCTATAGTGTATGGGCTCTCGCTGGAAGAAGATGCTGATGAATCTCCTCCTTGAGATTCATCAGAATCACTGCTATCTGCATTGGCTGATTGAGATGAACTTGAAGATGCTGATTGAGCTTGTGATCCTTGATTTGAGGATGACTGTGAAGAAGATGAAGATAAAGATAAAGCTGATGATGAAGCTGAGCTTGAACCTGAATCTGAACTTTTAGCAGCAGCTAACTGGAGGCGTCCGCTGTCATAGAGCATTTTCCAGTCGTTATAACGAGCCTTGAGTTGAGCGCCCGTTGGATCTGCACCGGCTAATTTAACAAAGTTATCTAAATGGTGCTTCGATGTTTGAAAGTCACCAAGAGCCGCGTAAATCATTGCAGCAGAACGGTTAACAAGTGGATCGTTAGGTTTGAGCTGAATCGCTCTATCTATGGCGTTAAGCGCTGTTTTCAAATCATAATTGTAATAAGATGCTGCAGCAAGCTCTTGCCATAAATCTGGGTTACTGGGGTCAATAAGAAGAGCGTTCGCAAAATGCTCTTGCGCTTGGTCATACTCTTGATCACGGTACTTTAATTTTCCTAACTGAGTGATTGCAAAAACGTTTGAGGAATCAATGTTGATTGCATTTTGATAACCAACACCAGCAAGTTCTTTACCGGCCGCACTTCCATGCTCGGCTAGTTTTTCGTATACGACGCTATTAAGAAGGTGAAGTGTTACATTTTTGGGCTCAGCCTGGAGAGATTGGTTAATGAGAGAAGAGGCTTCATTATATTTTCCCTCTTGTAAGAGAGACAAAATGGTCTCATAAAATGGAGGGATTTGCTTCTGATTTTTCATGAAAGCAAATGGTCTCTTTATGTTAATATCATGCTTTGGAGCATTGGTCTCACAAGCTGTGAGCGTTAGACAAGCAGCGAAGATTGATGCAATTGATCCCTTAGTGCAACGATACATGGGCCCCCAAAATACTTAATTTTTTTGATGATTCTAACTACTTTTTTACAAATGTAAATCCCTGAATCAAAAACAAAGTTACTTTTTAAGTAGTTTCAATCTGAGGAGTTGGCTTCGTTTTTTGGGAGGGTTTGGGTGTATCTTTCTTTTTCTTAGATATGGTTTTCTTACCCCCTGTAGGGATTGCAGATCCAGGAAGTTCAGGTCCTGAGGCATATTTTGGTCGATCAATTTTCCCTTGCGTGAGCAAAACAGCAATTTCTTCTCCAGTGAGTGTTTCATATTCAAGGAGTGATTTTGCAAGCAGTTCTAAGTGATCTCGGTGTTTTTTAAGGATAACTTGAGCACACTTGTAACCATCTTCGACTATTCTTTTGACTTCCTGATCAATAAGCTGAGCTGTCGATTCAGATATGTTTTTATGTTGTGTTACTGAATGACCTAAAAAGACTTCCTGCGTATTTTCACCATAAGTAATAGGGCCTAATTTGTCGCTCATCCCCCATTCAGTAACCATACGTCTTGCCATTTGAGTGGCCATACTAATGTCCGATGAAGCTCCTGTTGTGACTTTATTGGGACCAAAAATCATTTCCTCAGCAATACGGCCACCCATAGCAACAGCTAAGTCAGCGTATAGTCTTTCTCTTGACATAGATACACGGTCTCCTTCGGGCAGACGCATAACCATGCCTAGAGCTCGTCCACGTGGAATGATCGTTGCCTTATGAATGGGGTCTGACGCTGGAGAATGGAAAGCAACAACAGCGTGACCTGATTCATGATAGGCTGTCAAACGCTTTTCTTCCTCTGTCATGACCATAGAACGGCGTTCACTACCCATCATAACCTTGTCTTTAGCTTCCTCGAGTTCAGACATGGAAACGGTGCGACGGTTTCTACGAGCAGCAAGCAATGCGGCTTCATTAATAAGATTGGCTAAATCGGCTCCGGAAAAGCCAGGTGTTCCCCTTGCTATGACCGTAAGGTTCACATTTTCAGCGAGTGGAACATGCCGCGCATGGACGGCAAGGATTTTTTCACGACCGATAATGTCTGGATTAGGGACGACAACCTGTCGATCAAAGCGACCAGGTCTTAAAAGAGCGGGGTCTAAAACATCTGGGCGATTGGTTGCTGCAATGAGGATAACACCATCATTCGCTTCAAAACCATCCATCTCGACGAGGAGTTGATTCAAAGTTTGTTCTCGTTCGTCATTTCCTCCACCAAGGCCAGCGCCTCTGTGTCTACCTACGGCATCAAGCTCATCGATGAAAATGATACAAGGAGCATTCTTTTTTCCTTGTTCAAATAAATCACGGACGCGACTGGCTCCGACGCCAACAAACATTTCTACGAAATCTGAACCTGAGATTGTAAAGAAAGGAACATTTGCTTCACCAGCGATCGCACGTGCAAGCAATGTTTTCCCAGTACCTGGAGGTCCTACAAGCAAAACACCACGAGGGATCTTTCCACCTAAACGTTGAAATTTTTGTGGATCCCTGAGGAATTCCACGACTTCTTCTAACTCTTGCTTTGCTTCATCAACGCCAGCTACATCTTTGAAGGTAACCTTTGTTCCTTTGTCATCCATAAGGCGGGCTTTTGATTTTCCAAATCCAAGGGCTTTGTTCCCGCCAGCTTGCATTTGCCGCATGAAGAATACCCATACACCGATCAGAAGGATCATTGGTAGCCAATTCAAGAGAATTTGGAAAAAAGACCCTACCTCTTCTTCAGCAGGTGCAACTTTAATACGAACATCATTGTCTAAAAGTCTATCCATAAGGTGACCATCCCGCGGAGGAACAAGTGAGGAGAAAGTTGTTCCATCTGTTAGCTGGCCACTGACAGTGTCACCTTTAATTAAAACTTCTTGAATTTTCTTTTCATTTACATCCTTAAGAAGAGTTGAGTAGTCAAGCGTAACATGTTGCTTTTGAGAAGGTGGCGTTTGAATTAAGTTAAAGATAGCAACTAGAAAGAAGACTATTGTTATCCAAAGAAGTATATTACGGTTCATCGAGCAAGTTTCTAAATTTATATCGTCATGTGTCTCAGTTATTATATAGTGGCTTTTTCTGGATCGCAAAAGAGTGGCTTTACAGAAAAAAATTTACGATCGTCCAAATCACTTTCTTCACTGTAACACAGGTGAGGGACGGAAACAATGTTTCCCTTTACCCATAAAGCTGGAAGGGTTTGCCAAACTGAGTAAGGGAGAGAGCTTTTTACTTTCTTTTTCAAAAAAGGCTGAATTCCTAAGGGTTCAAGGTAAGTATCTTCCGGGAAAACATTTCTAATATCTGAATTGATCCAGAACCTTTGATCCCAAAGTATATCTTGAGTGAGAGAATAAAGAGATAGCTTTCCTTGAACTTTGGAGATCTCTCGTTTTAAGAGAATGATTTTATTTTGTGAATCCCATAAAATTCCTCCGGATGTAAAAGGACGATTTTTCGCTAGTTTTTCCACAACATTCAAAATTTGCGTTTGTCGAGGAGGGTAATCTTTTCCAGAGAACCACCTCATCACATGGCTAAGTATCCGCGTTACAAGAGCGAGGTGAAGATTATCAAAAGCAGCTTTGTCGATAGAGATATATCCTTCTTCATGAACCCGGAGTATGGATTCCATTGATTTGCAGACGCTATCATGCATAAAATCTTTGTCAATTTGCAGCTTATGCATAACTTGCAGTAATCGCTTGCACGAAAGACCCTCTTTTTCTAAGAAAGACCGTAGCCGCCCCCTAAAAAATAGAGGATTATTATTACTTGGATCCTCAATCCAGGGTTGATTCTCTGAAACTAATGTTTCTTTAATGCGCTCTTTTGAAACATCAAGAAGTGGACGTAGAATCGTAATTCCGTCTTTAGAATGCTTCCTCTTTATGCCTGAAAGGCCTTCCAGACCACTGCCACAAGACAGTCGCAGCCAAAAAGTTTCTTCTTGATCTTGTTGATGATGACCTAAGAGAAGAGTCGTAACATTGTTTTCTTTGCACCAGTTTATAAGAAGGTTGTACCGGGCTTCACGGGCTTTTTCTTGAAGCCGTGATATTGGTTTTTCTCCGGACCATGTCAGCGTCACATGTTCTATTTGTCTTTCCTTGGCCCATTTGTGCACCATTAAGGCTTCTCGAGTAGATTCAGGCCGGAGACCATGATCCACAGTTAATGCAATGACTTTACCTTTTTTTTGTTGTGCCCAGCGATGAGCTAATAGCAAAAGGCAAAGACTATCTGGACCGCCCGATGTGGCTATTGCAACTGGAGGTGAAGTGGTTTCGAGAAATGAACTAAACTCAGAAAGGGTTATTTTCATGAAATTATTTAAACGGATTCTCCAAGTTCAGCAAGTTTGCTGGCTTGATCTTCCGAAATAAGAGCTTGAATGAATTCTTCAAGAGCACTTCCATCTATGACGCGATCAAGTTTATAAAGTGTTAAGTTAATTCGATGGTCCGTCACACGTCCTTGAGGGTAATTGTACGTTCGAATCCTCTCGGAGCGGTCTCCGCTCCCTACTTGACTTTTACGTGTTGCTGCCCGTTCAGCATCTTTCTGTGCTCTTTGATGTTCATATAAACGGGCACGGAGAATTTTGAGGGCCTTAGCCTTGTTTTTATGCTGAGATTTTTCGTCTTGTTGTTGGACAACGACTCCTGATGGAATATGTGTTATGCGCACTGCACTGTCAGTTGTGTTTACAGATTGACCGCCCGGTCCACTTGATCGAAAAACATCAATACGTAAATCTTTTTCATCTATCTGAATATCAACCTCTTCAACTTCAGGTAATACGGCAACTGTTGCCGCTGATGTATGAATACGTCCGCCTGTTTCAGTTTCGGGGATGCGTTGTACGCGATGAACCCCTGATTCAAATTTTAATTTAGCAAATACTCCTCTGCCTGCGATAGAAGCTGAAGCTTCCTTAATTCCTCCGAGGCCTGTATCATTTTCATGCATAAGTTCAAACTTCCACTTTTGAATTTCTGCATAGCGTTGATACATTCTTAAAAGATCAGCAGCGAAAAGGGCAGCTTCTTCCCCTCCTGTTCCTGCACGAATTTCTATAATGGCGTTTTTATCATCATCAACGTCTTTAGGAAGAAGTAGAACTTTGATGGCATGATATAGATTGGGAAGGTTTTCATTTAATTCTATTAGATCATGCTGTGCCATAGCTTTTAAATCTTTGTCTCCAGAAGGATCAGCAATGAACTGAGTAAGACTTTCTTTTTCATGGACCTTGTCTTTCCATTCAGAAATTTTTTCAGCAATGGGAGTAAGATCAGAGTATTCCTTGGAAAGCTTTGCAAACTCACCGGGATCTGACACTGAAGTGGACAGTTTTGCTTTGAGGTCTTCGAAATGCGTCAAAAGTTGATCAAGTTTTGTGTCAAAACTCACAATACACCTTTTTCTTTAATAAAATGAATGAGTTGATCTTGACTGAATGTGATTTGTTCACTGGTATCCATATCTTTAAGGGTAACAGTATGTGAAGCCACTTCTTCTTCTCCTAAAATAAGTGCATATTTTGTATTAATTTTGCTAGCTTTTTTAAGACGCTTTCCAAGATTTCCTTCATATGTCATTTCGGCTCGAAATCCAGCAGCATGTATCCTTTCTGCTAATTTGAGACCTTGAATATTATAATCATCAGCCATAGGAATAATAACAATTGGTCGAGTCGGAGCAGGGATTATATTTTCATGAAGCATCATAGCTATGCGGTCAATGCCGCCTGACCATCCGACACCTGGAACACGAGGCCCTCCCATGGTTTCCATAAGGCCATCATATCGTCCGCCTGCGAGGATCGATCCCTGGGAGCCCAATTCAAGGGTGGTACATTCGAAGGCAATATGACAGTAATAATCTAGCCCTCGGACCAGGTGTGGGTTGTGCTTAAAAGGAATACCCAAAGCTTTGAGGCCCTCTTGCACCTTTAAAAAAGTGTCTTTGGAAAAGGCATTAAGGCTGTTACTAAGAATGGGTGCTTCTTGAAGAATTTTTTTGTCGCCTTCATCTTTTGAATCCAAAATACGTAATGGGTTTCGTTCTAAACGTTGCTGGCTATCACTTGATAAGTGGGCATGGTGATCTTTTAAAAACTCCAGAAGATGCTTTCTATATTGACTGCGACTTTCAACATCTCCAAGGGTATTAATTTCAAGAGCAAAACGATTTTCCAAACCCAAAGCCTTTAGTGTTTCAAATGCAATGGAAATTACTTCTACATCACCAATAGAGTCAGTAACCCCAAAAAGTTCGAGTCCGATTTGGTGGAGCTGTCGCATCCGGCCTTTTTGAGGGCGCTCATATCGAAACATAGGGCCAGCATAAAAGTATTTGAGTGGCAAGGACTGCGTTAAACCATTTGATATGACTGCGCGTGCTACGGCAGCCGTACCTTCAGGTCGCAGGACAATGTTTTCGCCGCCTCTATCAGCGATTTCATACATTTCTTTTGTAACAATATCTGAAACATCACCCAGGGTTCTTTGAAAGACTTCTTTGAACTCCATAATGGGCGTT
Source organism: uncultured Alphaproteobacteria bacterium (assembly GCA_964424065.1). Taxonomy (GTDB): domain Bacteria; phylum Pseudomonadota; class Alphaproteobacteria; order UBA9655; family UBA9655; genus UBA9655. The sequence goes on from CAYRHD010000006.1 coordinate 50,794, forward strand.
GCCATATTTTCATAACCATAAGCGTAAGCTATATCTCGAGCACATTCAACGATGTGTGTGTATTTTCGTTGTTCAAGAGGAAGGAAGTCGTGAGTTCCTCGAACATTTTGCAAGATCGTCATCAGTCTTCACAAATTTGTTGATTAATACTCTTTTGTTAAAGAGTAACGGGTTTTATATCAACCCATTTTTCAGAGTTGAGGGGAATGTTTGATTGTACAGGGTCTGCATTTTTAGGGAAAGAAAGAACTTTTTCTTCTGAGATAAGCTGTATCCCTTTCGCATTTCCTGTATTCAATGTCAAACTTCTCGGATTTTTAAATTCATAATTATCGTTGGGTTTAAAAGTACGGACAACTACAGTTTCTCCCTTTTGGTTTTTAACTTCCACCCAGGATTCCTCACTTACTTTCATGAGAACGATCGGTTCAGTCTTGGCCATCAGAATTGTTTTTTTTGGTGGTGGTGGCGGTGCAACAGTAGTTGTGAGCTGTTTAGGGGCAGGTAAAGGATCTGTTGAAGGTGATGAAGAAAGCCATTTGAATCCAATGAAGAGTGTAGCTAGAGCAAAAGCTGAAAATCCAATTATAGGGAGAGGAGGAAGTCCTTTCCCTGGTCCAGGTGTAGGAAGGGGTGGAGCAACGGGTTCTGAAGGTGTCTGGCAATTTTGTTTGAATTGTTCACAAAGTAACTTGGGATTAAGCCCTAGATAGTCTGAATAGAGTCGCAAGAACCCCAATGTATAAACATCACAGCTAAGATCGCTACTATTATCTTCTAAATTTTTTAAATGTTTTTTACCGATACATAATTTTTCTGCAACGTTTTCTAGAGTAAGGCCTTGAGCTGTTCGGGCCTCTTTTAAGGTTTCCCCGAGTGTTTTTTGCATATCGATTGTTTTCTTTTTTTCAGCCATAACTTACTTCCTGTACCCCCTCATTCATTGTACTGAAGCAATTTACAGTACATTAACAGAAAATTAATATGTATCACAAGAGTCTTCTTCTTAAAAGATTAAATTTCATAGTAAACAACTTTGCTTAAATTGAAATTATGTGTGAAAAAATATGCTGATTCTTATCAAAGGAATCGGGAGAAGTTCATGTTATTCAATAACACCGTTTACTTTTTCAGAACTTTCGGTATGTTGGAGCTGATTAGCGCCCTTAGCTCAGCTGGATAGAGCGTCGGCCTTCTAAGCCGCAGGTCGCAGGTTCGAATCCTGCAGGGCGCGCCAACTTTTGGAATGTTGATAGAGATTCATATGCGTGTTTGGGTCATTAAAGGTGGAGAGACAGTTCCTCTTAAAGGAACTGAGCGGTTGATGCGCGCTGGGCTAATGACAAAAATGCTTCATGAGCTGGGGCATGAGGTAACTTGGTGGACGTCTTCAGTTAATCATTCTTCAAAAACTTTTTTCCCAGAATCAATTGAGAATGATGAATTTATACTTCCCTGGGGATCAAAGCTCATTTTTTTGAAATCAATTTTATATAAGAGAAATATTTCCCTTAAGCGTCTTATAAATCATTGGGGCACGGCAAAGCATTTTGAAAAGATAGCGCAAAAAAAGCAAAAACCAGATATTATTATTTGTTGTTTCCCAACATTAGAGCTTAGCCATGCAGCTATTAAATATGGGAAGAAGGAAAACATACCCGTTTTGCTTGATGTAAGAGACTTGTATCCGGATGTTTATATTAACATTTTTCCCTCATATATAAAATTTCTGGCAAGGATGATCATTGCTCCTATGGTTTGGAAGACTCATGTGGTCATGCGTAAGGCGACAGGCATAATTGCTATTTCTGAAACGTATTTAAACTGGGCTTTGACTTATGCAAAAAGAAAGCCCAAAAAATTTGATGGCGTCTATCACATGTCTTACCCTAAAATGGTGAATGTTCAATTGCCTTCTGATGAATTTATATCGAATTTTAAAGAGTTAGAAGGCAAAAAAATCGTTTTGTTCGTTGGAAGTTTTATGTTGAGCTACGATGTTGAAACAATCATTCAAGTTGCCAGACATTTACAAAATCTTAACCAGAATGAATATCATTTCGTATTAGTTGGGGATGGTGTGTTCGGTAAGAAATGGAGAGAAATGGCGAAAGATCTTTCTAATATTACTTTCACTGGCTGGGTTCAATCTCATGAGATCCATTGGATTTCTATGCGTTCATGGGTTGCAGTGGCAGCCTATAAAAAGCAAGCTCTCCAGTGTTTGCCGAATAAGTATTATGAATATATGAGCTTTGGTTTACCTATTTTGCATTCACTCAAAGGAGAAACAAGGGATTTTGTTGAACAGAACCAATGTGGTTTATACTATGAAGCGGAAAATATGGAGTCTCTTCTTTTTTGTTTGGAAGAACTCCGCAGAGATCCTCAAAAGCGAGAATCAATGGGCTGTTCGAGTCGAGAAAGCTATGAGGAGAAATATTCTCCTGAACAGGTTTATGGAAATCTCATCCGTCATGCAGAAAAAGTAGTTGAAGAAGCAAAAAAGACTTCTCTATCTTCCACTAAGAATTAGGGAGATTAACATATTTTATACCGCTAAGGCCTCTCTTTTGAGGCCTTCTTTGTAGGTAGGAAAGATTAAAGATGGGATAAGCTCTGAAAGAATGCGTTTGTTACAAACCCGTTTAGACTCTTGATAAAAACTCTTTCCCATAGGCGTCAAATCAGCTTCTTCAAAAGGAATAAGAGGAGGCGGCGTCATTCCTAACAGCTTTGCTCCATAACCGATAACCTCATAAGAAGGGGCAGGAAGATTATCAGCAACATTATAAATTCTTCCCGGGTTTGGAGATTTGACAGAGGCTTTGAGAACCTGGACAATATCAAGCACATGAATTCGTGAGAAAACAATACCTTCCTTATAAATACGTTTGGCTTTTCCGGACTTTAATTCTTCCAATGCATTTCGACCGGGTCCATAAATGCCAGCTAATCTAAAGATATGAATGGGTAGATCAAGTCCAAGCCATTGCTGCTCTGCCATAAGTCTGGCTGTTCCATGAGGGGAAAGCGGATGTGTTGGTGATGTTTCTGTGACCCAGTGGCCTTGATGGTCTCCATAAACGCTTGTGGAGGAAAGATATCCCACCCACTTCAAATGACGCAAAGAGGGGAGGCATTCCTTGAAAGCGGAGACAACAAGGTCTTCGTTTTCAACAGGTGGAATGGAAATTAACACACCTTCAACGGTTTGAAGTACATCAAGTATGTCAGAGGGAAGAGCCCCACCCAGGTAGGAAAATTGGCCAGGCCCGTGTTGTAATCGAGAAGTCCCCATGCCCCCCAGAAATTGTGCTACATATCCATAGCCAAATGAGAAAATCATTTAAAAATCTAGGTTTGTGTAGTGTGCTGAGGGCGAAAGACCGGGAACACTATCAGCTAAAATATCACGAAAACTTGGGCGTGATTTTACTCTCGCATACCATAGTTTTGCTGTTGGGTGTTTGTCCCAAGGCACATCACTCAGATAATCAATACAAGACAGATGAGCAGCCGCTGTGATATCCGCCAATGAAAATTCTTCTCCTGCCAGCCATTTACGTCGATCACAAAGCCAACAAATATATTCAAGATGATCATGGATATTTGTATGGCCTATGCGAATGATTGCTGCATCTGGGCCTCCATGTCCCATTTTTCGTTTGAGAACTTTTTCATAAACTAAGTTATGCGTAACTTCTGCGTTAAACTTTTCATCAAACCAAGCCATTAATCTTCTGACTTCAGATCGATTTGTGGGATTTTTTCCTAAGAAAGAAGGGTCAAAATAAACTTCCTCTATATATTCTGTTATGGGATAGACATTTGCAATACTTTTCCCATCATCATCAATGAGTACCGGCGGCAACCCTTCTGGATTTAATGAGACAAAGGATGGTACTGGATCCCAAGGTTTTACAAGTACAAGTTCTAAAGGAAGCTTTTTTTCATTCGCAAGAATGCGAATCTTCCGTGAATAAGGACAGAGCCAATAATGATATAACTTCCGCATTGCGACTAAACCCTTGGACATATGTAATTTATATGGTACTTCAACTTAACTTCTAACACATGGTGAGCCTATGACTCTAGAGCAAATCTTACTTTTATCATTTATTCAAGGCGTAACTGAGTTTCTGCCTATCAGTTCCTCAGGACATCTGGTGTTAGTTCCTGCACTTTGTCAATGGAAAGATCAAGGATTGATGATGGATGTGGCTGCTCATATAGGAACGTTGGGTTCGGTTATAATCTATTTTCATAAAGACGTAGTGGCTCTCTTTAAAGGTTTCTTTTCGCTTTTGAGAGGACAGTTGAATGACAATACGCGCCTTCTTTTTAACTTGATTATCGCAACGATCCCAGTTGTTTTTTTAGGGCTCTTTTTTGAGCATGTGGTAGGTGGCTCATTGCGAAGCATTACGGTGATTGCTTGGGTTGGCATCATTTTTGGAGTTTTACTCTATGCTGCAGATAAATATGGAAAGTTTATCGAAACCGTTCCTGATACTACAATGAAAAGAGCGTTTATTTATGGATGTGCGCAGTGTGTTGCGTTAATTAATGGCGTGAGTCGTTCAGGAGCTTGTTTAACTGTTGGACGATTTATGAATTATACACGAACAGATGCCGCGCGCTTTGCCTTTTTAATGTCAATCCCAACAATTACGGCTGCAGGTGTTTTGAAAGGGTACCAACTCATTAAGTCTGGAGAGACGGAGATGTTATATGATGCCAGTCTTATGATGATATTTTCTTTCATTTTTGGATTTTGGGCCATTTCCTTTATGATGCGCTGGCTTCAAAGGGCCTCCCTTACACCCTTTGTGGTTTATCGCATTTTATTGGGCATCTTCCTTTTGGTTAGCCTTCACATTGGTTGGTTAAACCCAGTTTTTTGTCCTTAGTTCAAGTCTACCTCAAGTTTAGGTCGCTTTGATGCTTCAAGATCATGAACAACCTCTGAAGCCATCATAAGAAAGGCTTCGTATGGATAACACATGGATGTTGGCATTGTAAGACGCTGCTCAAAGGAAGGTGGTGCAGGAGGACGCGCGTTTCCTTCGTAAAACGTTGCTATAAATTCATAGCGCTCCGGTAATGTCTCATATTTTTTTGAGAAAGATTCATCGCACGTTTTGATAACGGGTTTACCCTTTTGATGAGTAACTCCCGGCAGAATGCCGTAATCAAGAAGGATTAAATTCACATTTTGGAATTTCTTTCGATAAGGATAGAAAGATAAGTTGTAACGGACTGTGCTCGCTATGCCACCAAACCTAACATCTGTGTTTTCAATAGCTCGCTTTGTAGGGAGAACAGAAATCCATGGTAAAGGGGCTTCATCTTGAACGGGATAACTTGCACCAATTGAAGGTCCTTCAATTATTTTGGCTCGGTAGGAACACCCAGCTAGACCCATGCATAAGAATATCGTTAAAAGTTTTTTCACAGTGGCCACCCTTATTTTTATTATTAGTCAACTATGACACAAATTTGAAGAAAGACCAAGCTACTAGGATGAAAAAGTCACTTCACCCTTTTCCAAATCCGTTTCATAACGAAATACATCATCAAGGTAAACACAAGAAAATAGATTAAAACTTTATAACCCATTTGTTTTCGCACCTCGAGTTCGGGCTCAGCAGCCCAAGAAAGAAAGGCCACAACATCTTTGGCCATTTGATTGATTGAGGGCTGGGATCCATCATCAAAGGTGACTATTCCTTCTGTTAAGGGAGGGATCATAGCAATTTGTCCTCCAGGAAAATAAGGATTATAGTGCATTCCTTCTGCTAGTTCGACGTCCTTTGGAGGAGCACTTTCATAACCTGTTAAAAGAGCATAAACGTAGTTGGGGCCGCCAGGACGGGCTTTTGTCATGAGAGAAAGATCTGGAGGGTAGGCTCCGTTATTAGCCGCGCGTGCTGCTTGTTCATTTTTAAAAGGCTCGGGAAAACGATCCACAGGACTGGCTGGCTTTTCCACCACATTTCCTTCATCGTCAATGACTTCAATATGGTATTGGGCAGCTATGGCCTTAATTTCTTCTTCGTTGTAGCCAAGGGCTGCAAGATCTCTGAATCGAACGTGCTTAAGGCCATGACAGGCTGCACATACTTGTTTGTATATTTGAAATCCGTGCTGGAGTTCATTTCGATCGTATGTTCCAAACGGGCCTTCAAAAGACCAACTAATATCTGGAAGAGGAGGTGTTTCATCTGTCCCTTGAGCAGGACCGAAACTTAAAAAGAAAAAGAGAAAAAGGCTTGCTTGGATTTTTTTGTTTTTTGAGAGAACGGGTTCGCTCAAACTTTTGGGAAGTGGTTTTGTTTTTTCATAAAAGCCCAAAAGGGGGAGGGCAATGATGAAAAAGGCAAAATAGAGAACAGTTGTAACTTGGCCAAGAAACTGGTTAGAAAGTCCACCCACACTTTCATAAATATAATCTGGTGAGTGATAACCAACAAATCCTAAGGCAAAACAATCTAAGACAAAGGCCCAGAAAAACCACTTGTACAGTGGTCTGAATGTTGCACTTCGAACTTTTGATGTATCCAACCATGGCAGGAAGAATAGGATTAGGACCGCACCAAACATGGCAGTAACGCCAAAAAGCTTGTTCGGAATGGAGCGTAGAATGGCATAAAAGGGTAAGAAGTACCATTCGGGCACAATGTGTGCTGGTGTAACGAGAGGATCTGCGGGGATATAATTATCAGGTTCTCCAAAGAAATTAGGATTAAAGAAGATAAAGTAAGACCAAACGAGTCCAAAAACACCCAATCCAAAAAGATCTTTCACCGTATAATAAGGATGGAAAGGGACGCTATCTCTTGGCTCTTTTCTTTCAATCCCTAAAGGATTGTTTGAGCCATGTTGGTGAAGAGCTACAAGATGAAGCATCACGACACCAACAATTAAAAAAGGGCAAAGATAATGAAGAACAAAAAAACGGTTTAAAGTCGGATTGTCGACGGAAAAGCCACCCCAAAGCCATTGAACAATTTCTTCTCCAAAGGGGAAGACAGAAAATAGATTGGTAATGACCGTTGCTCCCCAGTAACTCATTTGTCCCCAGGGAAGAACATATCCCATAAAGGCTGTTGCCATCATAAGAATGAGGATAACGACCCCAAGCATCCAGAGGAGTTCTCTGGGGCTTTTGTATGAACCATAATAGAGACCGCGAAACAAGTGAATATAAACCACGATAAAGAACATGGTTGCCCCATTGGCATGGAGATAACGCATAAACCAACCATAGTTGACATTTCGCATGATGTATTCGACGCTATTAAAGGCTTCTTTCGCATTTGGGTCATAATGCATGGCTAAAAAGATGCCAGAAAGAATCATTATGACCAAAGTGATGCCAGCTAAAGAGCCAAAATTCCACCAATAGTTTAGATTTTTAGGGGTCGGATACCCGCGGAGCTCATGATCAATGAAAGAGAAGAACGGTAAACGATAATCAATCCAACGAATGACTTGTGTGAGTTTATCCATTTTTCACCTCATTCACCCCGATACGGAGTTGAGTGTCTGAAAGAAAGGTATAAGGAGGAATAAATAAATTCAGAGGAGCTGGGCCTCTCCTCACGCGCCCTGATGTATCATAGAGAGAGCCATGACATGGGCATGCCCATCCACCATATTTTCCACGATTTTGAGTGGGTTTATTGCCTGTGGGAATGCAGCCTAAATGGGTACAAATGCCGATAACAATAAGCCATTCTTCATGTCCTTTCTTGACACGCTCTTGATCGGGTTCCGGGTCAATGAGTTCGGACATGGGAACTTGTTGGACCACCTTAATTTCTTCAGGAGTGCGACGACGAACAAATATGGGTTTTCCTCTCCAAACAACCGTAATGGCCTGGCCCGCGGTTATTGGCGAGAGGTTCACATCAATTGTTGATTGGGCTAAAACATCAGCGGCCGGATTCATGCTGTCGATGAATGGCCAAGAGAAATACGCCGCACCAACACCACCTACAGCGCTTGCTGTGAGGAGAAGGAAGTCCCGCCGTGTTGGTTCCTTTTTTTTCTTTATACGTGTTTCTTCCGTCATGAATTCCCTGTGCTTTTTTGTCTGCACGTTATAGAATCGAAAAGTTAGATTAGTTTTAATCGAGTTTTGATCAAATTTAAAGGACTGAAATGCATCTTGTGTTATTCCAACCGGAAATTCCTCAAAATGTTGGGACTTTAATTCGCTTTTCAGCGTGTTTGGGAATCCCTCTTGATATTATCGAGCCTTGCGGTTTTTTGTTTTCAGACAAGCACCTGAAAAGAGCAGGCATGGATTATATTGATCTTTCTCAAACCCAACGGTTTTCTTCGTGGAGAGATTTTTGCAACCAACGCAAGGGGGCTCGACGCATTGCCGTTTCAACGACCGCTCAGGAAAGTTATGTCAATTTTTCCTTTAAACCTGATGACCTTTTGATTATGGGACAAGAGAGTTCAGGGCTTCCGAATGAGGTTCTTGAAGAGTGTCACGAGAGTGTTTCAATCCCTATGGTTCCAGAACGAAGATCATTGAACCTCGCGCTTTCTGCCGCTATTGTGACGATGGAAGCGCTGCGCCAGACAAACCAATTACCTGGAGGTTCGTAATGGATAAGAAAAAGCAAAGAATGTCCGAATGGGTTTCAACTCTTCAATCTCAAATTATTGACTCTCTTGAAACACTTGAACGGGAGGCTACCCTTGACCAATATGGCGACAATCCAGGACAGTTTGTGCGAACTTCTTGGCCTTTTAACGGGGGTGGTGGCGGTACAATGGCTGTGATGCAAGGACGGGTTTTTGAAAAAGCAGGTGTTAATGTCTCAACTGTTTACGGTGAATTCTCAGAGGAATTTCGCGCTCAAATTCCTGGAGCAGATGAGAATCCAAGCTTTTGGGCCTGTGGCGTTTCTCTTGTGATTCATCCAAAAAATCCTTTTGTTCCTATTGTTCATATGAATACGCGTATGATTGTGACGCAAAAGTTATGGTTTGGCGGCGGTGCCGATTTAACGCCTTGTTTTCCTTTTGAAAAGGATACACAGGATTTTCATCAGGCACTCAAAAAATCTTGTGATTTGTTTGGGAACGATTATTACGATAAATACAAAAAATGGGCTGATGACTATTTTTATCTTCCTCATCGGAAGGAACCTCGAGGTGTGGGAGGGATCTTTTATGATTATCATAACAGTGGTGATTGGAATAAGGACTTTGCCTTTACTCAAGAAGTTGGAAACACCTTTGCGTTTATTTATCCTGAAATCGTAAAACGCCATCTCAACAAACCATGGAGCGACCAAGATCGTGCCGTTCAGCTATCCAAACGCGGCAGATATGTTGAATTTAACCTTTTGTATGATCGCGGGACCCAGTTTGGGTTGAAAACAGGCGGAAACGTAGAGGCGATTTTGATGTCCATGCCTCCTGTTGTAGAATGGAAAGTGACTTAATTTCCAGGACGGTGAGTCCAGGAGGTTCTCCAAAAAATGAGTCCGCCCTCTTCTAAGAAAAATAACTTCCATCCATCAGAGCCATGGTAATCACCATTAAGCTTGTTAATCAAAATTAATTTAGCGAGGAGACTTCTCCTAGAAAAATATGTTTTTGTAAGTCTTATAACATTTTTATCGTCAGGTTAATCTATTTATTTCATATTATTTAAAGAATAATAAAATAGCCTAATGATTTTGATTTAGCTGTATCATTTTTGGGATTTTCTCTTTCCATTTTTTCAAGTTCTCGAGATAGGTTATCTAAGTGAGGGTGATTTTGTGGGAGCTGTTTCTTAAAAATGACTAAGGCTTGAGTAAGATATTCTTTCTTCTTGTTATTATCTCCTAGATCTCCATAAAGAAGTCCTAAATTTCCTCTTACCATTGCAACATGTAGATTATCGGCTCCATGGAATATTGCTAAAAATTCAAGTGACTCTTCTAATAGTTTTTTGCTGTCTTGCAGATTGTTAAGTAGTCTTTGTAAATTGCCCAAATTAGCATTGAGCGTCGCAGCAACGACATTATTTTTATTGTATGCATTGGTAGCTATGTTTACAGCTTTCATAAGTACATAACTAGCCTCGCCATACTCCTTTTTGTGACTATGATAAATCCCAATACTATTGAGCCCATAAACAATTTCAACATGATCAGATCCATAATGTTTTTCTAGTGATGATAAGGCTTTTTCCAATTGATGTTTTGCTTGATCAAAGTTGTTCAAATGAAGTTGGGTTAAACCAAGAGCGTATTGAACGTTAGCTGTTTTCATGTGCTGGATTCCGTAGTATTTTTCTCTAATACTGAAAGCTCTTTCTAGCAGTGCTTTTGCATCGTCGTACTGTCCAAGGACAAGATATTGCCATCCAAGATCATTTAATGCTTTAGAAGTTTCAACATGACTAAAACCATAATATTTTTCTAGGGTGTTTAGTGCCCTTTTTATTAATGTAGTGCCGCCAATATATTGACCTGTTGCGAAATACATTCTTCCAAGAAGACGTAGTCCTCTTGCTGTTTCCAAATGGTATTTTCCGAGTTTGTTCTCTAAGATCTCCAATGATTTTTGTAATCTTTGGTGACCTTCATTATAATTTCCAAGTTCTAGATCAATTCTTCCAAGTTCTCGTAATGTGAGGGCCGTCTCCACATGATTAGAACCATAGTGTTTTTCTACAATTTCCAAAGCTCTTTTTGAATGTTGGTTACTTTCAACATATTCTCCAAAATAGAGATAGACCCATCCAAGACTACGAAGAATTTCTGCTGTTTTTATATGATTAAGTCCATAATGTTTTTGGATGATTTTTAAGGCAGTTTCGAATAGATCTCTAGATTTTTGAAAATTACCTACGTAATAATGTGCCCACCCTAAGTGAAATAATATGTCAGCAGTTTTTATATGCGATGCTCCAAAATATTTTTTATATAAAGTTAAGACCTTTTCATAAAGTTTTTTACTTTTATGATAGTCTCCTAGTGTTTCGTAACTATTACCTAATATCGACATAAAAGTGATTGTCTCAAAGGGATCCATGAGAGAGGTTGCATTTAAAAGTATGGACTGAATATGAGGAATTAAATCTCTAATTAAATCTATATTAACAACCACTAATTCAGAATATATTTTATCGAATGGATAAATATCTATTACTGCATTCATCCCTTTTCTAAGAGTAGTAAGTCTCAATTCTTTGGTATGGTTCCTCTTAATCCAATCATGTAACAATCTATGAATAGAAATTCCTTCAGTCGAAAGCTTAACAAGAGAATATTGTCTTAAAAGCTGCAAATTTTTATTGAATAAAACTTTTTCTTCATTTGTTGTTTTTCCATATAAATATTGTTCTAATAACTTTTTGGGAATATTTTCAGGATAACAGTAAGAAATAAAATCGAGTAACTTAAGAGCGTTATCTCCATTAGGGAGGCTCTGAAGTTTTTTAATAGTTATATCCCATGTTACATAGACGGGTTCATGTTGATCGCCTGGAGGCAAGCTCTTTTCGCTGAGCAGTGAATTCCGATCTGTTTCATATAAACTCAGGTAATCAGCAATCGTCATCATATTTGCATGAATATAACCCCCTGCTTGCGATAAGGCTAAAGGAAGATACCCTAATGTTTTTACTAATTTGTTTGCATCTTGCTGATAATTTGCATTAGTACGGGATTTGTTGGGAAGAAGTTTAGCAAGAAGACTCAATGCTTCATCTTTCCTCATCACATCAATTTCTACGGCTCCTGGCATATTATAATTTCTTGACGTGATAATGATATGCCCATTATTAGGAAGAAAGTCTTTTAAAGTTTCTATGTCTGGAGCATTATCGTAAACAAGGAGCGCGCTTTTTTTATTTTCAAGCCATTCTCTTACGATATTGATTTTTAATTCATCTGACATGTCTTTTGAAAAAAGATGAAATTTATCTCCAAGAGCAAAATAATCATCCTTTAATAAGTCTTTTGTCTCAGCACTGAACCATCCACGAAATTCATAGTTTTTATTAGGATTTCGGACTAGATGAGCGGCTAATGTTGTTTTACCCACTCCTCCTAATCCATGAAGTCCTGCAAGAGTCGCTGTCTTCTTTTCGTTTATATTGTTAAAGTTGTTCCAAATGGTATGGGTTAATATGGGTCTTTCGGTGTAATGGTTCAGTGAGAGGGGTAAGTTCCATGTAATTTCTTTGGTTTCTATCTCTAAAATTCCATTATTAGGTGGAATCAAATCTGTTGGTTGAGTAAATATTTTCCAGCAGACAATAATTAACCCCAAAATAATTATTCCGAATATTACTTGAATAAAAAAATATCTTGGAAAATAGGATAAAAAAGAAAGATTTTGCATGCAATTTGTTTTTGATTTGCTCATGTTTCCTTCACTTCCCTTTTCCATTCTGGAAACTTGCTCTTTGAACTCTAATTCATAAGGTTCAAAATTAAATTCTGGAAAGTGTTTCTTTAAAATTTCAAAGGCAATCTCGTAATATGAACATGCTTTGTTATTGAAAGTCATTTTATTGTCTATTGTTTCTATAGATATTCCTTTCAGAGATTGAGACGATGGAAGGGTTCTTCGAATAACAATATTAATACCTACAACTTTTAAATCTTTTTTAAGCTCTTGAAAAAGATAAGGAAATTCATCTTTGATATGTATAAAAAACTTACCATTCTCTCCGGGAACTTGCTTTTGAATTTCTTTGAGGATTTTTGTAAAAGCAATGCGAGCAAGCAAAATAAAATAATAGACTTTGACTTTTTTATAATTTCCTGATTTTTCAACAAAATTGATGATTCCTTCGCGAGAATTACATCCTAGCTTGTGCATGATATTACGAGTATGGGTCTCAACTGTCTTTGGGGCAATTTCAAGAAAGGAAGCAATGGTTTTGGCTGAACGACCACTGATAAAACAAGCAATTAAAGTCGCTTCGCGAGAAGTAAATTTTATCCCTCCAATTTCTTGCAAGGCATTCTTATACAAAACTTGAGGCAGAATTACTCCGTTAATTTCCATAAATATCTAAATTCTGTAGCTCTTTAAGACCAGATTATAAAAGGAAAAATTATAAGTTACCAGCCATTAACTTATTGATGTTTTTGGAACATATGCGAACTTTTCAACAAAACAAAAGCTACTGGAAAATCCATTAAGTCCAGCACTTACTGCTTTTGCCTAAATTATTATCTCCAAAATTTTCCCCCAAACTCCTTGTGTTGGCAGGCGTCACATTCATGACCCTTTCAAGAAAAAGACCTAGGAGTCTCTGCCGAATTTCCTAGGCCACAAATCGAAACTTATTTGTAAAGGAGATAATAAAATGTCGAAGGTAAGATATCAAGGTACATTAAAAGTGATACTTTGTACGGGCGCTCTAATCGCTACAAGTCCAAGTATTGCAGAGCAACAAAAAAATTATGACGTTGATGAAGCTATTAACCATATATCAATTAAACATCAATCTATAACAGATAAGCTTAAGGAACAGAAAAGCAGTTTGCAGTATAATTTAGTTGGTATTGGATTATTTTCTGGTAAAGATCCTATAAGTTATGGCATCAAAGGGCTCACGCGCAGTAAAGTATCTCATGTTGGAATTATCTTGTCAGATGCACAAGATGAGAATAAGTGGTATTGCTTTGAATCCACTGGATCTGCAAAGGAAGTTTTGAGAGGACAATATCCTCATGTACGTATTACGCCTTGGAAAGATGTCGTTAAAAATTATGATGGAGGAATCAGTTATAGACTTTTTGACTTTGAAAATGATAAACGTATCAGCCCTACACTAGTCACAGAGTTTGTTGAAGAGTACAATGGAAAATCATATACAAAAAGTCCTCTGAGGTTGCTCAAAGCATTACTACATAAAAATAGGAAATCGAGATCATCTTCTCTTAAATCTGTTTTTTGTAGCGAACTCTCTTCTAAAATGTTGATGAATCTTGGTGTCCTTGAGGACGGTATTCCTGGTAATATGTTACCTCGAGATTTTTCAAGTAAGAAAAAGATTTTTTTTACATCAAAAACTACTCTTACACCCGAATTTAAAGAAAAATGAGATATAAATAATGAGGAATGGTTATTGTTTTATAACCATTCCTCTTTCACTTTTGAACGATTTTTCTTACTAATCTATTCGAAGGTTAATTATATGGCAATAAGTCTTATGACAATTAAGACATGTGGTTTCTTTATTTATCAATTTTTAAGAAAGCTATTTATCTTTTCTTAAATCATCACTCTCTTGATCACTTTTTAATAACCCTAAAAACTCTAAAAATGAAGGGGTATGATGATAGATTCTGCTTGATCAATAAACGCTGAACTTCAAAAAGCTGTTCTCAAATGCAACACATTCAGACCTCATGCTAACTTGAATATGCTTACACCTTTAAGCTATATTCAATCTACCTACCCGGAGGTTGCTTAGTGTCTCATTGCTTATGAACTTATATATACATAAGTAATACTCTTGACCGGAAAGCGTGACCTGCCTATTTTAGTCAAATTATGATTTAAACGGAGATTAAACAAAGATGACAAAATCAACAATAATGGCCGGTAAGCGCGGATTGATCATGGGTGTTGCCAACCATCATTCCATTGCATGGGGGATTGCCCAAGCCCTAGCAGATCACGGTGCCGAGCTTGCTTTTACTTATCAAGGCGATGCTTTGAAAAAGAGACTTGAGCCTTTGGCCGAATCGGTGAACTCATTCCTCTTAATTCCCTGTGATGTGAGTGAGGAAGGAGCGATTCCTGAGGCATTTAATACACTGAAAAAAAGCTGGAATTCATTGGACTTTGTTGTCCACGCGATTGGTTTCTCCGATAAGGACGAACTGAAAGGCAAATATGCCAATACCTCACGGAAAAACTTCCTGAATTCAATGGACGTTTCATGTTATTCTTTTACAGAAGTAGCACGTGAGGCGTCTCATCTTATGAAAAATGGTGGAAGCCTTTTAACCTTAACCTATTATGGTGCCGAACGAGTTATGCCCCACTACAACGTTATGGGACTTGTCAAAGCAGCTCTTGAGGCAAGTGTGCGTTACTTGGCCGTAGATTTTGGAGGCGAAAATATCCGTGTGAATGCGATCTCTGCAGGTCCTATTAAAACTCTTGCTGCATCGGGCATTGGAGATTTTAGGTATATTTTAAAGTGGAACCAGTATAACTCTCCTCTAAAGCGAAATACGACCCTTGAGGACGTTGGAAAATCAGCTCTCTATCTCTTAAGTGATCTCTCTGATGGTGTGACGGGAGAAGTTCTTCATGTGGATTCTGGCTATCATGTTGTAGGAATGAAATCCGTTGATGCACCTGATATTACTGTAGCCATGGAAGGAACTGCATAAACTAAAATGCTTAGAAGTCTAATTAAGTTTATCTTTTCGACAATCTTTTGGATTTGTGCCGTTATTGGGCTTCTAGTTCTTCTTTTGGTTCTTGGCCTGACGTGCGCCCAAAAAAGCATCTTACAGTCATCTCACCAATTTTTAAAAGGCGATTCCGTCCTTACGGTTGTTTTAAAAGGTCCTTACGTTGAGCATACGTATACAAAAGGAATTAGTGGATTACTTCTCGGCAAAGAGGCGTCTCTCTATGATTTAACGCGTTCAATTTATCATGCGTCTCAAGATGATAAAATCAAAGGGTTGGTTATTCGCATGGAATCACCTTCCCTAGGCACAGCCCAACTTCAAGAGTTAAGAGATGCGGTTTTGGCTTTTAAATCGTCAGGAAAACCAAGTTGGTGTTATGCAGATTCCTTTGGAGAGTCATCCTCAGGAACAGGACTATACTACCTTGCTACAGCGTGTGAAGATATTTGGCTTCAACCCTTGGGGATGGTGAACTTAGTTGGTATCACGATTGAAGTGCCATTTGTCAAAGAAGCCATGAAAAAATTAGACATTCATCCGGAAATTGCCCAACGCAAGGAGTATAAATCTTTCATTGAGACCTTTACGCGTGATAGTTTTTCCGAAGCCAATCGAGAAGCGCAACAAGCCATTGTGGATTCTCTTTTAGACCAATTTGTGGAAGGCATCGCCAAAGAACGCAATATTTCTCATGATCATATCCGGCAGGTAATCCATCAAGGTCCTTATCTTACAAAAGAAGCCGTTTCTGAAAAACTAGTAGACCATATTAATTATCGCCAGAACCTTGAGGCTGCTATTAAAGAAAAATTGGGTCAACAGATCAAATTTGTTGGTGTAAATTCTTATGTTGAAACACTTCCTCAAGAGCCTGCTGGACAAAAAGTAGCTCTTATTTTTGGATCGGGACTCATTCAACAAAAAGAAACTAAATCAGCCTTGGGTGACCTACTGATTTCTTCAAATGAAACCTACAAAACCTTTCAAAAGGCTATTCAAGACCCAGAGGTAAAGGCCATTGTTTACCGCATCAATTCCCCGGGTGGGTCACCTGTCGCTTCTGAGACGATCAACAGCATTATTCGTTTTGCAAGAGACAAATCAGGTAAACCTGTCATCATCTCTATGGGAGATACGGCAGCTTCAGGGGGGTATTGGATTTCAGCTGCTGGAACGAAAATTGTGGCTCAACCCGCTACATTAACCGGGTCAATTGGTGTGTTTGGAGGGAAGTATGTCATATCAGGACTTCTCGATAAGCTTGGTATTAAATTTGGCAATATTTCTACAAATGAAAATTCAAATATGTGGAGCTTTGTTCAGACATTTACCCCACAACAATGGATAAAACTCGATGCCATGATGGACGATATTTATGATGCCTTTTCTGAGCGTGTTGTCGAAGGGCGCCATATGACACCTGAGCAAGTTGAAAAGGCTGCTCGTGGACGTGTGTGGACTGGCGAGCAAGCTTTGGCTTTGGGACTGGTAGACCAGCTTGGCGGGGTTCATCAAGCCCTTGAGTTGGCAAAGAAAGAAGCAGGCCTTGACTCAACAGCAGGGGTTACAATCTTTCCGAAGGAAAAAAGTTTAGCTGAAGAATTAGCGGAGCTCTTTGATAAAGAAGAAGATTCGCTGCAAAAAGTGGGTGTGATGAGTGCAGTCTTAGCCCCCCTCCAAAAAGTCTATGCCATTTTCACATTCGTGTTTGCTTCCCAAGACTTTGTTTGCGCTCCTTTAGGCGAAGTGAGACATTAAAGTTTTTTTTATCTTTCTGAGTTATCCTTTTAGAAAACAGGAGATCTCAGATGAAGTTTACAAAAACATATTTACTATTGGCAGCCTTCCTTTTCGTAAGCTGTTTTGAAATATTTGATGCTGCCAACGCAGACAGCCCGATCTTTGGTAGTCCAGCAGAGTCCCAAGCCCTAAGGGAAACCAAAGCGGAAAACCTCATCGATAAAGCCATTGAGACTTATCAGAAACTGGGAAGAGAAAAGGGTTTGGCTGAGTTTGGAAAGCCAGATAGTCCTTATTGTACACAATATGATCATGGTGCCGCAGGGTTGATTGTGAAAACGCTGAAAGGTAAAATTCTTTCATATTGCAAATATAGATGCTTACAGGGGAAATATGTTCATGAATTACAAACACCAGATGGTAGCAGACCTTTTCATCTGATTCATGAGGCGTTGATTAAAAGCCCGACGGGTTTTGCTAAATCTGATGTCGTGACGAACGAAAACCCCTTCACAGGGCGAGTGACGCACGCAAGGCTTCTAGCCAAAGAGTATGATGGGCTGATGTTTATGAACGTTGTTTATGAGGACACGCCCATCAAAGGTTTAAAACCTGATGAAAAAATATGTGAACAGGGAAAGTTAGTTTCTGAACAGTAAAAACGCTGGTAGAGTTAAAATTTAAGTTCCACAAGGTATTCTAAAGCTAATTTCCGAGCCTTATCTGAATGTCCTGCTTTGTTTAGGGCACGAATAAAGTGGGCGATTTTTTCAACGGGGAGCTCGCTTAAAGAGGTATCCCCGATATTTGAGAGAATGAGCAAGTAGATTTCCCCTGTCCTTTTGCCATCAGCAGCTGCATTTAAGAGAACAGAATCCATTTCGCCTAAGATCGCTTGCTCTTGCCGCCATGAAGGGGCAAGAGGCTCGCCAATCATAGCTGAGCCAGGATTTTCACCAAGTGCTTCGAGAATCTTTCTTAGAATATAGGAACGTTGGGGGGCTTGAACTTGGGAAGTTTGCCAAGCTTTGAGTTGACTTTCTCCCCAGGGATTCTGTGGGAAAGCTATATGAAGTAAAGGCATAAGAACTACAGCCTCTTCGGGTGCTTCTCGCGTGTAATAGGTTCCCCATTTTCTAGCTGCTTCAAATTCACCAACGTTCAGGAAGACTCTTATGAGAAAGGGGGTTAGAGCGAGTGCTTCTGGAGAAGGATTCAACTGAACGAATAGAGGATAAAACGCTTTTGCAATAAGTCTAAATTGTTGTGAATCACGGGCTTCCTCAAACTGAACAAGGAGTTTCTGAAAGTCCTTTTGTTCAAGGGTACTTTTAAAATTATTAAATAGAGAGTTTTTAAAATCACTTTTGAGATAACTCAAAAAAGTCGTGTTCGCTAAACTTCCTTGGTCAAGAGCGTGTTGTGCTGCCCAAAGACGTGTACTTTCGGACATGTGTTCTGATTGCGCAACGAGACGGAGTGATGCTGGGCAAAAGGTTTTTAAATCATTCTCGGGAATGGTGTGTCCTAATGAACACCAGACATAAAGAAGAAATGGTGATTCACCAATCTCTTTATTAAAGTTAACAGCGAGCTCAGGATCAAAGAGCTGGTTGATAACGGAAGGGATGTCAGTAGATGTTTCTTCTAAGATTTCAGCTGCGACTTTTCCACGTTCCTTTTCTCCATTAGAATAGAGGCAGTAGACATTTTGTATTTTCCAGTCATGAGCTGGAGTTGTCCTCAAGAGGTTTTCAACTTTATGACAAGCAGATTTAGGTTCTGCCTGAGCCCATTTTAAGTTAACCCAGAGAGTATCTTTGTTAGGAAGATGAGTGTTACTCAGAAGCTCTAGGGCATCATGAAAGTTCCCTATTTTTTGAAAAAGTTGGAGTCGTGTTTCTTCATAAGCTAAGTCTTGATTAAGTGGATCATAGTTTTCTATTAATACTTTCCTTCGCATCTCTTGCAAAACGAGTGACGTTAAATCAACCGTAAGTTTTGGGAGATGAGCTAATACAATCGAAGGGGGTGTTCCCTCCCAAAACGTACTGAACTCAAGTGAAGGAGTATTATCACCTACTAGATAACTATTCTCTTGGATTTTGGGGATGAGCTGGATGGGTTGAGCGAACGCTTGTGTTAGAAAAGTTAAACAAACGGCATTAATAAGAAAGAACTTCGGAATTTTATTGACCGAACTTCTCATGGAGGATCACTTTTTCAACGCGGGTTGTTGGAGCAGGGATTCCCCACATAGAAAGAGCGACAAGACCTCCCAGGATTAAAAAGGCCATCATGATCCACAAAGAACGGACAAGTGTCATTGAATACTCCATAATTTTTGACATTTTATGCGTAACTCAAAAGAATCTCAAGAGGGCTCATGATACTCTATAAAATTAATGTATGTAGTTGGCTTTCTTCTATATCAATCTCTAAGTGTTTGACTCGTGACGTCGCTCCTCTTTCCAATTTTATACTCGATTTTGAAATATGAAGTTTCTTTGAAAGCAGATTAATAAGAGCTTGGTTTGCTTTGTCATCCTCAGGAACGGCTGTTACTTTGACCCGTAATACCTCCTCTCCATCTGCATTGAGATCCCAGCCTTTAATTTTGTTATGGGAAGCCTTCGGTGTGAGATGCACAATAAGGCGCGTCATTTGAAGGGACAGGTTTTTTTGAGAAGCGTATCAATATGTTCTCTAGAGAAAGGAACACCCAAATCTTCGAGCGATGTGACGCCAAATTCTTGAATGCCACAAGGAATAATGTGTTGATAGTTCGATAAACGGGGATTCAGATTCAAAGCAAATCCATGGGAAGTAACCCACTTTTGGACACGAACACCAATGGCTGCAATTTTATGGTCCATGCCTTCTTTTTCAACCCATATACCGACTCGACCTTGTCGTCGCTCACCTTTGACGCCAAGCTTGGCCAGAACTTTGATCAGCCATTCTTCGAGTTCATAAACATACCAGTGAAGATCTTGTTTCCGGTTATTCAAATTCAACATAAGGTAAGCAATGCGTTGTCCAGGTCCATGATAAGTTACTTTACCTCCTCTTCCCGTATAATGAAGAGGTAGGTTAGAGGAAGAGAAGATGTCTTTTTCGTGTCCACTTGTTCCTAAGGTATAAAGGGGAGGGTGCTCTAAAAACCAAATACATTCAGGTGCGGAATTGGCTTGAATGGCTTTTACCCTTTCTTCCATCCACCTTATACTTTGGTCATAAGAGACAGGCTCTTCCTGACATTTCCACTCAATTATTTTGTTAGGGCTTGCCGACATGGTAAATTCCGTGTAAAGACGCTTGCAGCATTGGGGTATATTTGTTATCTCAGGTGTAGCATTCCATCAATCAAGGGGAAAGCTAAATATTGATGCGGTCGTGGCGGAATTGGTAGACGCGCAGCGTTGAGGTCGCTGTGGGATAACACCCGTGGAAGTTCGAGTCTTCTCGACCGCACCATATCTATTTAGGCATAAATAGATTATAATCGTGTTCAAAAGAGGGAGAAACCTGTGGAAAAAACTCTTTATCAACGAGCACTCGATTATCACCGGACTAAGCCTGCTGGTAAATTAAAGATCGTTGCAACTAAACCTCTATCGACTCAAGAAGACTTAGCGCTTGCTTATTCTCCAGGTGTTGCGGCAGCAAGTATAGCCATAAAAGAGAATCCTCTTGAAGCCGCTAGCCTTACAAGTCGAGCCAACTTAGTGGCTGTGATTAGTAATGGTACAGCTGTTCTTGGGCTTGGAAATATTGGCCCCTTGGCAGCAAAGCCTGTGATGGAGGGGAAGGCTGTTCTTTTTAAAAAATTTGCTGGTATTGATGTTTTTGATATCGAAATCAATGAAAACGATCCAGAAAAACTTATCGAAATTATAGCAAGTCTTGAACCAACGTTTGGAGGAATCAACCTGGAAGATATAAAAGCTCCAGAGTGTTTCCATGTTGAGCAAGAGCTTAAAAAACGCATGAATATTCCTATTTTTCATGATGATCAACATGGCACTGCCATTATCGTTGGAGCGGCAGTTTTGAATGGTTTAAGGCTTGTGCAGAAAGAAATCGGCAAAGTAAAGGTTGTTACCTCAGGTGCAGGTGCTGCAGCCATTGCTTGTCTTGATATTTTAGTTTCTTTGGGTGTGAAAAAAGAGAACATTATTGTAACAGATCAGAAAGGCGTTATTCACAAAGATCGTGAAGAAAAGATGGAGTCTCATAAGGAAAGATATGCAACAAACTCCAAAGTGAGAACTCTTGCAGAAGCGATAAAAGGGGCCGATATATTTTTGGGTCTTTCGGTGGGAGGGATCCTGAAAAAAGAAATGGTGGTCGAAATGGCCGATAAACCACTTATCCTAGCTTTGGCGAATCCCATCCCGGAAATACTTCCGGAGGAGGTGAAAGAAGTGCGCACAGATGCGGTTATTGCGACGGGACGCTCTGACTATCCCAATCAAGTTAATAACGTTCTTTGCTTTCCGTTTTTATTTCGAGGGGCCTTGGATGTGGGGGCCACGATTATTAATGAAGAGATGAAGTTGGCTTGTGTGAAAGCCCTTGCTGAATTGACCCACAAAGAACCTTCTGACGTTGTGACATCGATTTATTCACAAGAAAATATACAATTCGGTCCTCAATATATCATACCCAAGCCCTTTGATCCTCGCCTTATTACGGAGCTTCCTCCAGCGATTGCCAAAGCTGCAATGGAAACAGGTGTTGCGCACCGCCCTATAGAAGATATGAATGCTTATAAACAGCAGCTCTCAGAGTTTGTTTATCGCTCAAGCCTTGTGATGAAGCCCATATTTACACGAGCTAAATCAACTCCCCTTCGTCTCGTTTATGCAGAGGGTGAAGATATCAGGGTTCTGCAAGCAGCACAGCGTGTGTTTGAGGAAGGGATTGCAAAACCTATATTGATTGGACGTCGGGAAGTTGTGAAAACCCGTTTGAAGAGATCTAACCTCTTTATCGAAATGGGACGAGATTTTGAGCTGGTCGATCCAGAAAGTGATCGCCGCTACAATCAATATTGGGGTGAGTATCATCGCTTAATGCAACGCAAAGGTGTCTCACCCGATTCAGCCAGGACGGTTATTAGGACAGACTTTGCTGTTATTGCATCTTTGATGGTGCATTTTGGAGAGGCAGACTGTGCGTTATGTGGGCCAACGGGTCGTTATGGGAGTCATCTTGAATCGGTTTTGGATGTTGTTGGTCTTCAAGAGGGACTAGAAGTCGCTGGGGCTATGAGCATTATGGTTCTTGAAAAGGGCGCATTTTTCTTTTGTGATCCCTATGTTAATTTGGATCCAACACCCAAGCAATTAGCAGAAATTTCTGTCATGGCAGCCCAACAAGTCAGAAAATTTGGTATTATTCCCAAACTTGGAGTCTTGTCCCATTCAAATTTTGGGACCTATCATGATGAGTCGGCCCTAAAAATGCGGCGGGTTTATGAACACATTCGTTCGATGGCACCAGAATTAGAAGTTGAAGGAGAAATGCATGCTGATTCTGCATTGAGTGAAGCTATTCGAACGAAAACTTTTCCTCGCTCGGGACTTTCTGGGCAAGCAAATTTGTTGATTATGCCAAATTTAGATACAGCGAATATTGCCTTTAATATGGTTAAAATATTAGGAGATGGACAACCGATAGGCCCACTTTTATTGGGGCCACGAAAGCCCATTCATATTCTTACGCCATCCGTTACAACGCGAGGGATTTTCAATATGTCTGCTCTGGCCGTTGTGGATGCTCAAAACACTGCTCAGTTTTCTCTTTTTTAAGGTGGGTATGAATGGCAGATCAAGAACATCTACAAGAACAAGAAAAAGAAAAAGAAGAAAAAGACCTCGTTTATGGTGTTTCTCAAAACACAATTGTTTCTCTTGAAACAGCCCTTGAAGCTGAAAAATTTAAGGAAGTAGAAGAACTCCTGAAACCACTTCACGCAGCAGACGTAGCTGTTGTTGTAGAATATCTTGGTCCTCAGCTACGTCATAATCTAATTGAAATTTTAAGGCCTGAGTTTGACCCTGAGATTCTTATGCATCTTAATGAATTGGTTCGTGAAGATGTTGTTGAACAATTGGGGATGCATGATTTTGTTCAGGCGCTCAAAGGTCTTGCAAGTGACGATGCTTTAGCGCTGATTGAAGATCTAGAGGAAGATCAACAAAAAGAAATTCTTAAGTTTATCCCCTTAGGTGAGCGGGTTATTTTAGAAGAAGTACTTGCGTATCCTGAATCAAGTGCTGCGCGTTTGATGCAGCGCGAAATCGTTTGTGTTCCAAGTTTTTGGACCATTGAAGAAACGATGAAATACATCGGGGAAGAAAAGAATTTACCTGATATGTTTTATGATATATTCGTTGTTGATCCAAAGCATGCACCTGTTGGTGGCGTTCCTCTGAACCTTTTATTAAGACAACAACCCAAAACAAAAATCAAAGATATTATGAACAGGGATATTAAGCGAATTCCTGCTCTGATGGATCAAGAAGGAGTCGCTTTATTGTTTCAAAAGTATGGCCTTGTTTCAGCGCCTGTTGTGGATGAAAGTGGCCGTATTATTGGAATGATTACGGTGGATGATGTTGTTACCGTTATTGAAGAGGAAGCGGAACAAGATATCATGCGCTTGGCGCGTGTAACCGAGTCTGACTTTTATGAACCTCTTTTAAGTACGTCATACTCTCGTATTCGCTGGTTGTTTATTTCTTTGGTGAATACGCTGATGGCAGCAACAGTGATTTCTCAGTTTGCTCCTACCATTGAGAAAATGGTTGCTCTTGCTGTTTTAATGCCGATTAACGCGGCAATGAGTGGAAATGCCGGTATGCAGGTTGTAACTGTGACGGTACGAGCGTTGGCAACTCGTGAACTTGGGGGGCCGAATATGCGGCGAGCCATTTTGAAAGAAGTTCTTGTGGGACTTATCAATGGTGTCGTTTTCGGTGGTGTTGGCGGAACCATTGCGGCGTTTTGGTTCTCTGATCCTGCGCTCGGAATGGTTTTAGGGAGCGCTTTGATTTTTAATATGATGTGGGCTGCTGCAATGGGTGTGATTCTTCCTATCATCATTAATCGCATGGGTATGGATCCTGCGATTAGTGCGGGCCCATTCTTGACAACAACAACGGATTTACTGGGGTTTGCAACCTTCTTGGGGCTTGCAACACTCTTTTTGGTATAAAGTGAGAGAACTTAATGAAGCAAGTCGGTAATCCTATAGTCATAGATCTCATTGTTCCGGTCTATAATGAATCAGATCAAATGATTCCGCATATAGAAAATATGATAAAAGTGGTTCGTGGAGCTGGTTATATTCCCCACATCATTTTAGTAGATGATGGTTCAGTGGATGATACATGGCATAAAATTAGTCAGTTGAGTACCAAACATGAGGAAATTGAAGGCATAAGACTGTCTCGAAATTTTGGGAAAGATCAAGCCATTCTTCGTGGTCTTAAATATTCACATGGAAATGCTGCAATCACAATTGATAGTGATGGTCAACATCCAATTGCGATGTTGCCGGCAATGATACAGAAGTGGTGTGAAGGGAACTTGATTGTTAATGCTATAAAAGTTCAGCGGTTGGGAGAGACCATATGGGCTAAGTTTCGTGCTAAGATATTTAATCATATCATTTCAAAGCTTATGGACTTATCTCTGGCAGGTATTTGTGATTATAAGGTTCTTGATAGAAAGATCGTCGAAATTTTACAAAAAAACTCAAATTCGAATTCTGTATATCGTTTTTTAATTGCTGAACTTGGGTTTCCGAGCGCATCTGTTTCCATAGAGAGTCTGCCCTCTTCTCGAAGCTCTAGGTGGAGTTCTATAAAATTATTTGAACTGTCTGTTCGAGTGTTGATATTTCATACTGATTTACCGATTAAAGCATTATCCCTACTAATTATTTTTGTGTTTTTTTTGACGATAATTGTATTTCTACTGTTGATTGCATCATTTTTTTATACATCTGTCCCCAAAGGTTATAGCACGACAATTGTTCTAACACTGTTGAATCTTTGCATTACAATGATTGGTATAATGGGGCTTGCAGTGTATATGAAAGGTGCCTTTGATATTTTATCAAGGCGAACTCCCATTGAGTGGGAAACGACATTTGAAGAAGGTCCACTAAAATAGATGTATAATAGAGACTTTGAGTGGCTTGAACGAGATTTTCCTAAATCACGACAGAAACTACCACTAGAATATGAAAAATTATATGTAGATGAGTATAAACGTAATCGTGATCCATTAGAATCATCTTTGAATTTAAAGCAACGACTTGAACAATGGATGCATCGTCAAGTTGCCAACGTTTCTTCACCAGAGGGAGCAACCTTAGAGATTGGAGCTGGTACACTGAATCATATTCAGTGGGAAAAGAGGGCTGATGCTTATGATATTATTGAGCCATTTACGGCCCTTTTTCAAGGAAAGCTAGAGTTAGAAGGCATAAGAAATATTTATCACAGTATTTCAGATGTTCCGATGCAATTAGAGTACACCAAGATCTTATCTGTGGCGGTTCTTGAGCATATCCTAGACTTACCAACTGTTATTGCTAGATCTGCACTTTTACTGTCTGATAGGGGAGTTATGGTGAATGGTATTCCTAGTGAAGGTGGATTGCTTTGGTATTTAGCTTGGCGGTTAACGACAGGAGTGAGTTTTCGCCTGCGTACAGGACTTTCATACGCTAAGCTTATGACATATGAACATGTTAACAATGCCACGGAAATTTTGAAAATTATTCAATTCTTTTTTAATGATGTAAATTATTCTCGATTTCCTCTGCCTTGGTTACATGGCAGTTTTTATACATTTGTGGAAGCACGTTCGCCTAATAAAATACGAGCCCACCAATTTCTAGATAGAAGAAAATGAAGCTATCATATCTTTTCCCCAAAACCAATATAATCGTCTTCTCCCTATTAACTGGATTATGCACACTTTTTTTGTTACTTCCTTATTTAAATGCCCATTTGATGCTGCCTCGCATTGAGGAACTATATTATTCTCTTTATCCATTGATCATCTGGGCGAAACATGTGTTGAGTGGACGTATACCTTTATGGTTTCCAGATGCTGCTTTAGGTGTTCCATGGCCAATACCGCATACGATGAGTCATACGCCATTGATGTTACTGTTTGGTATTATGCCTGTTTTTCAAGCACTTTCAATCTTGGTTGCTGTACATATCATTCTTCAATCCTATTTTACCGCACGTTTGTGTACTTACTTTAAGTTGACTCCCTTAATAACCTCGGTTGTCCTCTTAAGTGTTCTACTTGCGTCCCCCATGGAATATCTTATCGTTTCAGATGCACCAGCTGTTTATATGACGTGGACGTTATTGCCGATTATTTTATATGCGCAAATAAAAATCTTAGAAGCAAATGATTTATTTAATTTTTTACGTTATTCCTCACTTTTAGCTTTGATAATTGGTTACGGAATTTTGAATTTCCATAATGGAGTTATGTCCGTATATTTATTTGCTATGGCTTTTGTCGTGTTATTCTCTCCAAAGGCTTGGTTGCCGCGATGGTATTGGTTTGTATTCTCTGGGTTGTTGGCCTTGGGAATTGGTGCTGAAAAAATTTATATTCTAGCAAATGAGCTTAGCTATTTTGGTTCAATGGTAGAACGTTCCCAATATGATTATGGTCAAAACTTGTTTTCTGGCTTATGGATGTTTTTCTTAAAACCGCTTGTTTTGACGGAACAACTTTTTAGTCAAAACTATATAGATATTCTTTTACAAAGCAATTTAGTGAGTCGGTCCCTTACTTTTGATAGCCCACTTTGCTCAATTTTGCTGGTAACATATGTTATTTATTACTTAGCATATAAAAGAAATTGGCCTAAAATATCTCCTCTTCAAAAGTCGTTATGGTTGACTGTTGGCGTTTGTATTGTTGCTCAGTTTATACCTAAACCATTTCTTCCGGTTTTTGTTTCTGCTGCTTGGAATTTCCGCGATCCGGTTATTTTAATTGGATTGTTGCTGGCAGGGGTTATATGTGAGGAGTGGGTTCGCCCAAACTTTAAAAAGTTTTATTTTAATTCACTCCTTCTCATTCATGTTTTGTCAGTGATTAGTTGTGCGTTTTTTTTCAATTATGGTATCAATTTGAACCAGAAGAGCTCTAGAAACTTGCCGGGCGTGTATCAGAATATTACGGATGAATCTGTTGTCTTTCCTGTGCATGAATTTATTGAGAAAGCGTTGGAACTTTCAGAAAAGAGTGTCGAACCTCAAAATCAGACAAAGCGCGTTGTCTACGATGGTTTTAGTGTTTTCCAGTCCTTTGGGGGACGTTTAGCAAAAGAAGGGTTTTGTCTCAACTCTTTACCCCTTCGTGGTCTGCAAGAAGTACCCTATTTATGCAAAGGAATTTCGGTTGATTCAATTCATCCGGCTCAATCTAAACCCTATGGAATGATCAGTACGTTAGGCTTTAAACGAAATCGCTGTATAAAAAATGCTTATGACTGGGTTCAAGAATCTCCAGCATTGCTTGATTTAATGGGTATTAGGGTTGTTGTAGGAAAAGACACTGAGAGTTATTTAGAACATGGTTTGATACGTATTGGTGCTGTAAATCCAGATGTCAGTATTCCTTCTGAAAGGATAGCTGTATTTGCAAATCCTCATGCTTTTCCACGAGCATTTTTTGTAAGTGATCATGAGGTTGCAAAGGTAAAGCGTCACTCGCGATGTGGGGAAAATGATAATTCTTTAACATGCATGAATGTTGATTCCCTTGTTCAGCTAACCAATCCTTGGGCTGATCCTGTGCAGGTGGGTGAGAATGATAACCAGATTTCCCTTGCGTTTTCACCTTCGGAAGATACTCGCACGTTGCTTCTGAATACGATGTGGCGCCCTGAATGGCGAGCTGAAGGAGCAAATATAGACTCATTTTATGGTTTGATAAAATTGACGGTTCCTCCCCAAACATCAACGATTTTGTTAGAATATAATCCCACCATTTATAAAAGTGCTCGTTGGGTAACATTTATATGTTATGGGCTGGCTCTGATTTTTCTTTTTGTCACTTTTGTTATTGATGTGAAAAATAAGAGAAAAAGCAACTCTCAGTCATAGAAAAATTTCTACCTGCATTAACAAAGATGAGTTTACTCTTTCCTAGCTTCTGTGCCTTTCTGCTTTGGAAACTTAGCGGTAAAAACAAACTTTTCTAACTTACGCCAATTATTTGGAAAGGGAAGAGGAGCATTTTCTAAAACATCAACCTTTCCAAATAAATGATGAAGAACTCTTTTTACATAAGGCACCAGACCTTCTCTTTCTATCCTATTCCTTAGAAGCTCTGTTATTTTCGATATCTCTGGCTGTTGTAAGTCTCTTCTTATATCTTCTCTTATTCTTGCTTCCTCATTCCGAAAAAGTACACCGGGATGAAACCCATATTTTTTTCGAAATTTTTTTTCC